>JAGAAJ010000069.1 GCA_017615355.1 Prevotella sp.
ATTCAGAACGCCCACATCGTCACGAAGGACTCGTTCTGGGAGTGCGAGAACGTCACCATCGTCAACAGCATCCTCGACGGCGAATACCTGGCGTGGCACTCCAAGCATGTGCACCTCATCAACTGCCACCTCGCCGGCGAGCAACTGCTCTGCTATGCCCATCATCTGGAGTTGGACAACTGCACCTTCGACAAGGCCTGCGACCGCGTCTTCGAATACAGCGAGGTGGAGGCCGACATTCGCGGACATATCGAGAACATCAAGAACCCCACTACCGGCTACATCATTGCCGACAGCATCGGCAGCATCACCATCGACGAGAATGTTCGCCAGCCGGCTGATTGCAAGATAGAGACAAGATGAAGAACTTTGACTTTGACGAGATTATAAACCGTCGTGGCACCAACTGCGTGAAGTATGATGAGACGACATTAGAAGATGTTATTCCCTTATGGGTGGCCGATATGGACTTCAAGGCCGCTCCTGCCATTCAGGAGGCCGTGAGGAAACGCGCTGAGCACGGGGTGTTCGGCTATAGCATCGTCCCTGATGCCTACTACGATGCCGTCATCAACTGGTTCCAGCGGCGCCACGATTGGACCATCCATCGCGAGGAGATTCTCTACACCACAGGCGTCGTGCCTGCGATGAGCGTTGCCATCAAGGCCCTGACGATGCCAGGCGAAAAGGTGGTCATCCTCTCACCTGACTACAACTGCTTCTTTTCGAGCATAAAGAACAACGGCTGCGAAGTGCTTGAGTGTGCCTTGCGGTTCACCCGCAACGGCCGCTTCGAGATCGACTTCGCCGACTTCGAATCCAAGTGCGCCGATGAGAAGACCACCGTCTTCCTGCTCTGCAACCCTCACAACCCCACGGGCCGTGTCTGGACGAAGGAAGAGCTGGAGCGCATGAATGATATCTGCATGAAGTATGGCGTGAAGGTGGTGAGCGACGAGATCCATTGCGAGCTGATGATGCCTGGCCACACGTTCCAGCCCTTTGCCGCCGTCAGCGAGGCGTGCCGCATGAACAGCGTCGTGCTGAACTCGCCGTCGAAGTCGTTCAACATTGCAGGCCTGCAGACGGCCAACATCATCTGCGCCCGACCTGATTGGCGCCGTCGCCTCGACCGTGCCATCAACATCAACGAGGTGTGCGACCTTAACCCCTTCGGCCCTGTCGCCCTCATCGCCGCCTACAACGAGAGCGAGGACTGGCTCGACGCCCTCAACCGCTATCTCTGGGACAATTACAAGGCCCTCCGCGCTTTTTTCGCAGAGCATCTTCCTCAATGCCTCGTCACCCCCTTGGAAGGCACCTATCTCGTGTGGGTCGATGTCTCAGCCCTCGGCATCCCCGTCGATGAGCTCTGCAACCGTCTCCTCACCGAGGCCCGTGTCTGGGTGAATCCCGGCACGATGTACGGCCCCGAGACCGGTCGCGGCTATATCCGCATCAACATCGCCTGTCCCCGCAGCCGCCTCCTTGAGGGCCTTGACCGAATCCGCCGCTTCCTGACGGCTCTGCATTAGAAAGAATTTTTCTGAATGTCGTTTTTGATGATAAGGAGGCTCTTTATGATGATGAGGAGCCTCTTTATGATGCTAAGGAGGCTCTTTATGAACTTGCGGAGGCTCCGTAGATAATTCCCAAGGCTTCGGAAAACATGGGGAGACTCCCCAAAAGAAAGCATAATCTGTGTCTTTTGAGGCCTTTTTGAGCAGGATTTTGAGGCATTTTGAGCCCTTACGAGGTTCGAAATCGCGAGCGAATTCGGTTTTTAGATGTCGTATCTTATTGATTTTCTGCTTTTTAGATGAATTGTGATTGGCCAAGCGTTTCAGTTTCAGTTGTTTCAGTTAGTTTTTGAGGGTGTTCATTTTCCTTGTTTTATATATAACTATCTATATATTAATTAGTTATAAAGATATTAAAGAGGATATACCCCCTCGTTTTTAAACTGAAACAACTGAAACTGAAACGCTTGGCCCTCATTCTTCTACTAGGCTGTTTCCATCATAATTCATCTTTTATCATCTAAAGGAGCTGTCAAATGGCCCATTTAGCCGCACGAATCATGCTATTTGCTGTCTAAATAGATGAACTTCACGTTCGAAAAATGAGCAGCAAATGCAGGAATTACCATAGAAAAAGCGTCTCATGCGCGTCTTTTGAGGCCTTTGAGAGGAGGATTTTGCAGAATTTTGTGCCTTTTGCAGGGTTGAACATTGTCGGATTGGTGCCACCGAAAATGTTGTAAGTCATTGCTATTTAGATAATTAAATAGCTATTTGATAAAAGAATTAACTCTTTTTAAGTCTCAAATCTCAAATCTCAGTTGTTTTTAAAGGTACCCCCACATCTCTTCTTTATATATATTTAAATATATAATTAATTAATAATCAATAAGTTGTATTTGAAATTTGAGAAAGAATCCGATGTGAAAAGTGCCTTTTTGTTGAACTGAGATTTGAGACTGTCTTCGTGTGTACCTATTTCTATGAGGTCTATATTGCTTGTCACGTAAACTTAGTATGAAGCAGGGACTTCCTGGAATTTTCCAAAAAGTCCCTGCGATTCGTGTTAATTGAAAAAAACAAAAGACTATTTCACCACCACTTTCTTCGTGGTTCCATCCTGCATCACTACGATGTTCAGGCCCTTCTGCAGCTTACTCAGCAGTTTGCCGTTGGGACTGTAGATGCGCAGCTGCCCTTGTTGGGCCATCAACATGATTTCAGCAATGCCCGTCTCGTAGGCTGCCGTCACCGTCACATCATGTGCCGGCATCGTCTCAGGCAGGCCCACCCATTCGAAGGATACGTAGTCACCCTCCGGCTGTGGCTCAGGTGTAATCTCTGCTCCGTATTCATATACCACCTGCTTGTACACCTCCTCATCAATCATATAAGTTAGCGTGTAGCTGTTGATACTGAATGTACCAGTAACAATCACTAACTTTGCCGGCATTATTTCTGGAAGACCAATCCAACCGCTGAAGGTATAGCCTTCCTTTTCAGGGTCTGGCTCTGGAGTAATAACCGCGCCATATTCTACCTCCATCGTCTTGTATTCTTTTCCGTCAAGGATATAGGTCAGGATGTATTTGTTCACAGAGAAGGAGCCTGTTACCGTTACATCATGTGCAGGCATTGTTGCCGGAATCTCACTCCAGCCGGAGAAGGTATGGCCTTCCTTTGTGGGAACTGGCTCTGGCGTGATGACTGCTCCATAGTACATCTCCTGCGACTTATACACTTCACTGTCCACCATATAGGTGAGCATATACTTTGCCTTAGAAAATGTTCCTGTTACAATAACCATATGAGCTGGCATCGTTTCAGGTAGTCCGTTCCATCCTGAAAAGACGAATCCTTCCTTGATAGGCTCTGGCTCTGGCGTAATTGCAGCGCCGTATTCCACTTGGAATGTCTTGTACTCCTCGCCATCCACGATATAAGTCAACTGGTATTTATTTACAGTAAACGTTCCAGTAATAGTTACATCATGTGCAGGCATTGTCTTAGGTATCTCACTCCAACCGCTAAAGGTGTATCCTTCCTTTTCTGGTTCACTCTCAGGAGTAATCGCTGTTCCAAGTGCCACCTCATAGGTCTTATACACCTCACCGTCCACGAAATAGGTTAGCTTATACTTGTTTATTGTGAATGTACCTGAAACAATTACATCGTGAGCAGGCATCGTTTCGGGTATATCGTTCCAACCAGAGAAGGTATACCCTTCCTTTGTGGGTTCTTCTTCCGGAGTAATGACAGCTCCATACTCCACCTCGTAGGTCTTATACTCCTCACTATCTACAAGATAGGTAAGCATATACTTATTAACCGAGAATGTACCCGTAACGGTTACATCATGTGCTGGCATCTTCTCTGGAATCTCGCTCCAGCCAGAGAAGGTGTAGCCTTCCTTCGTGGGAGCTGGCTCTGGCGTTATAGTTTCACCCTCTTTTATCATAAACGACTTGTATTCATTTCCATCAATAATATAAGTAAGCTTGTAAGTTGGGTACTCATATACTGGACGCACATTATATCCCCAACACCTAGCCCATCCATACCACCATTGTGGAGAGCCATCAATGCAGCATAATACACTCGCCGAAGAACTATAATAAAATGTAGTTGCACTCATAACAACAGAGCGATCTGTAAAATAACTCCAATAGTATTGCATCACACCTCCAGCTGGGAGAAAAATAGAATTTCCATTAGCACCTGTTACTTTGTAGCCACTAATACCATTCAGCGTCGTTAATTCCCATGAACAGCAACTAATTAGTTCCTGGGTCTCACTTAATGTTGGAGTTCGCCAAAGCTTGCCCCAGTTAACTGTGGCCGCATCATCTTCCTCTTCCAATACTTCTTTGTAATCAACAATACCATAACCAGCATCGTTACAATACTTGGTCAATGTGTTCTCGGAACCATTAGCATATTTGTACGTCGCCCAACTGTATTCTGACTTTGGACTTGTTTCACCCCATGCATAATAATCGCCATGTTCTTCAGGGTATTTAGCACCAATGTTTGTGGTAGCCCATAGCAGACCACTAGGGAGTCCTAGATCAACGAATTCATGATCTTCATTCTGTTCAACAGGTTCTGCATACTCTGCAAATGACGGAAAACTCTCGTTTGTCCATTTCTTATAGTGCCCTTCATTACTATGGTCATCCACCCAAGTATTGAGTTTCGCATGCAAATAGCTTCCAGACGTTGTAATACCATACAAATCAAAAGAATCTGTACCATAGCAATCACCCCAATTAAGACTACCACAATAGTTGAACTCTCCATTCATTACATCGCCATATTTTATGAAATAGCAATAATGGATTGAGCCTGTTGTGTGGTTATATCCAACAATACCACCCGTAGTACTCTTCTCGAAGATTTTCGCATTGATAGTACCGTAGAAGTAGCTATTCTCCAATTTACCGCAATTGTAGCCAACCAATCCACCGACTGAACCATATATTTGATATTTGGTGTGTTGCATGGAACTAAAACAGTTTTGAATAACCGTTCCTTCGCCACTATATCCAACAAGTGCTCCCACGCAGTCATTTCCATTTGTAAGTCCACGACTGTAACAGTTCGTTATAACAGAATTCGAACTATAACCAGCTATACCTCCAATGTTACTCCATCCAGTATAGTTTGTATCTTCAACGCCAACGTCATTGATGAATGCGTTTTCTATATATCCAAAGAGACCGATATATGAGTCCGAATTTACAGAAATACCTTTTATGACAAATCCCTTGCCATCAAATGTTCCTGAAAAATGGTTATTTTGATTCCCTATAGGCTCAAAGGCTTCGCCTGTCATATCAATATTATCACTCAATTCAAAATAGGTATTTGAATATGAGTTGCCTGAATTTACGTTATTTGCAAGTTGCTTTAGGTTTGAAGCATTCTTAATCAGATAAGGAGCGTTTTCGGTACCCTCCCCATCAAATCCTTCGCCAACATCATTTCCGTATTCACTCGCAGGAATACCATTAATATAGACTTCTGCTACAAATTCTTCTCCATAGTTAAAGTATTGTGAACGGCTTTGGTCATAATATACTTCAAGATAGACAGTATTGCCGGAGGTGACTAATGCATTGCACTCTTGGTCTTGGCTCATCAGAGAGCCTCCTCCTACCATATCTGTTCCACAGAATGTGGCCCATTTATAGCCGAAAGGGCTCTCCCTCAAACCATAATAGTGAATTCTAAACGTCACATTATCACCCCATTTCAGGTTACTATTGGTGAATTTGAAATAATCCACATCGGAGATGTTGTATAGACCAAATCGAATCTTGGTTGAAATATCATTGGCGGTGTCCAAGGTGTTGTTTGACTCTGTTTCTGAGCGTTCAGAAACAACTGTAATCATAAGCATTTTGTCAACTCCACTTTTGGGTAGAATCCAACCAGTGAATTTAATTGCATATGAGCCTGGAATCAAACCCGTAATAACCCCTTTGTCATTAATAGAATAACCTGTGGGAGGATTTACTAAATGCTGTCCTCCTTCAAAGTCATAATGATTCCATGAATCTGCATATTCATTCGTGAATGGGAGAGTGTTGTCTGAGCAAGAAAATTTCAGTTGATATGGTTCACCAACAACTATCTCAACCCGGTTATTAGGCTCGAGCCACTCGAAATCATTGATTAATTCCAATGCAAAAGTGCTTATAGGTAACAAAGATACAAAAAAAGCAAGAATGTGTTTCATGTTAATTATAGATTAGGTATGACAATACTATTTAATAATACGAAAAGAAAACGTGGACAATTTACTTCGTCTACGTTATCCAGGTATCGCCAAACACCCAATGTACTTAAACTAGTAAATGCCCACGCCGACCGGCGTGAACCATCTACTTCAGTTCTTGTACATTTCTTGAAATTTGGCGATTTCGGATAACAAGAATCAAAAGTGGACGTTCTATCTTATGTCCTTTTATCTATCTCAGCCCATAGGCATTTCCGATTTTAGGGTTATACAATTATTTATTTCTTGAACAAGTCAGAATGCGTGCCTGTGTTAAGCATCAGCAGTTCTAACTCGTTTTCATACTGAATCCAAATAAGTAGCCAATCTGGCTGAATGTGGCATTCCCATTGGCCCTCACGTTTGCCATGAAGCAGATGGGGACGATACTCAGCCGGAAGCATTCCGTCACGTTCCAATAACTTGATGACCTCACGAAACTTGTCCATGGGGTAACCCCGCTTGATGCAACGTTTCAAATCCTTCTCAAACTGGTTAGTAGTCCTAATCTTGTACATCAGATTCCCATTTTCTTGAAGAATTCTTCGCTGCTCTCGTATTCATACACGCGCCCTTCCTTTGCATCAAGCAATGACTGCTCGTAGCGAGAGAGGCGTTTC
Source organism: Prevotella sp. (assembly GCA_017615355.1). Classification (GTDB taxonomy): domain Bacteria; phylum Bacteroidota; class Bacteroidia; order Bacteroidales; family Bacteroidaceae; genus Prevotella. The sequence goes on from JAGAAJ010000069.1 coordinate 6,921, forward strand.
TTCTTGACAGTCGATTTAACGGCAGTCTTTGTCGTAGCCACCTTTTCAACACCTACCAGCGACTTGACTATGCGTCGGATGTTGGGCAGATACGACTGGTCTTTCAAAGTAATCACTAACTGTGTCATAGCTATTTCTGCTTTTCGTTGGCAAAGATAAGATTTTATTCCTAAACTTCCAAATAAAAACGAAGGAAAATAGAAATTAGCTCGCCCAATTCGATTGTAGACGAAAAAATGGGAAAAGTTTTGGAGGTTATGAGAAAAGTTCGTATCTTTGCAGTCAAAGGCTGCGAGAACGGACGAAGCAGCGAGAGCCAACATGCTTGCACGATTGGCCGAGTCGCGCAGGACGAGGGCAAAGCCAACGGGCTGCACCTCAGCAATGCAAATAGATTTGATTGCATTCGGTTTGCACCGTCCTTGCGACCTATGAAACTGAGAACTATGAAACAGAGACAATGGTTGATGGTAGCCTTTGCGCTACTGGTGAGTATGACGGTGGCCGCTCAGCAGCCGCTGAAGAGAACGCACGTGGAAACGGGCGAAGTGGAAGGAATCCTTGACGGCAGCGACCTGGCTGTCTATCGGGCCATACCCTATGCGGCACCACCTGTGGGTGACCTGCGCTGGAAGGCTCCCCAGCCTGCCAAGGCGTGGGAGGGCGTGAGAGTGTGCGACAAGTTCGGCCCTCTGCCGCCGCAGCCCACCCGTCAGGGCCGTACGGCAGACATGATGAGCGAGGACTGCCTGTATCTCGGCATCGCCACGCCTGCCAAGTCGGTCAACGACCGTCTGCCTGTGATGGTGTGGATTCATGGCGGCGGATTCCAGACAGAATGGTATGGTGGCGACCTGTGGACGAGCCTGGCCCGTCGCGGCGTGGTCATCGTCAGCGTCGAATACCGTACTGGTGCCTTGGGCTTCATGGCTCACCCGGAGCTAACCAAGGAATCGCCCGACGGACACTCTGGCAACTATGGTCTGCTCGACCAGATCTACGCCCTGCAATGGGTGCAGCGCAACATCGCGAACTTCGGCGGTGACCCCTCGAAGGTGACCATCTTCGGCGAGTCGGCAGGTGCCATCAGCTGCAGCATGCTTAGCGCCTCGCCTCTGGCCAAGGGCCTTTTCCGTGGTGTCATCAGCCATAGTGGCGGCTCGTTTGCCCCTTGGAGCGACCAACCGCGCAGCCTGGGCCTGGATGCCTCGCAGAAGGGTGCCGAGCAGCAGGGCCTCGCCTTCCAGAAGCACTTGAAGAAGAAGAACATCAAGCAGATGCGCAAGATGGATGCGATGGCTCTCTGCGATGGTAATGTGGGCTTCGCTGGCTTCTGGCCTTGCGTCGACGGCTACGTGATCTGCGACGACCAGTACCGTCTCTATGAGCGTGGCGAATACAACGACGTGCCCGTCATCGTGATGACCAACAGCGACGAGGGTGCCCTCTTTACTCCTGGCAATATCAAGGCAGAGGACTATCAGAAACAGGTGCGCCATATCTTCGGCGACTATGCCGACGAGGCCCTGAAGGTTTATCCCGGCAATACCAACGACGAGGCCTGGCACGGCAATGCTGATGCCTTCCGTGACATGGGCTTTGCGTGGCCGTCATTCGCCTGGGTGAACCTGCAGAGCAAGACGGGCAAGAGTTCTGCCTATGCCGCCTATCTGGCTCAGCCCTCTACGCGCAGCTTCTCACAAGACCCGCGTCGCAAGGGTGTGGCTCATGCCGACGACATCATGTATCTGAACAACGAGTTCCTCTCTCAGCCCGACAAATTCCCCCACGAGGCTGCTGTGGCAGAAATCCTGCAGGAGTACTGGGTGAACTTCGCCAAGACGGGCAATCCCAATGGCAAGGGCCTGCCTTACTGGCCGACATTCGATGAATCCAAGCCCACCACGATGCAGTTCAGCAATGGTGCTTCGCTTATCATGGTGCCCAACCGCGAACAGATTGACTTCGTGGACCGTTACTACAAGTGGAAGCGTGAACAGACGGAGAGCCAGCGTTCACAGAAATAACAGATGCTTTCGATATGGAAGAAATCAAGACACAGCTGCCGGAGAACGCGTTCCGCGAGCTGAAAGAAGGTGAAGAATATGAGCCGCTGATGTCGCCAAGCGGCAGATATCCCGAGGTGAATTCGTGGTCGGTGACGTGGGGCGTGCTGATGGCTATGCTTTTCTCGGCCGCCGCAGCCTATCTGGGATTGAAGGTGGGCCAAGTGTTTGAGGCCGCCATCCCCATCGCTATCATCGCCGTGGGTGTGAGCACAGCCGCCAAGCGCTCGAAGGCCTTGGGCGAGAACGTCATCATACAGAGCATCGGCGCCTGCTCGGGAGCCGTCGTGGCTGGTGCCATCTTCACTTTGCCTGCCATCTATATCCTGCAGGCGAAATACGGCGCAGAGATGTCGGCCTCGTTCCTGCAGGTCTTCATGGCCTCGGCCTTGGGCGGCATCCTCGGCATCCTGTTCCTCATCCCCTTCCGCAAGTATTTCGTGAAGGATATGCATGGCAAGTATCCGTTCCCTGAGGCTACGGCCACGACGCAGGTGCTGGTGAGCGGCGCGAAGGGCGGCGACCAGGCGAAACCCCTCATTCTGGCCGGATTGATTGGTGGCTTGTACGACTTCATCGTGGCTACCTTCGGCTGGTGGAACGAGGTGGTGACGACCAACATCATCAACGGCTACGACACCATCGTGGAGAAGACGAAGCTACTGTTCAAGGTGAACACAGGCGCTGCCGTCTTGGGCTTGGGCTATATCATCGGTTTGAAATATGCGCTCTTCATCTGCTTGGGCTCGCTGGCCGTGTGGTGGCTCATCGTGCCTGGTATGAGCCTCTTGTTCCACGACACGGTATTGAACATCGGTGGCGTGAGTGTGACACAAACCGTTGGCGAGATGTCGCCCGAGATGATCTTCAAGACCTATGCCCGCAGCATCGGCATAGGCGGCATCGCTATGGCCGGCATCATCGGCATCGTGAAGTCGTGGGGCATCATCAAGAGTGCCGTCTCGTTGGCTGGCAAGGAACTGAAGGGTAGCGCAGGAGCCGAGACAACAGCGTTTCGCACGCAGAAAGACCTGTCGTTTAAGTTCATTGCCATCGCCGCCATCGTGGCCCTGCTGGTGTCGTTCATCTTCTTCTGGCTGGGCGTGATGCACAACCTGATGTTTGCTGTGGTGGCCATTCTTGTGGTGACTTTCATCGCCTTCCTCTTTACTACTGTGGCAGCTAACGCCATCGCCATCGTGGGCAGCAATCCCGTCTCGGGCATGACGCTGATGACGCTCATCCTCGCCTCCGTCGTGTTGTCGGCTGTGGGCCTCAGCGGCACCAGCGGCATGGTGGCAGCATTGATCATGGGTGGCGTGGTGTGTACGGCGTTGTCGATGGCTGGCGCATTCATTACTGACCTGAAGATTGGCTACTGGCTGGGCTCGACACCTAAGAAGCAGGAGTCGTGGAAATTCCTCGGCACGCTCATCTCGGCAGCTACTGTCGGCGGTGTCATCATGCTGTTGAACGAGACCTACGGCTTCACCAGCGGTCAGTTGTCGGCTCCGCAGGCCAATGCGATGGCTGCCGTCATCGACCCCGTGATGAGTGGTGAGGGTGCTCCCTGGCTGCTCTATGCCATCGGCGCTGCGTTGGCACTCATCATCAATTTCTGTAAGATGCCCGCCTTGGCCGTCGCCTTGGGTATGTTCATCCCCTTGGAGCTGAACACCCCGCTGGTCGTGGGCGGCGCCATCAGCTGGTATGTCACTACACGCTCGAAGGACAAGGCCGTGAACGAGGCTCGTGGCGAGCGAGGCACGCTCATCGCCTCCGGCTTTATCGCAGGTGGTGCCTTGATGGGTGTGATCAGCGCCTTGATGAAGTTCGGCAACCTGAATTTCGTCAGCGAGTCGTGGATGATGAATCCGCTATCGGAGGTGGTCGCCTTGATCGCCTATGTGCTGCTGATCCTCTACTTCATCCGAGCCACCAAGGTCAACGTTAGAGTCTGACTTGCTTGTATGCGACGCGCTTGCGTCGCCACGTGTAAACCATGTGGAGGGTTCCGTCGCGTCCTTCGATGATGGAGGGATAGGAATACTGGCCTACGGGCGAGTCCTCAAGTGTCAGCACATGGCGCCAGGTCTTTCCGTCATCGTCGCTGACGGCAAGGCTGAGCGGCGTGCGCGGTCCTTTCTTCGTGCCGGGCAGGGTTTCGAAGTTGTTGTAGATAAGCACGTGGCGACCGTCGCGAAGGGTGACGGCATCGGTGCCGCTCTGGTTGTTGGGCAGGTCGGTCAGGGTGACGGGCTCCCATGTCTGGCCTTCGTCGCTGCTATAGGAGGTGGCAATCTTGCCGTTTCTGGTGCGCATCAATACCTGTAGGCGACCGTCCTTCAACTGCAGGAACGAGGGCTGGATGCAGTCAATCGGGCGTTTCGTTCCTTCCACGGGATTATAGTTGGGATCCTGCATTTCCGCAGGTGTGGGCATCAGGTCTGTGCGGTAGGCTCTGGTTGATTCCACAGGCCCAACGTATTGCCAGGTTTTTGTCTTGAGGTCGTAGATTTCTACGTGGAAGCGCCAGCCGTTGTCCTCCGTCGACGAGCCGCAGATGAGCTTGCCATTCAGTAGTAGTGGTTTGTTCTTGATAGGCCCCAGGAAACCGTCGGGCAACTTTTCACCCTTGCTCCACGTGCGGCCTCCGTCTTTCGATTTCGTCAGCCAACCCGTCCAGTCGGCCACGCTCTTGCCCACCTTGTAGAAGAGCCACAGTTCGCCGTTGGGCATCTCCGTCAGCACAGGATTCCAGCACGCTGTCTTCTCGCCGTCCACCATTCCGTCGGCAGCAAGGATAGGCGCGCTCCATCCACTCTCCTCTCTCCTCTTTCCTCTTTCCTCTTTCCTCTTAATATTCACCCAGATGCAACAGTCGGGATTGCGCTCATAGGTGCCACCGAAATAGGCTGCCACGAGGTCACCTTTCTTTGTCTCGACGATGGTGGCGGCATGAGGCGAGGCGAAGGGCGCCGTCTCGTAGAGAAACTCGTCCTTGAGGATGCGCTTGTCGCTGGTGGGGATATCTACATCGAAAGTATAGCTGCCCGAGCCTACCTTGCGCTGCTCGCCTGAAGGTAGGCAGAGGGTAGCGCTGGTGTTGCAGGGGATGGTGACCTCCCAATGCAGCTTTTGTAGCGTCTTTTTCCACTTACTGACGATAAGGCCGTAGGGCGTTTGGTAGGTGGCATCGACGTTGAAGCAGTCTTGGATGGTAAACTCAGGATTTAGTACGATGTGACGGAAGGCAGTATCTTCAGGTCTGATGCCTACCAGATACTCGTAGCACCAAGTCAGCAAATCGCCCAACAGCATGACGTGGTTGCCGCTGTTCATCGCAGGATCAGCCTTGTCGCCGTTCCATAGCTCCCAGATGGTGGTGGCGCCGTTCTCCGTCATATAGCCCCAGGAAGGATAGGTTTTTTGCGTGGCCAAATGGAACGCCACGTCAGGATAACCGTTGTCGGACAAGGTTCGCATCAGCCACGAGATGCCGATGACACCGCTTGTGATGTGGCCTTTGTCGTCCTCGAAAATCTTCTTTACCACGTTTTTCACTACCTCATCTTTATATGCTGGCGGCACAATTCCGAATGCCAACGGTAGCAAATTGGCTGTGGCGGTGTTATTGTCGTAGAAGGTGCTGTCGGGGAAGAGCGGATGGCCGGGGCGCGGGCTGCTTCCTTCGTTGACGTGCAGGAAACGACGGTTGAAAGCGGTAGTCAATGCCTCACATTGTTCTTTCCAGCGGTTAGCCTCATCCAGCTGCTGCATCTCTGCAAATTGCTCCATCAGCTGCAGGCAACGGATGGTGTAGGCCGTTGCGATGAGTGTGCCGTCGGTCTGCCGTTCAGGGTCTTGGCTGTGAATGATCTCCAGCTTCTCGGGCGGCATACACCAGTCGCCGTATTTGTCCTTCGTGATGAGACCGTCCTTCAAGCCCTCGCTGAGCAAGTGGTTCATCCACAGTTTCATGCTGGGATAGCTGTCGATGATGGGCTGTGCGTTGCCGTACTGGCGGTAGAGCATCTCGCAGATGAAGGGTAGGGCAGCAGGCCAGGTGACATCGTCGTTGTAATAGTTCCAGAAGGCGGGAGCCACATCGCTGAAGACACCGTCGGCGCGCTGACTCTCGCAGATGTCGTGCATCCACTTCGTGTACAGTCGTTCATTGCCGAAGAGGAAACTCTCGCCCAAGGCCCCAACGGTGCGGTCGCCTAACCAAGGCTGGCGCTCGTTGCGCTGCGGACAGTCGACGGGCATTCCCTTGTAGTTTGACATGATGCCCCAACGGGCGGCCTCCACCACCTTATTTAATATGGTGTCGCTACAGGCAAAGGTGCCCGTTTGTTCCATACGGTCGCTGACGGGCCACGCTTTCACGTCCTTGACTGGACCAATGATTTCGACGTAGCGGAAACCGTGATAGACGAAGGAGGGGTGCCAGACTTGAGAGGTAAGAGGTGTGAGGTATGAGGTGATAGGCTTCCCACAGACGTAAATATCCTCTGAGCGGGCGTTACGCAGGTTGTCTGTGTAGAGGGTGCCGTCATCGTTCAGCCGCTCGGCATAGCGCACGCGAATGGTGTCGCCCTCGCTACCAGTCGGCACGAAGCTCACCCACCCTGCCATATTTTGGCCAAAGTCGTATATGGTGGAGGGTTGAAGGTGGAGGGTGGAAGGAGAAATGCTTGTACAGTTGGGGTATTCTCCCTCCACCTTCCACTTTCCACCCTCCACCATGCCTTCCATCATCTGCGCCCTCAGCGTGCCCTGCGGAATGGCGGTGCGCTGTGCAGGCAGCCAGTTGCTGTCATCGTAATTGGTGGTGAGCCAACCATCGAGCTCGCGGCGGGTATCATATTCCTCGCCGTCGTATTCGTTGTTAGCGCGAATGGGACCATTGGCAGTTACGCGCCACTTCTCGTCGGTGACCAGGCGTTGTGTCGTGCCGTCGGCATACTCCACGATGATATTCATGCGGCATTTCGGCAGGCCGAAGGTGGTGTTCTTATAGGGTTTGTCCTGACGGGGTGCGAAGTATTTGCCGTTGCCGAGAATGATGCCGACAGCGAAACTGTCGGTCATATTGGCCGTGACGTCATAGGTGTTATAGTAGATGGTTTTGCGATAATCCGACGGGGCAGGTTTCAGCACGTCGTTGGCGCCTATCTCCTTCTCGCCCACGAAGAGGCGGTAGAAACCAAGGCCTGTGACATAAGCTGTGGCACGTTTCACGGGTTTCCCGTTCAAATGAAACGTCTGACGCAAGTAGCGTGCTGCCAATCGGCTGTGCACCTCGCCGGCCACTTCGCCTTCCTGTAGTTGTTCAAGACCAATCCATCGTCCGCCCCATTGGCTCTCAGTCAACAGACCGATGCTGAAACGTTGTGCGGAGCTCCACTCCGTCTCGCCTTTGTTGGTCGTGACTTTCACACGCCACGTCAGATGCTGCCCGCTTTTTAGGCTTGTGCCGCCATAGGGAATCCAAAGCTGTTCGGAGCTATCGACCAAGCCGCTGTTCCACACCTCGCCGTTGTCATCGCTGACGATGATGTGATAGGCCGTCTGCACAACGTCACGCTCGTTGCTGGTGATAATCCACGAGAAACGCGGCGTTGGTGTGTCGAGGCCCAGCGGCTCGACGAGATTCTCCACTCTGAGGTTTTCCACGTTCACCTTGGCCACCACAGCAATGGGAAGCATCAGCAGTAACAGGCTTTTAATCAGTCTCTTCATCGTCTTAGTAGATTTCTGACTGCAAATGTACGAAGAATTTCCGATAACTGCAAAAAAACACATTTTTTTCCATAAAGGAGACATGAGATTCACATTTTTTTTCGTATCTTTGCCACCATGAAACGACTTCTATTCTTTTTTGCCTGCCTGACGACCATCGCCACACAGGCCGTGCAGCCTCCGATGAGGCTCTGGTTCAACACACCCGCCACCTATTTTGAGGAGTCTATGCCTATCGGCAACGGACGGCTCGGTGCGCTGATTTACGGCAATCCCGCCAACGACATCATCCAGTTAAATGACATCACGCTGTGGACAGGACAGCCCATCGACCGTCAGGAAGATGCTGGGGCCTCGCGCTGGATTCCTAAGATTCGCAAGGCACTCTTCAACGAGGACTATCGTCTGGCAGATTCCCTCCAGCTGCACGTGCAGGGCCATAATTCCTGCCACTATCAACCCCTCGGCACGCTACATATCGTCCCGTCTGTTGCGATGTCATCGCAACCAACTGACTACTGCCGTGAGCTGAGCCTCGACTCTGCCCTCGCGCGCGTGACGTATAAGATAGGTGACGTCACCTACTGCCGCGAATACCTTGCCTCGGCGCCCGACAGTCTTATCGCTATCCGCCTAACAGCCTCGAAGCCGCTGCAACTTAACTTGGACCTGAGCTTGGACGCCATCCTTCCACACAACACGAAGGCCAGTCGCGGTCAGCTGACGATGATTGGCCATGCTGACGGCGATGAGCAGAACACTATTCATTTCTGCACCATCGTGCGTGTGGCACACAAGGACGGACAGATTACGAATACCGACTCGACGCTATGCCTGCAGAATGTGAGCGAGGCTACTGTCTACATCGTCAATGCCACCAGCTTTAACGGCTTTGACCGTCACCCTGTGAAAGAAGGCATACCCTACATCGACCTGGCGAATAACCGCGCTTGGCACACGCAGAATGTGTCGTATGAGGACGTGCGCGCTCGTCACATCGCCGACCACCGCCAGTTCTTCACTCGCGTCAACTTGAATCTTTCTAGTTCAACTAGTACGTCTAGTCAGACTAGTCATACTAGTGATACTAGATATTCCATTCCCACAGATTCCCTGGTGAAGTCCTACAACACGGGCAACGCTGAGGCCGACCGCTACTTGGAAACGCTCTACTTCCAGTATGGCCGCTATCTGCTCATCGGCTGCTCGCGCACACCCAGCGTGCCCGCCAATCTGCAGGGCTTATGGAACCCGCATCAATGGGCACCTTGGCGCGGCAATTACACCATCAACATAAATCTGGAGGAAAACTACTGGCCCGCCTTCAACTGCAACCTCGCCGAGATGGCGATGCCTCTTGACGGCTTTGTCAAGGCATTGGCTGAGAATGGACGCTATACTGCCGAGAACTACTACGGCATCCACCACGGATGGCAGGCTGGACACAACAGCGACATCTGGGCAATGGCGAACCCCGTGGGCGAGAAGAACGAGAAGCCGGAATGGGCTAACTGGCCGATGGGCGGCGCTTGGCTCGTGGAGTCGTTGTGGGAGAAATTCCTCTTCTCGATGGACGAGGACTACCTGCGTGAGACGGCTTATCCGTTGATGAAAAGCGCTGCGCAGTTCTGCCTCGAATGGCTTGTTGAGAACCCCAACAACCCGCAGGAACTGATAACCGCCCCAAGCACCTCGCCTGAGAATGAGTACGTCACCGACAAGGGTTATCACGGTATGACCTGCTACGGCGGCACAGCCGACTTGGCCATCATCCGCGAGCTGTTCACCAATACGATTGCTGCCCACCATATCTTGGTGAAACATTCGGCCAGCAAGAAAATTGACTCAGGCTTGGTTGATGAGTGCCTGCCCCTGCAGATTGCCCTGAACAGGCTGCACCCCTACACCATAGGCAGCGAGGGTGACCTTAACGAATGGTATCACGACTGGCGCGACTATGATCCACACCACCGTCATCAAAGTCACCTCATCGGCCTGTATCCAGGACACCACGTGAATGATGAAACTGTCCTCGCTGCTTGTGCGAAGACATTGGAGCAAAAGGGCGACAAGACTACGGGATGGAGTACTGGCTGGCGCATCAATCTATGGGCGCGTCTGCATAATGCCGAGCAGGCTTTCCATATCTACCAGAAACTGCTCACATATGTCAGTCCCGACCAATATCGCGGCCCTGACCGCCGCAGGCCTGGAGGCGGCACCTATCCGAACCTTTTCGATGCGCATCCGCCCTTCCAGATTGACGGTAACTTCGGTGGAACGGCTGGTGTTTGTGAGATGCTGTTGCAAAGCGAGCTTAATGCTGATGGCACGGCCGTCATCGAGCTTTTGCCAGCCCTACCGACACAATGGAGTGACGGCGAGGTGCAGGGCTTGTGTGCGCGTGGAGGCTTTGAGGTAGACATTCAATGGAATAATGGCCGTCTGAAGGAGGCAACCATCAAAGCCAAGAAGAATAGTTCCGTCACTGTGTTGTATGACGGAAAGAAAAAGACCCTCAAGCTCAAGGCTGGCAAGAGCCAGAACCTGAAACTATGAGCGCGAAGTGGCGAAGCCTACCTGTTGCTCGCTGCGACGGCGGAAGGAACGCACCATAAAAATGCAGAAACCAAGCGCAATGAGCGCGGCGGCTATAGCGCCTAAAATCCAAGGCAGGCTGTGGCCGCCGCCTCCTTGTACGCCGTTGGCAAAATCCTGGCTCACACCCACAACGGTGTCGACGGTGTCAACAACAACATCGCGGATGGGTCTGTAACGCCTCTCATACTCGCTGGGATCAATGGGAATTACGTCGGCTAATAATCTAAGCATAACAATTTGTTTTTAAAAGGTTTATAGAATCTTATCAGTTAACAGGATGAA
>JAGAAJ010000070.1 GCA_017615355.1 Prevotella sp.
AGGCTCTATAGGGAAATTTGGAGCCTCCAAATTTTCGCCAGGAGGCTCTATAGAAACAGTCCAGGCCTTGGACTCTCCAAAAAATGCCCTCCATCGATCTCCGTCATCTTTGTTTTCTCATCAGTGCTAGTTCAGTGCTAGTTCAGTGCTAGTAAACAATCTTCGTAACTATTTGATATTCAACCGTTAGTGCTAGCAGTGCTATCAGTGCTAGTAAGTTTTGACAATATGTCATCGATTCTAACCCTCCACTTCGCGCATCCAGGCGGTGACGCTCTGACCCATGCGCTGCTTGAAGGCGGTGCTGAAGGTGCTGTAGCTATGGTAGCCACACTCGTGGGCCAGCTGCTGGGCGACGATGGGCTCATGTGCAGCGGCAAGCTCGCGGTAGCGGGCTACGAAGTGACGGACGCGAAGGTCGTGGATGTATGCATAGTAGCTTGTGCCCTGACTGGCGAAATACTGGCTGAGATAGTAGTGGTTAACGCCGATGGCTGTCGAGAGTTGCGTCAGGGTCAGGTCTTGCTGCAAATAGAGCTGCGCGTCCTCGCAGTGCTTCGCCAGCAGTTCGCCGATAGCAGACCAACTTTTGGCAGCCTCACCCTCTTGATCCTTCCTGTAATCATTCTCCTCCTTCGCAGGGAGGGGCAGGGGGGAGAGGCTTTGCAATGTCTCCACGCGCCACAGCAGGAGGCCCGCCAGCGGGAATCCGATGAGATGGGCGATGGTGGACATCACGTAGTTGTCGGTATATTCAAAGCTCATGAGCAGTATCATGAGGCCGATGAGCAGTGTAAGACTGAGCCACACCTCCTTGTGCTCCAGGTCGGCGTAGTTGTCGCGCAGCCACCGCCCATATTGTCTCACCGCCACCACCATATATATAATGAAGGCCACGGCGATGACCAGTCCATAGATCATGTTCGGGGTCGTGAGGTCGATGTCGGGCAAAGCTGTCTGCAGCACTGCGATCACCGCGCAGGGCGTCATGACGACGAAAATGGGCCACAGCGGTCGGCGGCGGTCCTGCAGCATGTTCAGCAGTGTGCCGACGAAGACGGGGGGCAGCGCCATGCAGTCGATAGCGACGAGCAGCCCGTAAATCACCGAGCGGGTGTCGTCCGAGTACGTATAGAACAGTATCCACCAGACGTGGGCCAGGGCCATCACGCCGAATAATGCCGCAGCCCAGCGGCGCAATCGTGCGGGCGGCGTGATGTCGGGCGCGATAGCCTTGCCCCGACACAGCAGCAGGTAGAGGCACAGCACAACGGCCACGGCAGTTCCAGCGCCGTGGAGCAGGAGATACAGTATCGACAATGGATTTATCTGTTCAGGCATATAGTTCTTATTTTAGCAATTCAGCTGTGAAGTCTGCGATTAAGCGAGTGCCATGATGCTTGCATCGATGGCCGAGCGTGAGCAGACTCGCGGCGTTAACGCCGCAAAATTACTACTTTTTTTGCAATAATCGATGCGGTGTAAGAAAAAAGTTGTATATTTGCAGCGGATATTTAAAGCAAAGGATTATGAGTTACTCACAAATGGCACAATTGGAACTGCTGAACGCAGCGGCCAACGTCACCTCGCAGGAGGATCTCGACGCGCTGCGGCTCACTCTCTCGCTCTTCTTTGCAGAACGGGCGCAGAAGGCTATCGACAAGATGTGGGACGAGGGAACCTTCGACCAGAAGAAACTCGACGAGCTGCGTGGCCAACACCTGCGCACGCCCTACAAACTATTCTAAGTGACGATGCGACACGTAGTTCTCGACACTAACGCCCTCATCCAGGCGCTGCCCTCACGGAGCCACTATCACAAAATATGGACCGACTTCCTTGCGGGCCGTTATTGCTTGTGCGTCAGCAACGAGATCCTGACGGAGTACGAGGAAATCCTCGCCGTGCATGCCTCGCCCGAGGTGGCACATAACGTGGTCAACGCCATTGCTCGTCACCCACAGACCGTTTATCGCGAGTCTTATTTCCGGTTCCATCTGCTGTCACATATCGACAAGGACGATGATAAGTTTGTCGACTGTGCTATTACGGCCAATGCCGATTACATCGTTACCGAGGACAGTCACTTCGACCACCTCAAGCAGATTCCATTCCCACAGCTCAATGTGCTCACCCTTGATGAGTTTCTAGAAGAAAGGCTTGACGAGGAGAAGTAAAGACACCTCCCCACTGAAATAATAAGTATTTCAAGGGAACGGCAGAAAAAGAATCCCGCCGAGACATCGAAAGATGAGCTCGGCGGTATTGTTTTGGCCATTTCGTTGGCGGTTGCCGATGTTGAAAATGCGTGAATTGAGGTAGAAAATGCGCGAATGGGCGAATCTGGGGCGAGGCAACTCTCAGCTAATGCAAAAAAATGTCTCAGCTAATGCAAAATCCTCGTTCGCGGCGATTTAGGTCTTGCGAGATTCGGTTCTTTTGATTACCTTTGAACAAGGAATCCAGTGCATTGGCCTATCGCTATGTCCTAAAACGCTATGATGCCGGCATGGCCACTCTCTTCGACCTCAGCCAGAGCCGCCAGCAGTGGTTTGCTGCCTCTGAAAACGCCTTGCGTATGAAGTACGAATTTTTGATAAGAAAAAAAATATTAGATATAGAGACTCAATTAGTCACAAAGGATGTAAAGTAATAGCAACGGGAGCTGTGCGTGAGGATTTCGGCATTTTATTTGGAAATTCTTTTGAAGTACAAGAAATTATTGCTATCTTTGCCGCTATATAATAAAATAAGGTATAGCGCAATGAAGAAAATATTGCTGATACTCTCTGTAGTCGCGCTGGTAGTGATGGGTGTGCTGGCGATGACGAAACCCGACAGGACGGCCCACTATGATGCATTGAAAGAGGTCGTGCTGAAGGCTGCGGAGGCAAAGATGGATCAGGTAGGTAAGGCTGTTCCTTATGAGAGCCTGAGGACGAAGGGAACTTATATGGCACTGAATGCGGCTGACGAATACTTGAAGAAGAATCTGCTGGTATATGAAAAGACGTTTTATAATAAGGGCGTTCTGGTCTATGAGGGTTATCATGTGCTTGTATCTGTCGGGGTGATGGGGCATGTGTTTCTGACCTTTGATGAGAAGGATATTGACAAGCTGAT
>JAGAAJ010000071.1 GCA_017615355.1 Prevotella sp.
CGGAAAGCGATCACCGTCCTGACACCATCGGCGGCCTCCTGATGGCCGAACTCGACGATGTTCCGAAGACGGGTGACACTGCCGAAATCGGCGGATTGCATTTTTCCGTGCAGGCTGTCGAGGGGCGTCGCATCACGCGTGTCCGCATCGAGTTCCCGGAGCCGGCTGTGGCGGAAACCGCGGCAAAGCCGACCTGATGCCAAAACGTTGTGCGGATGCAGGATGTGTCCGCGCGCCCCATGTCCTGAACGGTTCCGGCAGGTGCCGCATGCCTGCCTTTGCAGCCGGCTATGAGATTTTTTGTGACATTGAGCTACGATGGGACACGCTTCCACGGATGGCAGGTGCAACCCAACGGCATCTCGGTGCAGGAAGAACTGCAACGGGCACTCTCATTGTTGCTTCGCCAGGACATCACCGTGACGGGTGCCGGACGTACCGACACAGGCGTTCATGCCAGGATGATGGTGGCGCATTTTGATTATAGAGGAGAGAGGATAGAGGAGAGAGAAGAGACGAGTGAGGAGAGAGGAGAGAGTAGAGAGATTGACTGCCAGCAGTTGGCCTACAAGCTGAACAGAATCCTGCCGCAGGACATTGCCGTGCAGCGTGTGGAGCCTGTGGCCGACGATATGCATGCACGCTTCTCGGCTGTCGCGCGTACATATTATTATTATGTGCACACCTTCAAGTCTCCCTTTCTGCGTCATTACTCCTGCGAGCTGCACTACAACCTCGACTTTGCGCTGATGAATCAGGCGGCTGCCATCCTGCTCGAGTATGAAGACTTCGGTGCTTTCTGCAAGAGTCATGCCGACGTAAAGACGACGCTCTGTCATGTGATGAAGGCCGAATGGACGGAGACAGAGCCAGGCCAATGGCGCTTCGAAATCAAGGCCAACCGTTTCCTTCGCAATATGGTGCGAGCCGTAGTTGGCACGCTGATCGAGGTAGGCCGTCATCGCCTGACACTCGACGAATTCCGTCGTGTCATTGAGGGCAAGCGCCGTACTGAGGCTGGTGAGTCGATGCCTGCCAAAGCCCTTTTCTTAGAGAAGATTGAGTACGTGCAGCCATAATTGTAAATTGTCAATTGTCAAATCGTAAATCGAAGTGTGGTTAATCCTTGCGTTTCTCTCTGCTGCCTTTCTGGGTGTCTATGACTCGCTGAAGAAGAAGTCGCTCAAGGACAATGCCGTCCTGCCGGTCCTCTTTCTCAATACCCTTTTCTCATCGCTTATCTTCCTGCCGTTCATCATTCTGAGCCAAAGCGGCCTGCTGTCTGACGGCTCCATCTTTCATGTGGCGCAGGGAACATGGGAGGAGCACCGCTATATCGTAGGCAAGGCGCTCATCGTCCTCTCCAGCTGGGTGCTTGGCTACTTTGGCATGAAGCACTTGCCGCTTACTATCGTCGGCCCTATCAATGCTACACGTCCCGTGATGGTACTCATTGGTGCCCTGCTGCTCTTTGGCGAGCGGCTCAACCTCTGGCAATGGGCAGGTGTGTTGCTTGCCGTTGCCTCGTTCTTCCTGCTCAGCCGTAGCGGACGAAAGGAGGGCATCGACTTCAAGCACGACCGCTGGATCTACATGATTGTGGGTGCGGCGATGCTGGGCGCATTGAGTGGCTTGTACGACAAATACCTCATGGCACCCGTGAGTGAGGGTGGGGTAGGGCTCGACCGCATGATGGTGCAGTCATGGTACAACATCTACCAATGTTTTATGATGCTGGCCATGCTCCTGCTGCTCTGGTGGCCGAAACGAAAGCACACCACGCCTTTCCGCTGGGATTGGGCCATTATCGGCATCAGTCTTTTCCTCTCCACAGCCGACTTCCTCTATTTCTACTCCCTCTCGCTGCCTACGGCTATGATCAGCATCGTGTCGATGATTCGCCGAGGCTCTGTCGTCGTTAGCTTCGTCTGCGGCGCCCTCTTCTTCCACGAGAAGAACCTGCGAGCCAAAGCCATCGACCTGGCTCTCGTGCTTCTGGGTATGCTGTGCCTCTACATCGGTAGCTGAGAGAAAGATTTTTGAGAAAAAAGTGACAAAATATTTGCGTGGTTGACAAAAATGTTATAATTTTGCACGCTGTAACGACAAAAAGAAAGCTAAATGAATAAATTCAATGCATATTTCTACTACTATTTTTACTTTGCAAGCAATTGTGAAGCGGTAGTTCGTATGTAAGATGAAAGAATTGAAAAATTAAGAATTGAAATACAGCCCCGCTTCACTGAAAGGTGAAAGTGGGGCCTTTTTATTAAGAAGATGAAGAGAATAGCAATACAAGGCGAGACGGGCTCGTTCCACGACATTGCCGCCCATCAGTATTTCGCAGGCGAGCAGCTGCAGCTCATCTGCTGCCAGACCTTCGAGCAGGTGTACGAGAGCATCAGCCAGGACCCTACAATCATCGGTATGGCTGCCATCGAGAACACCATTGCCGGCTCGTTGCTGCACAACTATGAGTTGCTGCGCGACTCCGGCACCACCGTCGTAGGCGAGCACAAGCTGCACATCACCCATTGCATCTGCTGTCTGCCTGAGGATTCTTGGGAGACCATCACCGAGGTACACTCCCATCCTGTGGCCCTGATGCAGACACGCCACTATCTGGCCCAGCATCCGCAGCTGCGTGTGGTGGAGGCCGACGATACGGCTGGCGCTGCCAAGATGATTGCCGAGGGGCAGCACAAGGGTTGGGCAGCCATCTGTCATGCTGATGCAGCACGCCTCTATGGGTTGAAGGTGCTGGAGGACGGCATCGAGGACAACAAGCATAACTTCACCCGTTTCCTCGTGTGCTGCAAGCCGCAGAAGGCTGACCTGCTGCGCCCGCTCATTGAGACGAACAAGTCGAGCATTGTTTTCGCCCTGCCCCACGAGGAGGGATCGCTCTCGGCAGTCCTCGCCATCCTGTCGTTCTACAAGATCAACCTGACGAAGATTCAGTCGCTGCCCATCATCGGCCGCGAGTGGGAATATCTCTTCTACGTGGATGTGACCTACAGCGACCTGACACGCTATCGTCAGGCCATCGATGCTATCATCCCCTTAACCCGTGACTTAAAGATTTTAGGAGAATACAAAAGCGTATGATACAACCAGCAGACAGACTTAGTTTAGTGAGTGAATATTACTTCAGCCGCAAGCTGAAGGAGGTGGCCCAGCTCAACGCCGAAGGCAAGGACATCATCAGCCTGGCTATCGGCAGTCCTGACATGCCGCCCTCGGAGCAAACCATCGACAAGCTATGCGAGGTGGCCCGCCAGCCCAATGCCCACGGCTATCAGCCCACGATGGGCACTCCCGAGCTGCGTCAAGCGATGGCAGGCTTCTACAAGCGTTTCTATGGCGTCGACCTTGACCCGGCGAAAGAGGTGCTGCCGCTCATCGGCTCGAAGGAAGGCATCCTGCATGTCACATTGGCCTTCGTCAATCCTGGTGACGAGGTGCTCGTGCCTAATCCTGGCTATCCCACCTATACCTCGCTCAGCAAGATTCTTGGGGCAAAGATCGTCAACTACAACCTGCGTCCTGAGAACGACTGGCAGCCCGACTTCGATGAGCTGGAGCAGATGGATCTTACACGTGTAAAACTGATGTGGACGAACTATCCCAACATGCCCACAGGCGCTCCTGCCCGCATGGAGACCTACGAGCGTCTGGTGCGTTTTGCTCGCGAGCACAACATCGTCGTGGTGAACGACAATCCCTACAGCTTCATCCTCAACGACAAGCCCCTCTCGCTCCTTCAGGTGCCAGGTGCCAAGGACTGCTGCATCGAATTTAACTCCATGTCGAAGAGCCACAACATGCCTGGCTGGCGTGTGGGCCTCTGTGCCACCAATGCCGAGTTCATCACATGGATTCTGAAGGTGCAGTCGAACATTGAGAGTGGCACCTTCCGCGGCATCCAGCTGGCTGCTGCCGAGGCTTACAACAACAGCGACGAGTGGCATCGCATGGCCAATATCGAGACCTATGCCCGTCGCCGCCAGTATGCC
>JAGAAJ010000072.1 GCA_017615355.1 Prevotella sp.
AAGGGTACCCGCACCGATACCTGGTGCATCTGGGATAACTTCGAGCTGGAGTACTGCGGACCCGCTTCTGAACCCACTGATCCCAACGAGCTCATTATCAATGGCGATTGCGAGGGTGCAGACGGCAGCTGCCTGGTGGTTAAGCACGGCGATGGCGGCGGCTCATTCACTACAAACTTCGTCGAGGGTGCAGGTATCGATGGCTCACGTGCTGCTGTGGTTCACGCTACATCAACAGCTGCTGAAGAGTGGGATACCCAGTTCTTCATCTATGCCAAGAACCATGTGTTTGCTTTGGGCGAGAAGTTCAAGCTGACCTTCTGGGTGAAGGCTGACAAGGATGCTCAGGCTGACCTTCAGGCTCACACCACTCCTGGTAACTACTGCGGTTGGTACCTCGATGGCTTCAACGGCCCGTTGCAGATTACAACCGAGTGGAAGGAAGTCGTTATCGAAGGAACCATCTCCGACGCTATGTCGCAGTACGGAGCTGTCATGAGCGGTATGCAGACCGTAGCTTTCAACCTGAACAAGGACAAGACCCTGGAGAACAACTACTACTTCGACAATATCTCCTGGAAGCTTGTTACTGAGGATGGTATCGAGTCGATGGTTGCTGAGAAGGCCTTCAACGGCGCTATCTACAACCTCGCTGGTCAGAAGGTGGACGCCAACTACAAGGGCGTTGTCATTAAGAACGGTAAGAAGATGATGCAGAAGTAATTTCTTCCCACTCATCCAATATTCAGCTCCCCGGCGGCAATGAGTCGTCGGGGAGTTTTTTAAAAAGAACTACTACACAAACAAATGAAAAGAATCCTTTCACTATTCACACTGGCTCTTGCCCTCACGGCACAGGCACAACAGGAACAGACACCCGCTTTCCCCGGCGCTGAAGGCTTTGGCCGCTACGTTACAGGCGGACGAGGTGGCAAGGTGCTACACGTGAAAAATCTCAATGACAGCGGCTACCAGTCGTTGCGCTGGTGCTTACAACAACAAGGCGCGAAGACCATTGTCTTCGACATCAGCGGCACCATCCACTTGGAGTCATCGCTCAGCATCCCCAGCAATACCACCATTGCCGGCCAGACAGCACCCGGCGACGGCATCTGTATCGCCGACTACCCCGTGAGCATCAGCGGCAACAACGTCATCGTGCGCTACATGCGTTTCCGTCTTGGCAACAAGAATGTAAAGAAAGACGGTGCCGACGGCTGGGACGGATTCGGCGGCTTTGACAAGCAGGACTGGATGATTGACCATTGCTCCGTGTCGTGGAGCATCGACGAGTGTCTCTCCGTCCTCGGCAACAAGAGCACAACCGTACAGTGGTGCCTTGTAGCACAAAGTCTTGTGAATAGCGGCCATTCGAAGGGTGCCCACGGCTACGGCGGCAACTGGGGCGGCAGCGGTGCCTCGTTCCACCACAATCTCATCGCCCACCACACTTCGCGTACGCCGCGTCTCGGCCCGCGTCCCACCACGCAGCTCGACGAGCGGATGGACATGCGCAACAACGTCATCTACAACTTCGGCAACAACGGCTGCTATGGCGGCGAGGGCATGACGGTGAACATCGTCAACAACTACTACAAGCCAGGCCCCGGCTCGCCTACCAACGACAAGGGCAAACGCATCGCCGGCATCGGCATCCGCACCAACAGCTATGTGGCTGAGTATCCGGCCTATGCTCCTGCCCTCCATCTCTGGGGAAAATATTACGTTACGGGCAATAAGAACTCGAAGTACAGCGACGTGACTGCCAACAACTGGCAGATAGGCATCATCAATCAGGTCAATGCCTCCGACTGCGACGGCACTTGGACGCAGGCCACCCGCGACAGCATCAAGCTCTCGGAGCCCATGCCCTTCATCTATACCACCACTCACACAGCCGATATGGCCTATGAGCGTGTGCTCAGCTATGTGGGCTGCTCGAAAAGCCGCGACAGCTTCGATGAGATGATGATCAGCGACACCCGCAACGGCAAGGCCAGCCATACGGGCACAGGCTTGGGCAGCGGCTTCATTAACACACAGGACGACAACAAGCCTGCTGGTGCCGGCAGCGACTGGAGTGCCTGGCCCACGCTGAACAGCACCGAGGCACCCGTCGACACCGATGGCGACGGTATGCCCGACGATTGGGAGACGGCCCACGGTCTGAATCCCAGCAACAAAAACGATGGAAACGCCCTTAACGACGAGGGCTACACCATGCTTGAGGTCTACCTCAACTCGCTGGTGGCCGACATCACCGCTGCCCAGAACGAGGGCGGCGAGCCGCAGGGGAAGGTTATCAACGTGGGTGAGTCGCAGTATAGCAGCTACGACATCAGCGGCCAGACCTCCAACGGCGACTGGACGTTCAGCGGCGGATTCAAGATGAACCAGACGGGCACACCTGCCACCGGCAACTACGGCACTATCAAATACTCAGCCAATCGCCAGTACAAGCTCACGCTGCCGGCTGGCTTGACGTTTTCTCGCGTCGATTTCTACGGCTATGCCAACGCCGATGGCGGCAGCAGCTATCTGAGCGAAGTCAACGGCACGACCTACAACGCCGACGCCTACCCTTTCCCCGCACGTGATGCCACACCCGGCAGCATCACTCACAGCATCAGTTTTGAAGAGCCTTTCAGCGGCACCTTCTCCTTTACGCCGAAGGGAAGTCAGACATGCCTCATACTGACACTACACGTCAGTCAGCCAACCGGCATTATAAAGGTTGAGAATTCCGAGACAGACAATGTCAGATTTGACGATGCCGTCTATTCACTCGACGGACGCCGTGTAACCACCACCAAGAAAGGCATTTACATCATTGGCGGGCGCAAGAAAGTAGTGCTTTAGTCAGTCTTTAAAGCGGTCGCCCCAATAGCTTATCATTCGCTCGTAGAGTTTCTGCTCTGCGGGCGAATGTTGTGCATGCCAGAAACGTTGCTGCTGCAGATCATCGGGCAGATACTGCTGCTGGACGAAATGGCCGGGAAAATCGTGTGAGTATTTGTAGCCGTCGCTGTAGCCCAGCTGCTTCATCAGCTTGGTGGGTGCATTGCGCAGATGCAGCGGCACGGGCAGGTTGCCCGTCTGACGCACATTGGCAAGGGCATCGTCGATGGCTAGATAGGCCGAGTTGCTCTTCGGCGACGTGGCCAGATAGACGCAGCACTCAGCCAGGGCGATACGAGCCTCGGGCCAGCCTATCTTCATCACCGTGTCGAAGGCTGCGTTGGCCAGGAGCAGGGCGTTGGGATTGGCCAGGCCGATGTCCTCGCTCGCGCTAATCACCATGCGGCGGGCGATAAACTGCGGGTCTTCCCCACCCTCAATCATACGGGCCATCCAGTAGAGGGCACCGTCGGGATCGCTGCCGCGTATGCTCTTGATAAAGGCCGAGATGATGTCGTAGTGCATCTCGCCCTCCTTGTCATAGGCTAGCGGATTCTGCTGCAGGGTAGCCTCCACCAACTGATCCGTAATAACAATAGCGGAAGCTGGGTCGCAGCTCTCCCCTCCTTCGGAGGGGTCGGGAGAGGCTATCAGCTCTAGTATATTCAGCAGCTTGCGTGCATCGCCGCCGCTATAGCGGAGCAGAGCTCCCGTCTCCTTCAATTCAATGTTTCGCTCCTTCAAAATGACGTCAGTGGTGATGGCGCGATGCAGCAGCTCCAGCAGGTCGTCTTTCTCCAGCGGCTGCAGCACATAGACCTGGCAACGTGAGAGCAAGGGCCTGATCACCTCGAAGGAGGGATTCTCAGTCGTAGCACCAATCAACGTGACGATGCCACGTTCCACAGCGCCGAGCAGCGAGTCCTGCTGCGACTTCGAGAAACGGTGAATCTCGTCGATGAAGAGGATGGGCGATGCCTCGTTGAAGAAGCGGCCCTTCTGCGCCTTCTCAATCACGTCGCGCACGTCCTTCACGCCGCTTGTCACGGCACTCAGCGTATAGAACGGCGTCTCCAGTCGGTGTGCAATAATCTGCGCCAGCGTGGTCTTCCCCACTCCCGGCGGTCCCCAGAGAATAAACGACGCGATACGCCCCGACTCAATCATCCTTCGGAGCACGGCGCCCTCGCCCACCAGG
>JAGAAJ010000073.1 GCA_017615355.1 Prevotella sp.
AAACGAAAAAACTTCGTTACCAAAACGAAAACGAAAACGAAAAATTAAGAAGACAACATGGACAACAAGAACAACACCCCTCGCGGCATCCGCAACGGCAACCCGCTGAACATCCGCCGCACATTGACCAAATGGAAGGGCCTGCGCGAAACGCAGACGGACAAGAGCTTTGCTCAGTTCGATTCGCTGGCCTACGGCTACCGCGCCGCCTTCATCCTGCTGAAACAGTATTACAGAAAGTACAGGCTGCACACTATCCAAGGGATTATCTCGCGCTGGGCTCCGCCCTCCGACGGCAACGCCACCAGCAAGTACATCACCTTCGTGTGCCACAAAGCTGGCGTGGAGCCGGCTGAGCAGCTGCCCTTCATCACCGAGGACCCGATGCTCTGGTTTTGCATCGTCTCGGCAATGGCCCATCAGGAGAACGGCCAGACGGCAGGCACCATGAACGACGTAATCCTCGGCTACGTGATGGCCTTCGAGAATGAAATGAAGTAGTAGAAAACTTACGAACTTACGAACTTACTTATTACGATAAGCCCCCATTTTGGCAAGTGATAAAAAATACATACCTCAATATTTATATTATATATATAATATATAATATTAAATATTGGCCTCGAATCCGAGGCTTAACGTAAGTAGTAAGTTCGTAAGAACGTAAGTTTGGAGAATGATTTAATTTGCTGATTATGAAAGAAATAGTAAAATCCACCCGTGGCACGGTTCGCCAGTACAATGATGACTCGTTGGACTTCAAACCCTATGGAAAGGGCGAACCCGTGTATGAACACTCCTACAAAGTAGGAGAGGCGCAAATCGGCCTGACAAAAGGCAAGGGAAAGCAGAATTTCGTTGCCCACCTGAAGTGCAGCGCCGACGAGACCGATCCCTACAGCATGCTGCAGGACCAGCTGGAGAAGCTGGCCAAGAAGGAATGGCCCGACCGCGAGAAGACTGATGAAAAGCCCCGCGGCAAGGTGCTGCTGAAGGAAGATGGTGCCTACATGGCCCTCAACGCCAAAAAGGGCCTTATCTCTATCCACCTCGACATCGACCTGTCTGAGGGTTGCGACTACGGAACAAAGATTGCCAACTTTATCATCAAAACCAACCAATGCTTGTATACCAACAAAGATTTGGTGCGCCGTGCCGCCCGTGCAACCGCGAAACCTTCGAAGCAATAGCCAAGAGCCCGGATGTCAAGGATAAGAATGACAAGGGGCATGAGTGCCTTGAAAAAGGCGACCTCGAGGGCTATAATAACTACAAGACCGACCGCCCGGCTATCTGCTTCATGGCCAACTTCCTGCCCAATAAGGGCAAGGATGGAAAATTCCGCGAAGATACTTGGCGGCTGCAGTCAGCCGCCGTGCTGACGGGATTGGTGATGCTCGACTTCGACCATCTCGATTTCCCGCCCGAGGACTTCGCAGACCGCATCCCCGACCACATGTACTGCGACGACTGCGACAACCAGGTGCTCTACTGGGGATTCACACCCAGCCACAAAGGCGTGCGCGTGGTCTGCAAGGCCGACATCAAGCGAGGCAACCTCGCCGACAATCAGGCCTATCTCTCCCGTATCTTCGGGCTGGAGTGCGACGAAAGCGTGAAGAACGCCGACCGCTGCTCCTTTGCCGTGCCCATCAGCGAAATCCGCTACATCGACGACCAACTCTTTACCTATCAGAATGATGAATATGATAAGATGTATGGGGAGCAGTATCGTAGGGGAAATAGCAAAGCTAAAGCCAATACGAAGGTGGATGGTGGAGGGTGTATGGTTGATGGAGATTACCGCACTTCGCCTCAAAACACTTCTCAATCCACTTCTCAATCCACTTCTCAAAACACTTCTCAATCCACCATCCACAATCAACCATCCACCATGTTCAACGGCATCGCCTTCAAGGAAATCGTCGACCGCTGGATCGATGACAACGGCACGCCGAAGCCTGGGCAAAGGCACGTGTCTGCGCTGAAGCTGGCTGCCGACCTGCGCTACCTCTGCGACAACAACCCCGCCAATATCCGTGAGGTGATGCTGCTGGCACCCTTCGTGCAGGAGATCATCAGCGAGAGGGGCGAGCGTGAGATCGACGATATCTGCACGGACGTCGTGGGAAGAAAGATGAACCTCACCATTCCCAAGCGCATCGTGGCCCTGCTCAAATACGACAGCGAGGAAAAGCTCGAGCAAAAGAAGGAGAGCGACATGCTGGCCATGTATGCCATGTTCTGGGAGCGGCTGAAGCCGCTGATGACCGAAATCTACGACCTGCCCACCTACCGCATGGAGGACTATAACAAGCTGGGTGGCATCTTCGCAGCAGGTACGATGTACTGCACCCTGATGACCCGCTGCTGGTACCGCCACTTCGACGGCGAGGAGCAGAGGATGAATCCCCAGGCCTACCTCATCGGTGACCCTGCCAGCGGCAAGGGCGAGGCCGAGAAGATGGACAAGATCATCATGGCTCCCGTCATCGTGGCCGACAAGGTGGGACGCGACGCGGAAGAGAAGTACAAGGAGATGAAGAACGAGCGCAGCACCAGCTCGAAGGCGCAGAAGGGCGAAGCCCTCAAGCGGCCGACCTTCCCCATCCGCTACCTGCCCAGCCGCACGTCGAACGCCGTCTTCTTCCGTCGCACGAAGAACGCCGTGGAGCAGATCAATGGCGAGCCCTATCAGTTGCACCTCTATACCTTCGACTCGGAGCTCGACGGCAACACGACTGCCCAGAGCGGCGGCTCGTGGATAGGCAAGCATGACATCGAGCTGAAGGCCTTCCACAACGAGTTCACAGGCGTGGACTTCGCCAACAGCGACTCGGTGAACGACTGCCTGCAGATCTTCTACAACAGCGTCGTGTCGGGTACGCCCATCTCCCTCTCCCGCAAGGTGACGCCGAGAAACGTCAACGACGGTCTTTGCTCGCGTATGGCCATCTTCAAGATGCTCTCCAACAAGTATAAGATGATAGCCAAGGGCAACAAGATCCTGAATCACGAGAAACGCTGCAAGCTGCAGCAATGGGCCTTCAAGTTCGACAAGCTGCAGGGCGAGCTGCCCATCAAGAAGCTGGTCGACCACGTCTACAACCTCTGCGAAGAGGCAGCCTCACAGGCAGAGCTGGAGGGCGACGAAGTGCTCGACTATCTGCGCAAGCGTGCCGTATTCTATGCCATCTGGTTCACCGTTCCGAGGATCATGGAGCGGGCGATTACGGAGGCAGAGAAGAAGAAGGAAGCCGATGTGATGAAGGTGGTCAAAGTGGAGAAGAGCGACCTCGACTTCGCATCCCTCATCTACGAAGCCATCATCTACTGGCAGGACTTCTTCTTCGGACGTCAGCTGCAGGAGACATGGGACAACGCCAACCGCGACTTGAAGCCGAGACAGAGAAACTCCTTCAACACCCATTCCTACAACACCCTGCCCAGCCAGTTCCGCATAAGTGACCTGGAGCAGGAGGCACACATTTCGAGAAATGCGGCCAATGTGCAGTTGAACCGATGGTTGAAGGCGGGAGTCATCAAGCGTGCAGACAGGGGCGTGTATCAGAAAATCGTCAACACCCTCTAGGCCATGCCACACTACAATGAGACACCCGTCGCGCGATCCCACCTCAACAGTTTGAAAAGAGAGCTGGGCGGCCTGTTCACCGTCGTTGAAGAGACGCCCCTCTCCTTCAAGCTCAAGGCCGACAAGCCCTTCGTCATCGGCCTGCTGATAGGCCACATCTTCAACCTCTGGCATAAAGATGGCGTGAGTTTCGACCTGCTGCGGTTCGACATGAAGGACAACACCCTCTCTCTGCAGATCTGCAACATCACTCACCTCAACAGTATGCAGGTGGAGTGTGTGTGAAACTTACGAACTTACGAACTTACTTATTACGTTAAGCCCCCTTTTTGAGGGGGCTTATTGGTTTGTTTGCTATTGTCCTGGGTTGGTCAGACGCAACCTGATACCGTCCACTGTCTCTTCAAAGGTGACTTTGCCGTCGGAAGCAAAAGCCGGGATTTCCGGATCCCGCTCGAATCCACGCCTTTCTCTCTCATGGCGGAACCAGTACTCTACAGGATACACATTGTCGAAGCTGATGTACATACCGATATCATCGTTGGCTCCCACCGCGGCTTCACCACCATTGGGATATGAATAGGTGAGCGTAGCCCCTTCAGCATTCTCCAGGCTGAAGCCGAAGGCCAGTATTTTGTCGTGAATGCCCTCTACGTCGGTTGAGAGCAAGGCGTTATAACAGTCTTTAAACAAACTGATGGCTTTGGCCTTGTACTCGAGATACTCGTCGTCGGCATCGTAGTCGTCTTCGTCGTCGACATCGTTTTCGTATTCGTTTTCGTCTTCGTCAAAGGAGTCTTCTTCGTCGTCTATGACGGCTTCCGTATCCTCTTCATCTTCTTCGTCGTCGGAACGGTCTTTCTTGCTGTTGCCTCCGCAAGCCACCAGCAGCACCATGGCCAGCAGCATCAGGAAAAAGGGCAGCTTGCCTGTTGGGAAGTGATTGTTTTTTTTCATGTCTTTGTTGTTGTTTGTCTGAAATGATTTGTTGAATGGTTGCGTTGATCAGAAGAAATAGGTGACGGAGACGCTCCAGGCGTTGGTGCGCGACTTGGCGTGATGCCACGTCTGATCCCACAACTCGTCGCCCAGCTCGTTCCAGGTGAAGTCGCTGGTCTTGCTGATGGGCACGTTGTAGCGCAGGTCGGCCTCGAAATGCTTGGCGAAGGTGATGCCTGCACCCATGTTGATGCTGAGCATGGTCTCCTGCAGCGACCATTGCTTGTATTCGGCCTCGGTGGTGAGCCAGTGCACGAAGTCGTCGCCCACGTTGAAGCTGAATCGTGGGCCCAGTTTGAAGAAGATGCCGAGCAGCTCGCCAAGACCGACGCCGAAACGGGCATCGCCCTGCACGACGATGCTCTTCTGCTTGAACACGGTGTCGTCGACCTTCAGGTCGCGCTGGTCGTAGAGGGCTGCCACATCGATGCCAAGGCCCACGATGGGCAGGGTGAACTTCACCGTGGGACCGGCAAACCAGCCCATGCGGTTGTTCTTGTCGAGGTCGTCGTGGCTGAATGTCATGTCGGTGAGCTGGAAGCCGCCGGTGACGCCGAAGCGCACCTTTGCCCCGGATGTGACGGGGAAGGCGTGAAGGGTGAGGAGTATCAGCAGGGCCTTCACTGCTATGCTGCGAATGGTCTGGTTTCTCATCTTTCTTTCTCCTTTCTTCTTTTGGTTACTGACCCCACCCCTGCCCCTCCCCTACAAGGGAGGGGATCGGGCTCACGCCATACCATCCCTACAGGGATTCCGCAGGCACTCCCCTCCCATGTA
>JAGAAJ010000074.1 GCA_017615355.1 Prevotella sp.
CAACATCCCGATGATGGTTGCTGCCAATGCTTCGTCAAACAATAGCGGCTTCACTGTGGAGAAAGGTTATGAGGTGACACCACGACGTATCAGCCTGGCTGACCTGAGCGATGCCGACCGCTGCGACCTCGTCACCCTGACTGCCGTCACCCTTGAGCGTGCCAGTAGCCGTGTGTGGGCTGTCAATGGCGACCAGCGCATCCGTGTTTTCAATATCTTCCAGATCCCTAATCTGAAAGGCGCTCCCAAGGCGCTTGCTGGTAAGTATTTTGATGTCACAGGCATCTACTACGCCAATAAGGTTTCAAGCAAGGTCATCGATGAGATAGAGATGACTGCCGACATTGTCGAGGTGGAGGATCCCTCTGGCATCAGCACCGTCAGCCTCGAAGGCCTCGATGCCGCTACGCCTGCTGTAGTCTACTCCACCGACGGACGCCTTGTGACTCGCACCACCGTGGGACGTCTCAGCACGCTGCCCCTCCGCCGCGGCCTCTACATCGTGAAGACCGCTGCCGGCACTTGGCGCCTCAGTCATTAAACCATTCCTCCGAAAATCAGTCAAATACTTGAAATGATTCTTGAATTCTCTAATTCTTGATAAAAACAAAACACTCTAATTCTTGAAAAAATAAAATGAAGAAACTATTGATTCTCCCCCTTTGCCTGCTGATGGCAGTCGTCTTGATGAGCGCCGACAAGAAGGACGACGTGATGAAGAAGGAAAACGGCGTCTACGTGGTGAACACCACTACGCTGGGCAAGGATGTGGTGGGTTATGAAGGCCCCACGCCCCTGAAGGTCTACATCAAGAGCGACAAGATTCAGAAGATTGAGTTCCTCGAGAACCAGGAGACACCGCGCTACTGGAAGAAGATGCTGAACTTCATCGAGCACAAGTGGGACGGCATGAAGGTGCAGGATGCCAAGACCGCTCAGGTGGACGGCTGCACCGGCGCTACCTACAGCAGCAATGCCGTCAAGTCCAATGTCAAGCTCGCTGTGGAATACTATCTGAAGAATAAATAATCAGACCAGTCTTGATTATTTAACTCAAGTGGGTGCAGTTGTCAAGAGATAATTGCACTCACATTTTTTATTGTTGAAGATTCCTGAAAATGGTGGAAAAGAAAAATCCGAAACCCCTTTGTTGCTGGGATTTCGGAAGCTCTTTTGGTTGGGGTACCCGGACTCGAACCAGGAAAGGCAGGACCAGAATCTGCAGTGTTACCATTACACCATACCCCAATCTTTTTCAATAATTTGCAACTCTCACCTGAATTGCGGGTGCAAAGGTACTACATTTTCCGAAACCGCCAAAACTTTTTCCGACTTTTTTCTAAAAAAACTTATATTTTCCCACTTTTTGTGTTGTAATAGAATTAAAAGCAGTATCTTTGTGGCCTCTTAACAAGCATAGAATGAATCAAACAGAAAGCTTAGTACAAACAATAGTCAAGGGAATACAGGAAAAGAAGGGAAGCAACATCGTTGTGGCCGACCTCAGCGCCATCGAGGGCGCTATCTGCCGTCATTTTGTGGTGTGTCAGGGTGGTTCGCCTACGCAGGTGGAGGCCATCGCCGAGAGCGTGGGCGATATGGCCCGCAACGAGCTGGGCGAGAAGCCTGCGCGTGTGGTGGGTCTGGAGCGTGCCCTTT
Source organism: Prevotella sp. (assembly GCA_017615355.1). Lineage (GTDB taxonomy): Bacteria > Bacteroidota > Bacteroidia > Bacteroidales > Bacteroidaceae > Prevotella. The sequence continues at coordinate 1,660 of JAGAAJ010000074.1, forward strand.
GGGTGGCTATGGACTACGGCGACGTGCTGGTGCATGTCTTCGTGCCTGAGATGCGTGAGTTCTACGACCTGGAGCACCTCTGGGCCGATGCGCCTTTGACCCGGATTCCTGACCTCGACTGAAAAGAGAGTGAAATTGTAAATTGTAAATCGTTAAATAGAACTCGCTTTAGCGCTTTTACAAAGCGTAGCGACTAAAAGAAATTTAAAAAGGTGAGCCAACCATCAAATAATCAGCCCAAGATGCCCCGGTTCAATATGAACTGGATCTATATCCTTGTGATTGCCGCTCTGGCGTTCTTCTATTTCACCAACGACAACAACGGCATTCAGTCTGTTGGCGCTGGGCAGAAGGAGACCAGCTACGACGAGTTCAAGGCCCGTGTAGACAGCGGCTATGCCTCGAAGATTGTCATCAACAAGGACACCCGAGCCTTGAGGATGTATGTCAAGCCCGAGTATATCCGCGAGGTGTTCAACCGCACGCCGCAGGAGGTGGGCAACGAGCCCTATCTCTCCGTTGAAATAGGCAGCATAGAGAATGTGGAGAAGTTCCTCGAAGACGCCCGCAAGGCCGAGCGCTTCACGGGACCGTTGTCCTACGAGCATGAGGAGGGCTCCGGCTTCTTCGGCAATCTCATCGGTATGTTGCTGCCCATCTTCTTCTTCGTTGCCATCTGGATGTTCTTCATCCGTCGCATGGGCGGCGGTGGAGTAGGGGGCGGCAGCGGCATCTTCAGCGTCGGCAAGTCGAAGGCGAAGATGTACGAGAAAGGCGGCGACCTGGGTATCACCTTCAAGGACGTGGCCGGACAGGCCGGTGCCAAGCAGGAGATACAGGAGATCGTGGAGTTCCTGAAGAATCCGCAGAAATATACCGACCTGGGCGGCAAGATTCCCAAGGGCGCCCTGCTCGTAGGCCCTCCGGGCACGGGTAAGACGCTGCTGGCGAAGGCTGTGGCCGGCGAGGCTGGCGTGCCGTTCTTCTCGATGTCGGGCTCCGACTTCGTCGAGATGTTCGTCGGCGTGGGTGCCAGCCGTGTGCGCGACCTCTTTGCCCAGGCAAAGGCGAAGAGCCCCTGCATCATCTTCATCGACGAGATTGACGCCGTGGGCCGTGCACGCTCGAAGAATCCCGCTATGGGCGGCAACGACGAGCGCGAGAACACCCTGAACGCCCTGCTCACCGAGATGGACGGCTTCGGCACCAACAGCGGCATCATCATCCTCGCTGCTACCAACCGTGTGGACATGCTCGACAGCGCACTGCTGCGAGCCGGACGCTTCGACCGTCAGATCAACGTCGACCTGCCCGACCTGAACGAACGCAAGGAGGTGTTCATGGTGCATCTGAAGCCGCTGAAGCTCGACCCGTCCGTCGACGTCGACTTCCTCGCCCGTCAGAC
>JAGAAJ010000075.1 GCA_017615355.1 Prevotella sp.
CGCTGCAAGGTTGTCTATGGCAAAGTGGTATAATAAAGTCGAAGAGGCCGGTTTCCATTCCTTCAACGTTATCGCGGCTACTTTCTACGAACACTACGACGATATCCTTAACTTCTACAACAACCGATCTTCAAATGCTGCAGCTGAGTCTTTCAATGCCAAAGTCAAGGCTTTCAGAGCTGCACTCAGGGGAATAAGAGATGAGAAATTCTTTCTCTATAGGCTATCATCGATTTATGCTTATCCCCACTGATTATCTACTGAGCCCTATAAATTTGAAGAAGCGTGGGAATCTACCTGTTACTCGTCCCACGTATTGAGACTCTGGCATCGCCCTGATTGTTGAACGAGCAACGCCGAAGCCCACGCCGATATGTAACTATACGACAAAGTCGGATAATACATACCCATGAGCGTCATTGTTGCCTTGTTCTTGACAATCAGTTTGAAACTGCCAGATTCCAACACGTCAAGTACAAAGCGTCAAGTAACGCCTTTCCTATATATAGGTCCTCATTCCGCAGCTTCCACCCTTGGGCTTCGGCATTGTCCAGAGAACATTTGCAAAAGTAAGAAGTTTTTCTGAACCCAACAAATTTTTAGACAACAAATTACAAAAAAAGATTTCCACAAGGCTTGTGGATGTATTTCCTGCATTAATTATACTACTCCTCTACTAACTCCTTGGACTTTCTTCAGCCATAGGCGTTTTGGTATTTGCGCAGAAAGCCGGTGGGAACGAAGAGGTTACTCCAACTCCATTAAGACATCGTCGACAATATACTGGTCGCTCATGAGTTGCAAGCCGTATTTGGGGTCGGACAATTGCTGATAGGTTTTAGTAGAGTAGAACAAGTCTAATGCTTGCTCAGCATCTATCTTGAGTGAGTCGGCAAGCATCATGATAATATGGCTCTGTTTTCTCCATAGTACTGCATCTCTCATGGCTCGTCCTCCTTTTTCTCATCAAATAGTCCGAGTTCTTTCCAGTTTCTAACTTCCTTATCGAAATCAGAGAGGTATTCTCGGTCTTGTATCAAACGGAACTTGTCATATTCACCATACGCTTTTTCTTTAGCCTCCTCTGCACTCACAGTTCCAGCATCTTTCAGTACATCATAGTTGTACATGGCCAAAAACCGCTCCAACTGCTGTTTCCATTCAGCCATTGTGGTGATAAGTTGACGGTTTGCCCTGTTTTCTGCCAAGTCGAGGAAGGCATTGGATATCAGGTTCAAATCAGACACTTCCTTGTCTGACAAATAATTCTTGGCTACTATGGTGTCCGATCGCTGCACCCTGCCATCAGGCGCATTCTTCCATGTGGTCAACCCCATGTGTGGCATTTCTGCATCAGCCCTATTATAGATAATCTCTGCTGCCGTCTGATGAGTCACAGCCCAATGCATCATATTCTGAACCATCTTGAAGAACAACTGGGTTGTCTCGCTCTTAGGATCGTAGTCGGCACTACACTCTGCATACACATCAGTTATCTTCTGATAGTAGCGACGCTCCGAGGTGCGAATCTCACGGATGCGCTCCAGCAAGTCGTCGAAGTAGTCTTGTCCGAAATGCTTTCCTTGTTTCAGTCGCTCATCATCCAGCACAAACCCCTTGATGATAAATTCCTTCAGTACACCCGTGGCCCAGATACGGAACTGCGTGGCTTGATAGCTGTTCACACGATAGCCCACCGCAATGATAGCATCGAGGTTATATATTATCTGCGAACGATTCACCTCACGAGTTCCTTCCGTTTGAACTATTTCAAATTTTCGAATAGTTGCCTCTTCTTTCAATTCTTGCGTCTCATAAATTTGCCCAAGGTGATAATTAATAGTACTAACTTCCACGTTATACAAATCAGCCATTCGTTTCTGTGTGAGCCAAAACGACTGCCCATTAAACAACACCTCAACACGCGTCTCACCTTGGTTGGTCTTGTAGATCAGAACGCTCGAAGTCATCTGATTTTCAATCAGTTCCAATGTCGGCGTTTGCGCTCTGAAATAGATTCGTGCCGTTTGCACCTGAGGCTTCTTTCCGTCAGCATTCTCCGCAATGATCAGGCAAGCCAAACGGGAAAGATGCCAGTTTTCCACCTCGCGGAAAGAACCTGAGCCCAACTTAACCATCTCTACCACTTGGTTAAAATGCTCGCCCATTTCCATGCGATTTTCGATGCGCATTAAGATGAGGTAATGGGACCAACAATCCGGTCAACACCGAAGGCCTTCATCGCGAACTGTCAAAAAATATTTTACAGTTCATTCCCTTCAATAGCATCACATTGAGCAGTTGTTCGGTTTTTCCGAACAACCACCCAATTGCTTAAAAAAAAGCCCCCATTTTCGGGGGCTTATTCAGTTGTAAGTCAAGATGGCAAGGAGATTGCCTATTTCTTGAACAGCGAGGCGACCCACAGGATAACGACGGCACCGACGATGGCAGCACCGAGCTGGCCGAGGATGCCACCCCACTCGATGTGAAGCAGCGAGAACAGCCAGCCACCCAGGGCTCCGCCCAGCAGACCCAGGATCACATTGACGATGAAGCCGAAGCCACCGCCCTTCATCAACTTGCCGGCACAGAAGCCAGCGAGACATCCCAAAAGAATAGAATATACAATACCCATAGCTTATCTTACAATAAACTTCTTTCCGTTCTTGATGTAGAGTCCCTTTGTGAGGCTCTGCACCTGCTGGCCGTTGAGGTTGTAGATGCCCGTGGCTGACTGATGGCCGTTCAGTTCGACGGTGTCTATCTGCAGGAGCAGCTTGAGTTCGTCAAGACTGACATTGGAACCATAGTAGAGCAGCTTGAAGTTGTCCCAGATGCACCACAGATTATTGTTTTTCTCTAAGTTTGCACCTACATAGACGGTAGCGTCGGCAGTGAGCTCCAAGAACATGGGGTCGGCGAGGTAATTGCCTTTATGGAAGGCGAGGGCTGCGTCTGTCATGGAGTTTTCCTGACCTGCGAGCTGCGGGAAGGTGGCTCTATCGCTTCCGTCCGCTGTGGTCAGGAAGAAATAGGGCAGGTCGTCGTTGTCGGTGCCGTCTTGCCTGTAGAAGCCCTGTGCCTGTAGCTGATACACTCCCTTGGGTGCCTTCTGGATTTCCTGCAGCAGGGTGAAGGGCGAATGGTAGGCTTCTGCACAGTAGTTGACGGCATCGGCCTCGGGGCCACCGAAGGTATAGTTGGAGCATTCGTAGATATGCCACACCTCTTCGCGGTCGGTGCGATTGCGTCCGAACTGAGCATCGCGGATGAGGAAGGTGGCGTCGGCGGGCTGTTCAGCCGTGGCCGCAGCCAGAATGGCCTGCTGCTCTTTCTTCACATCTGCCTCGGACAGCAGCTGCCAGAAGGCTCTCTCGTCGTCGCCGGTACGGGACTTTCCGAGGGCAGTAGTCGTAGCAAAGTTGCCATAGTAGTAGTTGCCGTTGGCTATGGTGTATTGGCCATTATCCACTTTCGTGATGGACAGCGCTGCGGGCGATTCGTTGTCCATAAACTTACCGTTGAAGTAGATCTTGTTGCCTCCTGATGACACCATCGACTGCAGGGTGTAGGTGCCGTCGGCCTGTCTGACCAGCGTGGCATACTGGTATTCGTCGACCAGCGAGGCCTGGGTGCCATATTGGTTGGCGGCTCCCCAGAACTTGCCGCTGGCCACATTGCGGAGGTAGTAGGTGCCGTCGGCCGGCTGGCTGTCGTCGGTCATGCCGTTGAGCGAGTAGATGTAGCCGCCCTTGTCGGCCATCTCCGGCGTAGTGCCCCTGTAGTTGACCAGACGTCCGCAGAGAACGACCTCGTCGCCCACCTTGATCTGGGTGTTGCCTTCCGTCCATGACTTATTCTCGAGGAAGAAGGCATTGTAGACGGTGAACTCCTTGTCGGTGGTGCCGTCGTCGGAGATATAGAAGACTGCCGTGCCGTATTTCTCGCTGAACTCGTATTTGATCCTCGAGATGATGCCCTGAACGTAATACGGCTCGGCTGTGGTATTGTCGGCCTCCATAGCGCTGGTCACAGCTAAGGCATCCTCAGCCGTGTAGGGATTCTCCAAAGTACCGTCGCCCACAAAGGTTGGTTCGGAGCCGCCGCCGGGTGTCGTCTCGGGATCATTGCCTTCCACGCTGACGGTGTAGCCATACAGCTTTCTATAGCTCACGCTTTCGTCGTTGAAGCTGGTAAACTGGCCTTCGCTCCTGTAGATGATGAGGAACCAGTAGGTGCCGTTCCACAGGCTTCCCAGGTCGAGGTCGACGGTTTTCGTTTCGCCGGCATCGATATTGACATTGGTGTCTACATCCGCAGCGAAGCTAAAGCCGCCATCGTCTTCAATCTTCCAGATCGATGTCCTGATGACGTCGTCGTAAACATAGGTGGTGTCGTTTGTAATATCGATCTGGACGATGGGATGAGTCTCATGGATCACTTTGTCGGCATCGGCGTTGAGCACCTTGCCATTGCTGAAGCTGAGGCGGGTGGTCGGCAACGGTTCTATGACGGTTTCTGTCGAGGTAATCTCGTCGAATACCCGATTCCAACCATTATCATATACCCAGTATTCACGGCCAAGGGCAATTTTTGCGGTCACGGCCTCGGTAGGGATGAATGACATCTCAAGGACTTCGCTTTTTCCGGCTTCAACCTCGAAATATCGGCCACCCACGTTTTTTCCGTTGACCCTCAGGAAGAGCTCATCATTGAAGAATGATCCGTTGTTTTGGATGGTGGTGGTCACCGTCACGGCTTTGCCCAGGTGAGGGTATTCACTCACCTGCATGGTGCCGCTCAGGTCGATGGTGGGCTCCTCCAGCGTCATCGTGCTGTCAGCGACGATGGCAGTCAGATATTTCCTGTCAGAGCCGTCATTCTTAAACCATGTGTCGCTGCCTGCCTCACGGGTCAGCACACAAATGGAATAGATGCCTTCGGGCAGGGCAGGGACTTCGGCATCCAGTAGATGAGCACTCCATCCCCAGTTGTTGTCCAGTTGTACAGTGCCCAAATCTTCGGCATATACCAACTGGTCGCTGGTGTCATAGACGCCTGCACCGATATTGAAGTTATAGGTAGCGCCAGCCAGGTTATACATCTCTGTATAGAAAGTGATGGGATAGACATCGTTGGTCAGAGGGAATGTGGACGTCTCGTCCGGCCACATGTTATAAGTGGTCATCTTCACCTCCACGGGAGGGACAATGCCCGTGTTGGGCTGTGCACCAATGACGGCCTCTTGACTGTAGCTATAGCCGTCGGTGCTGCTGCTGGCTCCGCTGCCGCTGTTATCGCCCGGGTCGAGGACGGAGAGCAGGAAGTAACCGTTGCACGAACCGCCCCAGCCCCAGTTCACATGATACAGGCCTTCCTTGTCGTAACCGTCGATGACGAAGGCGTGACCGCCACCTACAGCCGAACCGCTGTAATAGACGGGCCGACTGTTAGCCAGCTCGTTATAGACAAGGTTATCCCAAGCTCGTGCACGGTAGTCGTTGCGCGAGACATAACTGGTGGCAGCATCAAAGTCAAAATAGTTCTTCAAGGCTTCGGAAACTTCTGATGAATAGGCACCGCTCCCTGCATTGGTATAGTCCATATGCACCGACGTACCGCATAGCTGCATCAGCTTGGCCACGGCGTTCTTCTGGGCAGTAGGCTCCTCACCGGTATAATGGTCCTTCATATACCTCCAGTTGATGGTGGCTACATCCGCTCTGCCCACCGTTATTCCCTTCGAATTGGTGGTATAGCCGGGCATAGCAGCTGTCGTCTTAGCCGGATACTTGTAGTAATAGAGTACCTGGGCCATGGCGGTGGCTACACAGCCCGTGTACGTACTTTTGCCATCGTCTATCGGGCACAGGATATTGTAGGGATACGGCTGGTTCCAGGTGCTGGTGAGCAACGGCGCTACGGCAGCATGTTCATCGAGCACAGGAGCGGCTGACGACTGCTGCGGATGCTGCTTCAGCCACTGCAGCTGGTCGGCATAGCCCTGCAGCCAGGCACGCATGTTCTCCGGCATGTTCTCGCTGTCGAAGCATCCATCGTCGGCATAGCCCAGGATAGCGGGAGCACGGTCGTCGGCACTCACAAGGACAAAGCCTTCCTTCTGTCCTACGTTGAACACGTAGTAGGTGTCGGCATCCTTGGCCAGACTCAGATTATTCACACTCACGGGCATACGCATCCTGCTGCCAGGAGCGGCAGGGGCCGTATGGCGGTTCAGAAACTTCACGGCTTTCTGCTGTGCTTCTTCCCGGGTAATGTTGCCTGCCCATATCAGCTGGCTGAACAGCAGGCAGATTAGTAGTAAAACAGGTCTTCTCATCTTCATGTAATATTGGTAAATAGTTATTTTTACAGATTATGGTTGCAAATTTAAGAAGATTTTCTGAATTCTCCAAATTATTGGAGCAGAAAATGGTTACTCCTCCATCTCGTCATCGAGACGGTTGGACCAGAGGTATTTGCGGGTCTCGCGGGCAGCAACGCCGCTGAGCAGGAGGAGGGCGATGAGGTTGGGAATGGTCATGAGGGCGTTCATGCAGTCGGCGATGTTCCAGATGATGTCGAGATTGATGATGCAGCCGAAGAACAGGGCGACGATGAACAGGATGCGATAGAAACGGGAGCCACGGGCCTCAAACTTCTCACCACTCGCCTCCAGATAATTGACGGCACTCTCGCCATAGTAGCTCCAGCCAAGGATGGTGCTGAAGGCGAAGGTGAGGATGCCGAAGGTGAGCAGCGGCGCACCGACATAGGGAATCTTAGAGAAGGCGACCTTGGTGAGGGCTGCGCCGTCGGCGAAGGAGATATCGGGATAGGCGAGGATGCTGCTGACGAGCACGAGGCCTGTGAGGGCGCAGATGACGACGGTGTCCCAGAACGTGCCCGTGCTGCTGACAAGGGCCTGGCGCACAGGGTTGCGTGTCTGGGCGGCAGCGGCGACGATGGGTGCAGAGCCCATGCCGCTCTCATTGGAGAAGAGGCCTCGGGCAATGCCATAGCGGGCAGCCATCATGACGGTGGCTCCCACGAAACCGCCACCTGCAGCGGAGGGATTGAAGGCAGAGTCGACGATGAGCTGGACGGCAGGCCACACATAGTTGGCATTCATCAAGAGGATGACGATGCACCCCACAACATAGAAGAAGGCCATGAAGGGCACGAGGACGGTGCAGACGCGGGCGATGGACTTGACACCACCGAGGATGACGACGGCTGTGAGCACGCAGACGAAGATGCCGACGGCCCAGGTGGGCACGCCGAAGGTCTCGTTGGCCAGGAGGGCGATGCTGTTGGCCTGTACCGTGCAGCCGATGCCAAACGACGCAAGCGCCGTGAAGACGGCAAAGAGGATGGCGAGCCATTTCATGTTGAGGCCTCGTTCGAGGGCATACATCGGACCGCCATACATGCGGCCATCGCTGCCCTTCACTCGGTATTTCACAGCCAGCAGGCCCTCGGCATACTTGGTGGCCATGCCGAAGATGCCCGTGAACCAGCACCACAGCACGGCACCAGGACCACCCAGCGCCACCGCCGTGGCCACACCCACGATATTACCCGTGCCGATGGTGGCTGCCAGCGCCGTAGCAAGGGCACCGAACTGGCTGACATCGCCCTTGGCGGCTGTATCCTTCTTGACCGACAGGCGGATGCCCGTCAGGAGCTTGCGCTGCGGCACGCAGAGACGGAGGGTGAGAAACAGGTGGGTGCCCAGCAGGAGAATGATCATGGGCCAGTCCCACAGCCATCCGCTGACGAGCGAAAAGAATCCGTTGATTGCCTCCATCCTGTTGTTTTTGTGTTTTTACGAACGTTGACGTTCACTTAGGAATCGCTGACGAGCCTCGAGCCGTCGGGCTGCTCTACGATATTGACACGCACGGCATCGTCGGGCAGCAGCTCCTCGATGAGCTCAGGCCACTCGATGAAGCACAGCGCTCCGCTGTAGAAATAGTCCTCATAGCCCATGTCGTAGACCTCCTCAATGCGCTTGATGCGGTAGAAGTCGAAGTGGTAAATGGGCCCCTCGTACTCGTTGACGATGGCGAAGGTGGGCGAGGTGATGACATCGGTGACACCCAGCTCCTCACAGATGGCCTTGATGAAGGTGGTCTTGCCGGCGCCCATCTTGCCATAGAAGGCAAAGACACGGTGCTCGCCTATCTGCTCGACGAACTGACGGGCTGCCTCACGAATCTGACTGATATCGTCTATCCTGATCTGCATGAGCGCTGAGGGTTAGTTTTCCTTGATAAACTTGCAGACGGCACGATGTCCGCGGCCATCGGTGACGACGGCGACATAGGCACCTGCAGCGAGATTTTCCACAGAGACGGCAGCATAGTCGGCCATCGACCTGGCGCTGAGGGCAGCGGCCTTGCGGCCTGAGAGGCTGACGACGCTCACGCTGACGGCATCGTCGGCAGCACCACTGATGACGAGGTTGCCAGAAACATAGCGCATATCGAGGCCTGACGACACAGCCAGGTCGATGATGCCATCAAGTGCAGGCTGCACAATGGGCTGGGCATAGCTCGAGATGATGTTGGCACAGGCAATGGTGGGGATGTTCATCGTCACCACCTGGTCACAGCCATCAGGATAGCGGCCGGCCGTCTCGTCGCTCCTCATCTCGGAATAGGTGAAGCGGTCGGTCCATGAGCCGTCGGCTGCGGTAAGCAGTACGTCGGCCTGCTCGTTGGCCAGCTTGAACGAGGCATGCAGCTGGCTCTGAGGCTTCAGCTTGTCGCACCACACGACGAGGAATCCGTGGGCAGGGATGACGGTGTTGGTCAATCCATCCTTGTCCTTGGCAATCTGATACTTCCTGAGATTGTCAGGACTGTCGCTGAGGTACATGCCCTCGACATCGACGGGTGCAGAGGTGGTGTTGTAGAGCTCAATCCAGTCGTTGCGCTTGAAGAACTCGTTGACGTAGATGCCGTTGGAGGCGCTTGCCTCATTGATGCGGACAGGGGTAATGTGTTCAGCGGCCAGTTCGTCGTCGCTGAGCTTAGTGAACGTTGCCGTGAGGCTGACGCTGTTACCGCTAGGCAGGCTTGTCTCAGCATCGGTGCTGATGATGTTGCTGCCCTGCTTCCATCCTGCAAAACGATAGCCGGCAGGTGCCTCGGCACGCAGCATGACGGACTCACCCTCAGCTACGGGCGAGAAGAGATGGCCCTTGAAGTCGGCGTAAGGCACGTTGATGCCATTGATGAAGATGTGTGCACCCTCTGTATCGCTCTTCAGCGTGACGGCCTGACGGGTGCTGCCGCTGAGCTTCATCAGCGAGAAGCTCTTCATATAGGCGGTCATCTTCTCAGAGCGGCCGCTGAGCTTGTCCTTGATGGTCTGGGCAGCACGACTGGGATCGTGACCGTCGTAGATACCCTGCCGCTGCATCAGGTCGCACATACTCTTCACCTTGTTCAGCAGCTCCGTCACGATGGTGTTGGCACGTGTGGGCTCGAAGACGCTACCTGCTACGATGCAGAACGTGTCGATGAACTTGCGGCGGAAGCCGTCGTGCTTCAGCATATTCAGGAAGAAATTGACGAAGGCCTGGTTCTGGTTGCCGTCGTTGCGGAACTTGTAGAAGAAGGTGAAGGGGTCGTCGCTGCTGTTTGAGCCTCTGAGGTCGAAGGCATAGTCGAGGTCGAAGCTGACGAAGCGGTAGCGTCCGTCGTTGCGGCTGCGGTAGCCCTTGAGGTTGTTGTCGGGCCAGTCGGTGTTGTCGAGGAACATCGTGCAAGCCATGTAATTGGTATACTCGTCGATGTCGAGCAGCGTCAGCAGCTCCTCGTAGGCACCCTCGGTATTGATGCTCTTGCCCAACTCAAAGATGCGCTTCAGCACCACGTCGTCGCCGTTCTTCATCTTCAGGTTCTCGAAGGCGTCGAGCTCCTCGTCGTCGTAGCCCCAGTTGGCATAGGCGAACTTGTCATTGTTGGGCTCGCGCAGGTTGAGCACACCACGCAGCTCGCCATTGACATACTCAATGACGGGCACATAGCTTTGCACGTCGACATCGATGCCTGAGCGCTGGATGATGGTCTCAAGGGCAGGATCGAGGAAACGGGCGTTGTGGACCCAGATATCGTTGCCGCCGTTGCGCACCAGGAGCGTCTTGCTGCGGATGTAGGGCTTCTGCGGGAAGAAGGAGTAGTCGTAGCGGTTCTGGCCGTCGAATATCTTGTTGGCCTTGAGTTTGAACGAGCGGTAGCGCTGCGAACGCGTCCAGCCACCGCTGACGCTGATGTTCACATCCTGATTGTGCAGCATCTGGCCGTCAGTACCAATATAGCTGAAGTTCACAGGACGGTCCCAGTCGCAATTGTAGTTCTTGGGCTGATCCTGGCCGTTGCCCGTCTTGCCGTTGGTGCCGTCGCCATCGCAGTCGATGCCAATCTTCGGGTCGGTGAAGAATCTCTTGTCGCCTACGATGCTGATGACAGGCAGGGTGTAGTTGTTGGAGGTCTTGATATAGCTGCGGGTGACAGGCACGCTGGGCAGGTAGCCGTCCTTGAAGAGGCGGAAGGTGAGGTTGGTGGTGTTCGTGATATTGAACTTTCCGTCCTCGCTCTTCTCGCAACTGACGGTCTCATCGTATGTTTCCCACGTGATCTCGTCGAAGTAGAAATTATTGTCGGCAGTCTTGTCCTTGTTCAGGTTGAAACCGATGGACTGCAGCGTGTAGACCGTTGTCGTCCACCAGCCCCAGCCTTGCTGCTCTTCACCGGCCTGATCGGCAGTGAGGGTGCCCTCGTAGACGAACTCCTTCCAGTCGGTGGTCACCTCAAGGGTGCCTCCCAGGATAGCCTTACCAATCTTGTCGCCAGGCTTCTTGTAGTTTCTGATGCTGACGGTGGCTGCCTTGTCGGCTCGTACCATCATGCGGAAACGAATCTTCTCGCCCTTGCTCCACACGCGTCCGGGCGTGTACACATAGAATTGTGAAGCCTCATCGCTGGTGGCGCCAGCTATCGAGTGCACCTTGATGCCGCGTGATTCGTCAACGCCGGCACCATTGGTGATGGTGTTCGTCATGTTGCTGCTGCCGCCATTCTTGCTGACGAAGCAGGAGGCATCGCTGCCCTCACAGTTGCTGTTCTGAATCCAATTGACCCAGGGTGTCACCTCATCCAAGGGTATGGGCAGGCTGCCGTTGGTAGTGTACATCAGCGTGGCACCCTCGGGAATACTGACATTCACCTGTATCGAACCGCTGCTGAAGAGGTGGCTGTCGACGCTGACCTCTGGTGCAGCGAGACGCTCTGTGGCGAAGACAGCAGTGGTGTTGGAGGCCTCAGGAGTGGGCTTGGAGGTCCATCCCCATTCGTCGCCACCGTCAGTGGTACGTGCCCAAGCCGTACGGCTCAATGCCTCAGGGTAGACCTGCGAGACCAGCAGCTCTCCGTTGGCATCGCTGAGATAGATGGTGCCACCGTCGCAGTCGAGATGGAAGGGAGCCTGTGTGGTCTTGATATCGTTGCTTCCCAGCCAAATCACCTTGAAGCCCTTCGCAGGAACGCTGCCTACGCCGGAGGGTATCTTCCACAGCTGCAGGTTGCTGGCGTCGTCGCTCAGATACATGCCGCTTAAGTTGACGGGTTGGTCGCTGGGATTATAAAGCTCAATCCAACTGTCGAAATTGATGGCCGGACTCATCACCGAGCCCGCATTGGAGGCCATCAGCTCATTGATGACCAATACTGCTGTTGCTAAAGTAGAAGCTAACATCGATTTATTATTGTGAGAAAGTTGTGTACCTTGTTTACAAAAAACGGGTGCAAAGTTACAAATATTCGAGTAAAAAATACACTTTTTTCACTCAAAATTGATAAAGTTTAGCCTCATGCAACATTTTTAACAATAAAAGATACATTATCTGACGCTCATTTGACATTTACTTTGTAAATTTGTACCCAAAATCAAAATAGCGAATTGAACTTTTCAAATTCATGTTCGTCTAACACGTAAAAATTGCAACCAAAAAACTACAAACAAATATTGATGAAATGAAAAAATTACTTTGTTCATTATTCGCACTGTGCTGCACGCTGGGCATGACGGCACAGCCTGCCGGAGGCTTCGGCGGATTCCAAATGCCCCAAGTCAATCTGGAAACCAGCCAACAGTGGAAAGACGTCAACTATGCCGGCGACGACCAGGCCTATCACACCTGCGACATCTATCTGCCCAAGGAGGTGAAGGACAGTTATCCCGTCGTCATCCACATCTACGGCAGCGCATGGTTCAGCAACAGCAGCAAGGGCATGGCCGATCTGGGCACCATTGTCAAGGCCCTGCTCGACAACGGTTTTGCCGTCGTCTGCCCCAACCACCGTTCCAGCATGGATGCCAAGTGGCCTGCACAGATCAACGATATCCGTGCCGTCATCCGCTTTGTACGCGGCGAGGCACAAAAATACAAGTTCGACACCAGCTTCATCGCTACCAGCGGCTTCTCGTCGGGTGGACACCTTGCTTCGACGGCTGCCACGACCAGCGGTATCAAGCAGACCACCGTGGGCACCTACCCCATCGACCTGGAGGGCACGGTGGGCAACTACCTGAATCAGCCCAGCACCGTCAACGCTGCCTGCGACTGGTCAGGACCTGTCGACCTGACGGCTATGGACTGCGGCGAGGGCATGAAGATGGGCGACAGAAGCCCCGAGGACGTGCTGCTCGATTCCAAGCTGTCTGAGGAGCCCGACAAGTATCGCAGCCTGAGCGCTACGTACTATGTCAGCAAGAACACGCCTCCCGTCATCATCTTCCACGGCGAGAAGGACAATGTGGTGCCCTGCTGTCAGGGAAAGATGTTCTACGAACTGCTGAAGGCTGCCGGTGTGAAGACGGAGGCCACCTTCGTTCCAGAGGGCGGTCACGGCATGGGCATGTACGCAGAAGAAAACCTGAACAAGATGGTCAACTTCCTGAAGGCTGCCATGAAATAACAAAGACAACGGATTATACTAAAAACCCAACATAGTCATGAAAAAATTATTGTTGTCAATGGCATTGTTCGGCTGCGCCCTGACAGGCAGCGCACAGCCAAGGTGCAACGCCGACGGCACGGTGACGTTCCAGCTGCGCGCCGACTCGGCACAGCAAGTACTCGTCGACGTGCAGTTTGCTGGTAGAAAAGAAATGTCACGCGGCATCGACGGTCTGTGGACGGTCACACTCGGCAACAAGGGCGATGTGCATGCGCCCGTGGCCCCCGACATGTATCCCTACTGCTTCATCGTCGATGGTGTCAGCGTGATGGACCCGGAGAACCCGCAGTATTTCCCCAACGAGGGCTTCAAGAACAGCCTGTTGGAGATTCCTTCCAAGGAAGGGGCACTGCCGCACGACATCCGCTCTGACGTGGATCACGGTCGTGTGGAGTATATCCACTACTACTCGAAGAGCCTCGGCGCCACCAACAACGCCGTCGTCTATCTGCCGCCCTCGTACATGACCGACATGCAGAAGAAATTCCCTGTGTTCTACCTCATCAGCGGCACGACAGATACTGAGGAGGTCTACTTCAAGGTGGGCCGTGTGAACTATATCCTCGACAACCTGATTGCCGACAAGCAGGCCAAGGACATGATCGTGGTGATGCCTTATGGAAATCCCATGAAGCTGAAACTTCAGGATGCACCCACCACGGTGCCCGGCTCTACTACGAAGGAGCGCTCAGAGGCAATGGCCGCCCAGATGCGTTTCGGCGGCGATGTATTCAGCCAGGATCTCATCAACGACCTGATGCCTTACATCGAGAACAACTACCGTACCATCAACAACAAGGACAACCGCGCTATCGGCGGTTTCTCACGTGGTGGCAACCAGGCACTGTTCAACGGTCTGACCAACCTCGACAAGTTCTCCTACCTGTGCAGCTACAGCTCATTCACATCGACTGACATCCCCAATGTCTACGACCAGGCAGCCGATACGAACAAGAAGATTCACCTGTTCTGGCTCGGCGTAGGTACCGACGACTTCCTCTATGGCAATGCCCGCGACTACATGGAGTTCCTCGACAAGAAGGGTATCACTTGCGTGAAGGAGTTCACCACCGACAAGTTCGGCCACACCTGGATGAACGCCAAGTATTTCCTGTCGAAGACACTGCCGCTGCTTTTCAACAAGAAGGCAGCCGAGACCGCCATGAAGGAGGCACAGCCTGCACCTGCCGCTACTGGTCAGGAGCAGCAGTTCACTCCTGGCGTGATGGCCCGTCTCTTCCCCAAGCCTATCATCTCGCCTGAATATAGCGAGCAGGGCATCACCTTCCGCTTCAAGGCACCAGATGCCAAGAAGGTGGAGCTGGATACCGAGTTCCGTCCTGAGAACATCGTCATGGAGAAGGACAGCGACGGTGTGTGGAGCACCACAGTCACTGATTTCATCTTTGAGACCTTCGTATACTGCTTCGTCGTTGACGGAATGCCCGTGACCGACCCCAACAATATGTACATCGCACCAGGCAACGGCTTCAAGTACAGCATTGCCGACAACCCATATTCACCCTTTAACTTCGCTTCGCAGGGCGACATCCAGCACGGTCGTACGGCCTACGACCTGGCACGCCAGGAGGCTTGGTACACATCGGCTATGCCCGCAGGTATGGTCATGCCTGTCTTCATCCAACTGATACCAGGCAAGGGTGACACGATGGAGAGCTGGTTTAAGGTAGGTGGCGCCGACGCCATTGCCGACAAGCTGCTGGCCGACGGAAAGACGAAGCCCTGCATCATCACCACGAGCTCGCTCGACTTCATGCCGGGCGGCCAGCGGATGCCTGGTTTCCGTGTGAGGACGCTGAAGGCTGACGACTATCCGACGTGGAGTCTGAGGCGTCGTGCCTTAGTGAAACTGCTATTCGATATTGGTAAGGAACAGCAGACCGGCTTCCCAGGTATGGGTGGTGGCTTCCCTGGTGGCGGAGGTGGATTCCCCAGAGGTGGCGGCGGCTTCCCTCCCGGTGGAGGCGGTGGCTTCCCGAGGGGTGGAGGTGGATTCCCTCCCGGCGGTGGATTCTAACTATAACCAGCAAAAAGACAGATACTTATGACAAAGAAAACCATTATAACGGCCATGGCACTCGTACTGAGTGTCATGGGCGTTTCCGCTCAATACAAATACAATTGGCAGAATCCTCAGCTGCCAAGGGCTGAGCGTGTAGAGAGCCTATTAGGCATGTTGACACCTGAGGAGAAAGTAGGTCTGATGATGAACAAGAGCATCTCAATAGACCGTCTCGGCATCCCCTCCTACAACTGGTGGAGCGAGGCCTGTCACGGCGTGCGCCAGGGCGACTATACCGTCTATCCGCAGCCTATCGGCATGGCCGCAGCCTTCAACGAGGAGCTGGTAAACAACGTCTTCTCGCAGGTCAGCGACGAGGCACGTGCCAACTGGAACCGTTCCGACCACAGCGTGCAGCATGTGGACATGGGCGCCATTTATTATCCCGGCAACCCTGAACTCACATTCTGGTGTCCCAATGTGAACATCTTCCGCGACCCGCGTTGGGGACGCGGACAGGAGACCTGCGGCGAAGACCCATACATGAATGCCGTATTGGGTGTGGCAACGGTCAAAGGCATGCAGGGCAACAACGACACCTATTACAAGACGCACGCCTGTGCCAAGCACTACGCTGTGCACAGCGGCCCGGAGCCTCTGCGCCACTCAATGAATGTAGAGCCAACCAACCGCGACCTATGGGAAACTTACCTGCCAGCCTTCAAGGCACTGGTAAAGAAGGCCGACGTGCGTGAGGTGATGTGCGCCTACCAGCGTTTCGAGGGCAAGCCCTGCTGCAGCAGCGACCGCCTGCTCATCGACATCCTGCGCAACAAGTGGGGCTACGAAGCCATCGTCCTCACCGACTGCGACGCCATCAACAACTTCTACAACCGCGGCCAGCATGAGACGCACAAAGATCCGCTGTCGGCCTCAGTCGACGCCGTGCTCAACGGCACCGACCTGGAGTGCGGCAAGGTGTTCATGTGCCTCACCGACGGTCTGAAACAGGGCCTCATTAAGGAAGAAGACCTCGACGGTCACCTGCGCAAGACGCTGACGGGCCGCTTCGAACTCGGCATGTTCGACCCAGCTGACCAGCTGCCCTGGGCCTTCTTAGGCGAGGACGTCATCAGCAGCGAGGAACATAACGACTTGGCTGTACAAGCTGCACGCGAGTCGATGGTGCTGCTTTACAACGGAGGTAAGAACCCTGTCCTGCCCTTGAGCAAGGACATCAAGACACTGGCCGTACTCGGTCCTAATGCCGACGACGTGGAGCTGCTGAACGGCAACTACGGCGGCACACCCACGAAGGCCCACCAGCACTCGCTGTTGGAAGGCATCCGCAAGGCCGTGCCCAATGCAAACATCATCTATCACAAGGCATGTGAGCTGAACGATGAATACGAGACGGTGCCCCATCTGCTGGACTTCAACGGCGGTCAGGGCGTGCTGGTAGAATTCTGGAACAACGCTGACCTGAGTGGCGAGCCCGTGCAAAAAGGCTACTACAAGGAGCTGAACTTTTCGACCTTCGGCGCCTGGGGCTTTGCCGACGGTGTCAGCCGCGACACGCTTTCCGTACGTATCAGCGGACAGTATAAATCCACGTTCACTGGTGAGATGAAGTACACGCTGACCACCGACAACGGCTACGTGCTGAAGGTGAACGGCGAGGTGGTGGAAGAAGGTAAGCCTGGCGGACGTCGCGGATTTGGCTTCGGACGCCGTGTAGAGTACAAGTCCTTCCCTGTAGAGGCTGGCAAGACCTACGACGTCAGCATCGAGTACAGCCACGACCGCGGACAGTTTGCCATGCTGCGCGGCGACATTTGCGAGCGTAAGCTGGTGGACTTCACCAATCTGGCCAACGAGGTGAAGGATGCCGACGCTATCATCATCATCGGCGGCATCTCAGCACGTATGGAGGGCGAGGGTGGTGACAAACAGACCATCGAGCTGCCCACCGTGCAGACCATGCTCGTTGCTGCCATGCACAACACAGGCAAGCCAGTCATCTTCGTCAACTGCTCGGGCTCGGCCATCGCCTTCGGCACCTTGGAGGGAATGTATGATGCCCTCTTGCAGGCATGGTATCCTGGACAGGGAGGCTCGCAGGCACTGGCCGAAGTGCTCTTCGGCGACTACAATCCCGGCGGCAAGCTGCCTGTCACTTTCTATCGTACAAATGGCGACCTGCCCGACTTCCTTGATTACTCGATGAAGAACCGCACCTACCGTTACTTCACCGGCCAGCCGCAGTACGCCTTCGGCTATGGCCTCAGCTACACCTCTTTCAGCGTGGGCAAGGCCAAGATCAAGGCCAAGGGTGGCAAGCCTGAATGTACGCTGACCATCCCCGTGAAGAACACGGGCAAGCGCGAAGGCACTGAGACCGTACAGGTATATGTGAAGCGTCTGGATGACCCCGGTGCTCCCATCAAGGCATTGAAGGGATTCCAGAAACTGAGTCTCAAGCCCGGCGAGACCAAGAAGGCCGTCATTACGCTTGATGGCGAGGCCTTTGAGTATTACGACGAGAACATCGATGAGCTGGCTGTGAAAAGCGGACGTTATCAGCTGCTCTATGGCACATCCTCGCGTGACGAAGACCTGCAGGTCATCGATTTCATAGTGAAGTAGAAACATTTGCAATGTACACGAACAAAGCTAATAGAAAAACCAGAATGAAAAGAACATTAACAACCGTCATCGGCCTGCTCTCCTTTATCGGGGTGCAGGCACAGTTGTCTTCCAACCCCGACAAGTTCCTCGGCAACATCACTACCTCATACCAGGTAGACTATGGAAGTGTACCCTTCTATCAGTTGTGGAATCAGATTACGCCAGAGAACGAAACGAAATGGGACGCCATCGAGCCTTCACGTGGCAATTTCAGCTTCGGCAATGCCGACAGGTCGGCCAACTATGCTAAATTGCACCATTTTCCATTCAAGTACCACACGCTCGTCTGGGGCGGACAATATCCTAGCTGGATGAACAACCTCTCGACGGCCGAACAGTACAGCGCACTCATTGAGTATTTCGACGGTGTGAAGAAGCACTATCCCGACCTGGAAATTATCGACGTGGTGAACGAAGCCATTAACGAGTCTGGCGCAGTACATGCTCCTGCACCTTATAGGGCTGCACTTGGTGGCGAGGGACGCACAGGCTATGACTGGATCATCAAGGCCTTCCAGCTGGCTCACGAGCGTTGGCCCAACGCCATCCTCGTCTATAACGACTATAACACCTTCCAGTGGAACACCGACCAGTTTATCAGACTTGTGCAGGCGCTGCGCGATTCCGGTGCGCCTATCGATGCATACGGATGCCAGAGCCACGATCTTACTGACATAAGCCTGAACAACTTCCAAAATGCAATGAACAAGCTGCAGAACGCGCTCCAGATGCCTATGTACAGCACCGAGTTCGACATTGGCACTTCCGACGACCAAAAGCAACTTAATCAGTACAAGAACCTGATTCCTGTGCTTTGGGAGGCCGACTACTGCGCTGGCATCACGCTGTGGGGCTATATCTACGGCCACACTTGGACTACCGATGGTAACAGCGGTCTCATCAGGGATGGCAAAGACCGTCCCGCTATGACGTGGCTGCGCGAATATATGCAGACCGATGCCGCCAAGAACGCTAAGAGTCCTTTCCCCGGATTCAAGAAAGAGGCTTCTATCTATGTGAAACCCGCATCGATGAAGGTGGCAAAGGACGACATCCTGTCCGTATGGATTGATGCCACATTGGCTACGAAGACCATCGAGAAGGTGGAGCTGTATTATGAGAACGAGCTTGTGGCTACAATGACTGAGGCCCCATATATTGCTGAAGTGACCCCGTCAATAGCAGGCACGAACAAAGAGCTGAAGGCCGTGGTGACTGCCATCGATGGCTCGCAGTACGAGCGTATTTCCAGGGTTTCGGTCTCCAGAGCAGCCAAGCGCAAACCTTATAATGATGTGGTTGCCGAACTGCCTGGCGTGATTGACGCAATGAACTATGACGAGGGAGGCTCTGGCATTTCTTTCAACAATGCTGCACGCAGCGGTGCAACCAAGACTGGCGGATGGATGGAGTACACCGTCGATGTAAATGAACCGGGCCTTTATTCCTTGGAAGTGGAAGTGGCATCTACGCAAAGCGATGGCATGTTCCATCTCGTCGACAACCATTATGGAGACATGATATTCCTCACCAACTTCTTCACCGTTCCCAATACGGGAAGCACGACTGAGTACCAGACCCTGCGCTGCCCGATGTTAGAGCCTCTGACAAAGGGCCGTCATGTATTCTGCCTGAATATCGACAAGGGCGGCTTCAGAATCAAGAATATGACCTTCAAACTCCTGCCTACCATCGACCTGCCTGGCGTTCTCGAAATCGAAGACTTTGCCAAGTCTAGCAGCGGTGTTAACATCATCAGCGGTAATGGAGGCTCCGTTCTCGGAAATACTGCCAAAAACGAGTGGCTGGAATATTCCGTCAACTTCACTCAGGCTGGCAAATACTCCTACGATGCCACCTTCTCGTCGACTGCAGTCTCCTCATTCTCTATGGTTCTGATAGAAGCAGACGGTACGGAGAAGACGCTAGCCAACGTCACCCTGCCCAAGACAAATAGCTTGGACTCCTACCAAGTGAAGACAGGCAAAATAAGGAATGCCATCAAAGCAGGCAAGCAGACACTGCGTATTACCGTCACCGGCGGCAATTTCAACTTCGACAAGATGGAATTCACTTGCATAGAACCCTCTGGCATCACTGAGCTGACAGACGACGACACAGCCACAGGCAACACCTACAACATCTCTGGTCAGAAGGTGGACGACAACTACCGTGGTATCGTCATCCGCAACGGAAAGAAAGTTATTAAGCGATAAAAAGAAAATGAAAAAGTCAATATTTGTGACACTCCTAGGCCTGATGGCCTGCCTCACGAAGGCTAACGCAGATGTAGACCCCAACTTCTACATCTATCTCTGCTTCGGTCAGTCGAACATGGAGGGCAATGCCCAATGGGAAAGTCAAGATGTGGGCAATGTAGACTCACGTTTCCAGATGCTGGCAACATGTAATTTTGACAGCCCCAAGCGTACGCTGGGCAACTGGTACGTTGCCAAGTGTCCCATCGTCAGCCCTGTAGGCAAGTTAGGCCCTACTGATTACTTTGGACGTACGATGGTGAAGGCCCTGCCCGACAAGAAGATTGGCGTCATCGCCGTGGCTATGGGCGGTAGTCCCATCGAGATGTTCGACAAGGACAAATATAAGCAGAAGCTGAAAGATAACCCCAATGAGTGGTGGGCTCAGCTGGCTAACAGATACTACGGCGGCAATCCCTACGGCCGCCTCATCGAGATGGGCAAGAAAGCTCAGCAGGTGGGTGTCATCAAGGGCATCCTGCTGCATCAGGGCTGCTCCAACTGTGGCGACCCCAACTGGCCCAATATGGTGAAGAAAATCTACAACGACATGCTGACCGACCTTGGTCTCAATGCTGCCGATGTACCCCTGTTTGTCGGAGAGGTAGAGTACGAGAACATGGGTGGCGGTTGTTCCGGCCATAACGTTCAGGTAGACCGTACGCCCGAAGTCATTCCTACCGCTTACGTCATATCAGCCAAAAACCTCCCAGGCAATGGCACTGATCCCTGGCATTTCTCTGCCCAGGGCTACCGTATTCTCGGACAGCGTTATGCCAAGGTAGCGCTTTGGCTGATGGGTGTGGACTACGACATTGACAGACCAGCCGATCTGCCCTCTAGATTGTGGACTATCGATAAGCGTCTTACCATGCTGTCACAACTGTCATCCCACCCCTTTGCCATTATCAACGAAGCTGAAGGCAAGGCCTTCTATGGAACAGATTACGAAGACTTAGCCTACGACAAAAAGAGTATTGCCTTCAATGACAACAACTCCGGCTATCTCTTCAAATTGGGAAGAATCTCTGGTGGACGTACCCTTCGCCTTGTCACTCCTGAAGGCGACATATTCAAGGTATACGGTGACGATGGTTGTCTGAACTCACAAGACGAGACAGGCGACCGTTGCAGCATCCTCGGTCTGAACGGCCAAAAAGGCTACTACATCCCCAGCGGTGCCGTATGGGAACCTGTCTATGTCGAGGACAAGGGATGGACGCTGAAGAATATCGGCACAGGCAAGTATCTCAAAGATGCGTCGTCGCCTGCCAAGTACGACGAGCCGACCTACTTCACCTTCTGCACGCTAAAGGAAAAAGACGCCAGTGGCATCACCACACCTGACGCCGGCATCCAGTCTTATGATGTCTACACGCTGCAGGGTGTGAAGGTTGGCAAGAAAGAAGATTGGAACAGTCTGCCTCGCGGTATCTATATTGTCGATGGCAAGCTGAGAATGAAACAATAAAAAAACGGTGCGATGCGTTTCGGCGCGTCGCACCTTCATCACTTTCTACGAATGACAAGAAAACTCTTGCCGGTAGTAATGCTGGCAGTGTCGATGAGCTCCTTCGCTGAAGAACGCACCATTGATATTAGTGGTGACAACACCTCATCGAGCTACATCAGCTATAACGCGGCTTTCTCCATCAGCCAAAACAACATCGTCAACGTGAAGATGGCGCGATACTGCTATTTCTCGTCTACTATCAGCGGCAGCGGCATACTCAATCTCTACGCTGGCGGTGAGCGCTGCTATCTCGGCGACAAGGACAAGAAATGGCCCAACTGGACAAGCTACAAAGGCGACGTGCACATCTATCCCTTCCCTGAGAACTCTTCATCCGCAGGCTTCTACGGCGTGGTATTAGCTCACGGAGGCAAAAGCTCGACCGCTGAGAATGCCCTCGACGATGCAAAATCGGGCAAGGTGAATCCATCGATGGCGAACAACCACGTCACCCTGCACCAGGGTGCCACCATCTGCTGTGAGGCTAACACATCGGGTGCAGGTTTCCGTATCGGTCACTTGGATACTGAAGCGGGTTCCACGCTGTTAGGCTATATGAAGAAAGAGCGCAATGCCTACTATCTCCTTGGCGGACTGAACACCGACTTCACGCTGGCCGGTGACATTCATTCAACTGACTATCGCGAAGATACAGAAGTGGGTATCGTCAAGGAGGGTTCAGGCACGCTGCGTATCACCGGCAACGACAACTACGTCAATGGTGCCCTGCGCATCCTCAGCGGACGTGTCCTTATCAACAACAATGCCAGCGAGGCCCAACAAGGGAAGAAACGAGGCGGTCTGGGTGCAAAGCCCAACGCCAGCGAAGCTATTGCCTATGTCTTCGAAGACGGCATCCTTGGTGGCACGGGCAGTATCGGCGGCAGCGTCGACAACTACGGCACCATCGAGCCGGGCGACGATACCGTCGGCACACTCACCCTACAAAACTTCGCCACGTCCTCCGTACAACCCAACCTCACACTGCATCCCGCTTCCATACTTCGGTTCAAAATTCAGTCATCACTCATCGTTAGCGGCAGCGTGAAGTATTCCTCTATGCAGCAGGACTTCACCAATGGCGACAAGATGCCCCTCATCCAGCTCACATTGCCCAAAGACGCTTCCTTCGAGGTGGGCGACGAGTTTCTCCTCCTCACCGCTACGAGTAAAGCCGACAATTGTCAGTTCGAGCTGAAGCAGCCTGGCAAATACACATGGGAACTCATTGAAAGCACCGACGATGGCACTTACACCTTGAAGGCCCGTGTCATCTCACTCAAAGACTCCGACGATCCAGACAACCCTGACAACCCGGATCATCCGGACAATCCCGGCATGGGGCCTTACTATAATGACGGCATTGACGATGCTGCCGACACACACACCCTGCGATATTATGCTGAGCAGTGTGGCAAGTACATCGGCGTGGCGATGAGCACCTACAAAGGTTACCAGAGCGAACGCGACGAGGCCGGCCGTCAGTTCAATATGATGGTGGCCGAAAACGAGATGAAGATGGAGACCCTGCAGCCTAGTCAGGGACAGTTCAGTTACGGCAGCGCCGACAATCTCGTTAGCTTTGCCCAGCGCAACAATATGGCCATTCGAGGCCACTGTCTCGTCTGGCACTCGCAGCAGCCCACATGGCTGAGCAGCGACGGCAAGAAGAACGATAAGAACTGGAGCCGCCAGCAAGCCCTTGACATTATGAAGAGTCACATCACCAATGTCATGCACCATTTTAAGGGCAAGGTGACGGAATGGGATGTGGTGAACGAGTGTTTGGACGACGATCAGAGTATCATCCGCACCAATCCCGATGGCTACACCTTGCGGCAGACCGTGTGGCAGCGTGCCATCGGCGATGACTATATCGACTCTGCTTTCGTCTATGCCCATCGTGCAGATCCTGACGCTGTACTCTACCTCAACGACTACGGCGTGGAGCATCAGGGCAAAGCAAAATCCGTGGCCTTCTACAACCTGGCCAAACACCTCAAGAGCCGGAATGTTCCCCTCGACGGTGTGGGCCTTCAGTGCCATTTCTCCATAGATGAAGTCGACTCAGTGAAGCTTGACGCAACCATCAAGCACTTCAGCGAGGATGGCATGAAATGCATCATCACCGAGCTGGATATGGGCATACCCAGCACGTCGTCAGAGAATCTGGAGGAGCAGGCTCGCCTCTACCGTGTCATTACTGACATCGTGTTGAAGAATGACAATTGCCCGAACATGGTTATCTGGGGCATCAAGGACAACGACTCTTGGCGCAACGGCTCCAACCCGCTGCTCTACAACTCAGGCATGCAGCCGAAACCCGCATGGCGCGCCGTTCGTTCTGCCCTGCGCCATCACTCGCTGACCAATGGTGTCACAGCTCCCACCATTCACCATTCAGCTCTCAGCACAGACGACATCTACACGCTTGATGGCCGCTGTGTCAACGGCAAGGCTCTCAAGCCTGGCATCTACATCAAGAATGGAAAGAAATTCATCGTAAGACCATAGCATGAAAAAACTCAACAACATACCTTCGTTCACAGTACCGGTATTAGCCCTTGTGGTTATCGCCAGCCTGCTTCTGATTTTCGAGTCCGACTTTCTCTGGAAGCTGCAAGAGGAGAACCTGTTCCTCAACAGCAAGATATTCTTCAAGGAACAGATGGTAGAGCCAGGCGGCTTCTTGTCGTGGATAGGTACCTGGTTCACGCAGTTTCTCTTCCACCAATGGGTTGGTGTACTGATGCTGTGTGCCTGGTGGCTGTTGCTGATGTGGTTGGTAAAGAAGGCTTTCCACGTCAACAGCCGTTGGATGCCCATCACCGTCATTCCAGTTCTCTTCCTGCTAGTCACCATCGTCGACATGGGCTACTGGGTCTACATCCTGAAACTGCGCGGCCACGTATTCCTTGCCACTATCGGAACGACAGCTGCCATAGCACTCCTGTGGGCCTTTAGGGTACTGAACGAAAAGATTGCGCTACAAAATACCCGTGGGGCATGGATGAAGCCGCTGCTGCTATGTCTCTTTGTCGTGCTGAGCTGCTTCGTGGGCTATCCGCTGTTAGGTGTCTACGGCTTAGGTGCCACACTGCTTATGGCTATATGGATATGGCGACTGGAACCGCATCGTCTGTCGGCATTGGCCGTCAGTCTGACTGGCTTTTTGAGTGTATGGCTATTGCCGTTGTTCTTCTATCGTTTTGTCTATTACCAGATCAACGTGGAGAATATCTACGTCGCCAAACTGCCGCTCTATTATGTCCTGGAGGAATATGCTTCGTACTATGTGCCATTCCTCCTGCTTTTGGCGTTCTTCCTGGTGATGAGTGTCCTTCCCTGTAGGCATGAAGCTTCCAAAGTTAAGAAAGTGACCTCTTCAGTCCCCAAATGGAAGGTGCTGGGAGAAGGTCTGCTGGGACTAATCCTCCTCCTCGCTGCCGCCTTCTACACCTACCACAACTGGTATCGCGACAAGAATTTCCACCGCGAGCTGGCCATGCAGCACTGCATAGACCACTTGGACTGGGAGGGTGTGCTGGAGGAAGCCATGGAGCTGGAGAAATCAACAGATCCGGATGACACGCCCACCCGAGCCATCGTGATGATGCGCAACCTGGCCCTCGCCAATCTGGGTCGTCAGGGCAATGAGATGTATCACTACAAGAACGGCTGTAAAAAGTGCGATGCACCCTTCGACATCCGCGCCATCAACTCGGTAGGCCCACTCATCTATTATTATTATGGTATGCCCAACTATAGCTACCACCTGTGCATGGAGCGTGGAGTGGAGTTCGGATGGCGTACAGAGCAGCTGAAGTATATGGCGAAGTGTTCCCTTGTCAATGGTGAGATACAGCTGGCACGCAAGTATCTGGGTCTGCTGAAACAGACGATGTATTACGACACATGGGCCGAGGAGCTCTTGCAGCTGACCGAGCATCCCGAGAACATTGCCAAGATGCCGGAGATGGACTTCATCAGCCACATGAGTCATTACGATGATGAGTTGACCACCGATCATAACCTGGTGGAGAAATTCCTGATGAGACGTCTTGCGCTTAGCAACTACACCGCCGATCCCGTCTTTCTGGAGCAGGCGCTGTATGCATCTATGGAACTGAAGGATCCCTCACTCTTCTTGCCTCATCTACACAACTACTTACTTCTCTATCCCGACAGGCCCTGGCCCATTCACCTACAGGAGGCTGCCTATCTGTTCGGCTTACAGAAAGAGATACCCAATCTGGACCGATTCCCCATCAGCCCTGCCGTGAAAGAAAACTACGAACGCTTTGACATGTCAGCTCCACGCTATACTTTTGAGGAGGCCAAGACAGCGCTCTATCCCGTTTTCGGCAACACGTATTTCTACCGTTATGACCTCGTGGATTTCCCTGCGCAAAACTAAGCCGCAGACTAATACATTGATAATTGATCATTGAACACAGATTATTATGAGCATCCATAAACCGACGTTTTTTTATTCATTTGTACTTTTATTATTTTTCCTCTCTTCCTGTGGTACCAAGCTGCCTACAGAGTATGTCGAGAAGAATGAGTGGCCGAAGATTTATCCCGACTACGTCAACGTCACCATTCCTGTGAACATTGCGCCGCTGACCTTCGAACTCGATGAAGAGGCCGACGAGATGGTGGCACGATACAAGGTAGGCGACATCGAGATTGTCTGTGCCGACAAAATGCAGCCCGATATCGACGACTGGAAAGAGATGACGTCAGCTGCCAAAGGTAAGGATATCCAAGTCGATGTCTTTGCCCGCCACGACAGTCGCTGGACACACTACAAGCCGTTCACCATCACCGTCTCGCCTGACAGCATCGACCCATGGCTCAGCTTCCGACTCATCCCGCCTTCCTACGTCAGCTACGAGGCCCTGACCATCAGCCAGCGCTGCCTTGAGAACTTCGACGAGAGTGTCATCTACGACAATATGCTATGCAGCTTCGAGGTCGATGGCCAGTGCATCAACTGTCACAACTACCAACAGTACAACCCCGAGCGTATGCAGTTTCATGCACGCCAGAAGAACGGCGGCACCGTCATTGCCTACGATGGGCAGCTGAAGAAGGTGAACATGAAGAACGACTCCATTATCTCCGCAGGTGTCTATCCCGCCTGGCATCCGTGGATGAAGCTCATCGTCTACAGCACCAACCACACCAATCAGAGTTTCTTCACCACCAACCGCGACAAGATTGAGGTGTACGACAGCCAGAGCGACCTTATTGCCTACGACATCGACAGTGACGAGGTGACCAACATCGAAAACCGCGATGACGAGCTGGAGGTATTCCCCGCTTGGGCTCCCGACGGCCGCACACTCTACTACAGCAGCGCCCATTTCGTCCGCGACAGCTCCAATCAGGATATCATCGCCGATGTCATCGCCCACTACGACAGTCTCCACTATAATATCTACCGCAAGAGCTTCGACCCCGACACCAAGCAGTTCGGCCCGAGGGAATTGGTGATCTTAGCCGACAATCTCGTTGCTCAGACCGACAGCCTCGTTGCTCAAACCGATAGTATCATAGCTCAAGACACAACTCTCACCTCCCACACCTCACCTCTCACCTCTAAACACGGCAGTGCCCTCCTTCCCCGCATTTCGCCTGATGGCCGATTCCTGCTCTTCTCGATGGCCGACCATGGTGTGTTCCACATCTGGCACCACGATGCCGACCTGTGGTTGATGGACTTGCAGACAGGTGAGGTGCGCCCCTTGGACGAGGTGAACTCGCCCGAGACGGAGAGCTATCACACCTGGTCAAGCAATGGAAGGTGGATTGTGTTCAGCAGTCGGCGCGACGACGGATCGTTCACCCGTCCGTTCTTCGCACATTGCAATGCCGACGGCCATTTCGACAAACCATTCGAGCTACCCTGTGCCGATCCTGACTATCACCGTCAGTTCCTGAAGAACTACAACATTCCTGAGCTGATGCGCGGCCCTGTCACCTATAGCCCGCAAGACTTCGCCGATTTGCTTAAGGGTGACGGTGTGCCGGTGAAGTACGTCCGCCAGCTGTCGAAATAATCACTGTTTGCAAACAAAAAAACTATAACAACGATGAAGAGAATAATCTATGTATGTATGATGGTTGCAGGCTTGTTGCTTGCAATGCCGGCAAAGGCATGGAAGGGCACGTCGCCCAACGGCATGCTGACAATGGAAGTGAACAACGGGCACCTGAAGCTGTTCTACGCAGCCAGGCAGGTGATGGACATCGTCATCGACCAGCGGGCAACGATGCCAAGACAGGTGGCAGCACGACGCCTCAGCGAGGAGTACCAGATGCTGACGGGCAAGCGCCTGCATTGCACCAACGAGGGCAATGAATACCGCGTGGGCGGCATGGTTCTCCGCCTCTATAATGACGGCCTTGCGTTTAGGTACGAAAACCAAAACGAAAACGGAAAAGAGCCCACGGCCTACATCATTCCTGAAGGCACGAAGCGCTGGATGCAACAATGGAGCGACGGCTACGAGGGTTTCTTCCCCATGTCGACCACTGCCAACGTGAAGACCCTGGGCGGCTTTGGAGGTTCGATCACACAAAATGAAAACAACACCCATTGGGGATATCCGCTGCTGGTGGAGCCCGGGAAACAAAACGAAAACCAAAACGAAAACGAAAACGTTTTTGCGCTGATTACCGAGGCCAACATCGAGCAGGGACAGAGCGCCTCATCTTTATTCAATGAGGGTGAGACCTTCCGTGTAGTGCCCGACAAGCGCGACGAGCAGGGCAAGCCCTGGCCTGGCCACACCCCCTGGCGTGTGGTCATCGTGGGCACGCTGGCCGAGGTGGTGCAGTCGACGCTGGTGACCGATGTCAGCGAGCCCTCGAAGATTGCCGACACCAGTTGGATCAAGCCGGGCGTCGTGTCATGGGTCTACTGGGCCTACAATCACGGCTCCAACGACTTCAACATCATCAAGAAATATGTGGACATGGCCGTTGCCCTGGGCCTGCCCTACGTGCTCATCGATGCCGAGTGGGACGAGATGGACAAGGTGGCCTCCAACGAGGGCAAGACCATCGAGGATGCTGTGGCCTATGCCAATGCCAAGGGTGTGAAGCCACTCATCTGGTACAACTCGTCAATAGGCTGGATCAACGGCGCCCCTGGCCCGAAGTTCCGTCTGAACAAGCCCGAGGATCGTGAGAAGGAATTCGCCTGGTGCGAGAAGATAGGCGTAGCCGGCGTGAAGATCGACTTCTTCAGCGGCGACACACAGCAGAACATGGACTACTGCATCGACCTCCTCGAGAGTGCTGCCCGTCACCACCTGCTGGTCAACTTCCACGGCGCCCCTATCCCTCGCGGATGGCAGCGCACATGGCCGAACCTTATGTCGACGGAGGGCGTCTATGGCGCTGAGTGGTACAACAATGTGCCTCACTTCACCAAGAAGGCGGCTGCACACAATGCCACCCTGCCCTTCACCCGCAACGTCATCGGCCCGATGGACTATACGCCCTGTGCCTTCAGCGACTCGCAGCATCCGCACATCACCAGCCACGCCCATGAGCTGGCGCTGACGGTGCTCTTCGAGAGCGGTCTGCAGCATCTGGCCGACCGTCCCGAGAGCTTCCTCGCACAGCCGGCAATGGTGCAGTATTTTCTCGGCCATCTGCCCAGCGTGTGGGATGAGACGCGTCTCGTCAGCGGCAATCCTGCCGACCACGCCGTCATCGCCCGTCGCTCAGGTGCCACCTGGTATGTGGCAGGCATCAACGGCACCGATGCTGAGAAGACCGTCGCCCTCAACCTCAACTTTATTCAGGGCAAGCGCATCACCAGCTTCGCCGACAGCGGCAACGCCGACAATCCCTGGACCATCACGCAGCCCGGTGCCCTGCCTGCATCGGTCAAGATGCAGCCTCGTGGCGGCTTCGTCCTCGTCATTCGCTAAGATTGTCTACGGACTAAAATGACAAAAAGGACAGTCCAAAAAGTCCCAAGAGTCCGTAGAAAGAATAACTAACAAGCCATAGAAAAGAATGGATAGAAGTTACACTTACAGAATACTCCGCTGTGCCTACAACGTATACGATGAACTAGGGCCAGGTCTGTTGGAAAGTATCTACGAAGAAGCTCTCTGCCGCGAACTGCAGGCCAACGGATTCTCTGTGGAGCGTCAGAAACCTATACCGGTCACCTACAAGGGGGAACCTTTGACCAATGACCTACGCCTTGATATCATCGTTGACAACAAGGTGATACTTGAGCTGAAATCCGTCACTGAGTACCGCAAGCTCTTTGAGAAACAGTTGTATACCTACTTGCGCCTCACCGGCTGCGAACTCGGCTATGTCATCAACTTCAACGAGGAGGACCTTGCCGATGGTATCCACACTATAGTCAACCGTTTCAGTTCCAAGGAATAGTTCTATTTCTAGGGGGAAATAAGTCTACGGACTAAAAGGACAAAAAGTCAGTCCAAAAAGTCCATCAAGTCCGTAGAACAATATAAACCTACGGACTAAAAGGACAAAAAGGACAGTCCAAAAAGTCCCAAGAGTCCGTTGAATAATATAAGTCTACGGACTAAAAGGACAAAAAGGACAATCCAAAAAGTCCCAAGAGTCCGTAGAATAATATAAGTCTACGGACTAAAATGACAAAAAGATCAGTCCATCAAGTCCAAAGAGTCCGTAGAATAAAACAGTCAAAGACAAATAAAGTCCGTAGAGCAAACAGGACAATCCATCCAAAGACAACAAGTATAATCATTTAGCCAAAGACACTATGAAAAAAATTCTTCTGATTATGACAGCAACTGCAATGGCCGCTGCAGCCCAAGCCCAGCAGGCCCCTCAACTCACCGCCGACAACATCGACGAAGTGATGAAAGCCATGACCCTTGAGGAGAAGGCAAAGCTACTGGTTGGCGGTGCCAACAACTTCTTCGGCAGCACAGCCGTTGTAGGCGGCGAGGCCGACCTCGTGGCCGGAGCTGCCGGCACGTCGCCCGCCATTCCCCGTCTGGGCATCCCTGCCACCGTGCTCACCGACGGCCCTGCCGGCGTGCGCATCGACCCCACCCGCAAGGGCACGGACAAGACCTACTACGCCACCGCCTTCCCCATCGGCTCCTGTCTGGCCTCTACGTGGAACACCGAGCTGGTAAGCCAGGTGGGACAGGCCATCGGCAATGAGACGAAGGAATACCGCTGCGACGTCATCCTCGGCCCAGGCATGAATCTGCACCGCAACCCGCTCTGCGGCCGCAACTTCGAGTATTATTCCGAAGACCCGCTGCTCACGGGAAAGATTGCCGCCGCCTATATCCAGGGCGTACAGAAAGAGGGTGTCGGCGTCAGCGCCAAGCACTTCGCCGTGAACTCTCAGGAGACCGACCGCACCAGCGTCGACGAGCGTGTCAGCCAGCGTGCTGCCCGCGAAATCTACCTCCGCGGCTTCGAGATAGCCGTCCGTGAGAGCCAGCCCTGGACTATCATGGCATCCTACAACCAGGTCAACGGCCAGTATTCGATGGGCAACCACGACCTGCTGACAAAGATCCTGCGCGACGACTGGGGCTTCAAAGGCATCGTGATGACCGACTGGATTGGCATCCGCAACGGTCTGACCACCATCAGCGAGGTACATGCCGGCAACGACCTGATGGAGCCGGGACAGCCCAAGCAGGTGGAGGAGATCATCGCCGGTGTGAAGAACGGCAAGCTCGACATCGCCGATGTCGACCGCAATGTGCGCCGTATGTTGGAGTACATCGTGAAGACACCCAGCTTCCGCCACTATCCCGCCAGCAACAATCCCGACTTCAAGGCCCATGCCGCCATCACCCGCCAGAGTGCCTGCGAGGGCATCGTCCTGCTGAAGAACAACGGCGTCCTGCCTTTCAACGTCAAGACCGTCGCCCTCTTCGGCGAGAACTCCTACGACTTCCTCTCCGGCGGCACAGGCTCCGGCTGCGTGCATCCGCCCTACGTCGTCGACATGCTGCAGGGCCTGAAGAACGCAGGCATCAGCTCGTCGCCTACCCTGACCGACATCTATCGTAAGTACATCGACTATGCCAAGGTGAAGTTCCAGGCCGAGCGCCATCCAGCCAAATGGTTCCAGACCGAGATGATGGGCCAGCAGAAATATCCCGAGATTTCGCTCTCGCCCATCGCCGTCAACAAGGAAGTGCAGGCAGCCGACGCCGCCATCATCACCATCGGCCGTCAGGCAGGTGAAGGCATCGACCGCGACATCGACACCGAGTTCAACCTCATTCCCGAGGAGCGTGCCCTCATCATGGACGTCTGCAACGCCTTCCATGCAGTTGGCAAGCCCGTCATCGTCATCATCAACTCCGGCAGCGTCATCGAGACAGCCTCATGGAGTGGCTATCCCGACGCCATCCTCTGCGCCTGGCAGCCAGGCATGGAGGGCGGCAACAGCATCGCCGACATCCTGACGGGCAAGGTGAATCCCTCAGGCCGTCTGACCATGACATGGCCCCTCGCTGCCACCGACCATCCCTCCACGAAGAACTTCCCTGGCAATATCGATACCTATACCTTCGAAGCCATGATGGGCAACAAGATGCCTATTCCAGGTCATGACTACACCAACCATGAGGAAGACATCTACGTGGGCTACCGCTACTTCGACACCTTCGGTCGTAATGTGGCCTATCCCTTCGGCTATGGCCTGAGCTACACCACCTTCGCCTACGAGAAGCCGAAGGTAACTGTGCAGGGCGATCTCGTTACTCTGGAAGTGACGGTGAAGAACACGGGCAGCGTCAGCGGCAAGGAGGTGGCACAGGTCTATGTCAGCGCCCCTGCCGGCCAGCTGGAGAAGCCCGCGAAAGAGCTGAAGGCCTTTGCCAAGACGCGCGAGCTGCAGCCCGGCGAGAGCCAGCGCCTCGTGATGAAGATACAGAAGCGTGAGCTCGCCTCATTCGACGAAGGCGGCTCACAGTGGCTGGTGGAGGCCGGCACCTACAACTTCCTCATCGGCGCCAATGTAGAGGACATCCGCTGTCAGGCCTCAGCCCGTCTGACGGAGTACAAAGAGTCAGTCAGCAACGCCCTCGCTCCGCAGGTGAAGCTCAATCTTCTGAAACAATAAACAAAAAACGAATAAGCCCCCAATTTCGGGGGCTTTTTCATTGCCCATGCGAGGGCGCATAAAAAAGAGCAACGCACGAAACGGTGCGCTGCTCTTATCTTTTTTTGAGAGGGTAATCCTAGACCTTGATTTCCACCTCCACGCCGCTGGGGAGTTCGAGCTTCATCAGTGCGTCGACGGTCTTAGCGGTTGAGCTGTAGATGTCGATGAGGCGCTTGTAGTCGCTCAGCTGGAACTGCTCACGAGCCTTCTTGTTGACGAAGGTCGAGCGGTTGACGGTGTAGATACGCTTGTGAGTGGGAAGGGGAATGGGACCGCTGATGATAGCACCCGTAGCCTTCACGGCCTTCACGATTTTCTCTGCTGACTTGTCGACCAATTTGTGGTCGTAGCTCTTCAGCTTGATTCTGATTTTCTGACTCATTTTTTGATTTTTGAATTGTTAATTTTTTAATTTTCCCGCCTGCCGCTAAAGAGTCATTTGCTCAGCGACAGACGTGCTTTCTCTATTACGGGCTGCAAAGGTACGCATATTTCGTGACATACGCAACTCCTGCAACCTAAACACGAACGATATTTAATATTTTTTAATTATTTGGGCAGTGTCATCACGAAGCGGGCACCATCGGTGTAGGCGGTGTCGAGGATGACGTCGCCGCCCATGTGGCGTGCCAGCGAGCGAGCGATGGAAAGGCCGATGCCGGTGCCGTCGGTAAACTCGTCGAGCTGCACAAACTCGTGGAAGATGTTCTCCACCTGCTCTGGCGGGACGCCGATGCCGGTATCCTCGACCGTGAAGGCCACATGCGTCGGCGTCGTATCGATGATCAGCGTGACACGCAGCTTCTTCTCCTCGGATGCAAGGGGCAGGGTGAACTTGGCGGCATTGCTGAGCAACAAGGCCAAAGCCTTGGCTGCCGACTTCTGATTGGTGACGATGGTCAGCTGTTCGGCCTGCGGCGACACCTGCTGCTGCAGCTGCAGGTGATCGGCCTCGCGGATGCCGCTCAAGGTGATGGCCAGGACGGCAATGTCGGAAGGACGTACCATGTCGTTGCGCTCGATGTCGGCGTTGCGATTCAGCTGACTGAGGTCGAGCATCTGGTCAATCAAATGTGTGATGCGCTCGCTGTTATCCATGATCTGCCGGCTGATGTCCTGCAGCTCGTCGCTGCTGAGCTTGATGTCGGGGACTGCCAGCACCTGCGTGAATCCTGAGATGATATTGAGCGGTGTGCGCACCTCGTGGGAGATCTGCCGGATGAAATTGGTCTTCATGCGCGACGACTCCTTGGCCTTCTCGTTGGCAATGACGAGCTGGTGGTTGGTGGCATCGAGCTGCTCGTTGGCAGCGACCAGCTGGCGGTTGGTGGCATCGAGCTTCTTGTATGCCTTGCGGCGCTGCATGGTATAGATGACGGCGAAAAGGACGAAGACAATCAAGACGATGACCAGGGTGAGCAGCCGCTGCTGTGACAGCTCGGCACTCTGCTCGGCTATCTGTCGCTCCTTGCCCTCGGTGTCGTAGAAGGTGGTCAGCAGGTCGGAGTCGATCCTGCGCTGGCGGACGAGTGCGGAATCGTAATACTCGGCCACGATCATGGCTGTGCGCAGGGCTGAGTCAGTGTGTCCGGCCAAGAGGTTGGCGCGGAACTTGGGCATCATGTAAAGGCCGAAGTTCTCGAAGTCGGCCTTATAGCCGCCCGACTTCAGGAAGTGGTCCAGCTGCTCGTAGTTGTGTGCCGCCTCGTCGTAGCGATTTGTCAGCAGCAAATACTCGGTGCTGTTGATGACGCTGCCCAGCTGTGCGGCTGTATGCGTAGACTGATAGTCGCTGAAGGCACGCTCGGCATCGGCTTCACGTCCCTGGGCATGGGCCAGCAGCGCCTTGCTGTAGCAGATGTCGGCCTTCATCTCGTCCAAGAACACGGTATCACGCTGAGGATGTGCATCGGCCACGGCATAGAGCGAGTCCTGCACGGCTATCCATGGTGCGGCCTCGGCATAGCGGTCTGTCTGCATATACACCTTGACGATGGCATTCATACACTTCTGGCACTCGCGGTAGTCCAGCGGGTCGTGATGGACAGCCAGACGGGTGTGTACGCCCTGCAGCGACTTCCTGAAGCTCTGGGCTGCCAGGTCGGTCTGTCCCAGGTAGAGCTGACACTCGCCCATGGTCTGTGCAATGTCGTGGTGTTCGGTGAAGGCGTCATAGCCGGCAGCCTTGAGCTTACGGTCGGCAGCGTTGGCCTCGCGCAGGGCACGGTCGTAGCGTCGCATCTCGCAAAGCAGGCGCACATAGTTGTTGTAGGAATAGAGGTAGGCATCGAGGTCGGCCTCGGTGGCGATGTCGTTCATGTCGATGCTGCTCAGCTGCGAATAGAGCCGCAGCGAGGTGCGATACTGGCCCATCAGGTTGTAAGTGATGGTGCGATAGAAAATGGTCTTCGGAAGCGAGAGCTCACCCGCCCTTTCGAGACTATCGATGACAGTCAGGACGCGCACGTTGTTGTCGCGCGCATCGCCGATGGCCGAGACGATGGAGTCGGCCCGGTTGAAGCCTTCGGCATCGTTGAAGCCGCCATCGCCGATTGCCGGCAGCTGTTTGCGGTTTGTGCAGCCGCCAACTGCCACTAATATCAGCAGTATGAATGTCAGTAGTATAGAATGTCTCGTCATTTTCAACACAGCCGTTTCAGCTAGTAGCATCATTCCGACTTGCAAAGGTACACTTTTATTTGAACTTCTCACAAATTTCTGACAAGTTTTTTCAGTCGGCCATCAAAAAAAATAGGTGCGAGGCGCACACAAAAACTCCCGGAACCGCAGGAAACGATTCCGGGAGTTATTTTATTTCGTTATTACGTTATTTCGTTATAACGTCATAACGTCATTTCGACTCAAGTTTCTTCTTACACCAGGTCGGCACGACCCTTCACCTCTTCGAGCACAGCCTTGGCAAGGGCGCTGGAGAGCGGTGCGTGGTGGTCGTACTCCATAGAGCTGGTAGCACGGCCTGAAGTGATGGTACGCAGAGCGGTGACATAGCCGAACATCTCGCTCAGGGGCACCTGGGCCTTCACAACGCGGGCGCCGCTGCGGCTCTCTTCCATGCCTTCCACCTGGCCACGACGCTTGTTCAGGTCGCCGATGACGTCACCCATGTTCTCCTCGGGTGTCACCACCTCGAGCTTCATGATGGGCTCCATCAGCACGGGCTTAGCCTTGGCGCAAGCCTCCTTGTAAGCCATCTGGGCAGCGATCTCGAATGAGAGCTGGTCGGAGTCGACGGGGTGGAAGCCACCATCGACGACGGTCACCTTCAGCGAGTCGAGCGGATAGCCGCCGAGGATACCATTCTTCATGGCTGCCTCGAAGCCCTTCTGGATTGAGGGGATGAACTCCTTGGGGATGTTACCACCCTTCACCTCGTTGACGAACTGCAGTCCGCCGTCCTTGGCGATATCCCAGTCGTCGTCCACGGGACCTACGTTGACGATGATGTCAGCGAACTTACCGCGACCACCCGACTGCTTCTTGTAGACCTCACGATAGTTCATGACGGTCTTGGTGATGGCTTCCTTATAGTTAACCTGGGGCTTACCCTGGTTACACTCCACCTTGAACTCACGACGCAGACGGTCCAGGATGATGTCCAGATGAAGTTCACCCATACCCGATATCACGGTC
>JAGAAJ010000076.1 GCA_017615355.1 Prevotella sp.
GACGAGGTGATGCCCCGCATGAAAACGTTGGGACTAAACACGGTGCTGGTGCCTGCCTACTGGGAACTGATGGAGCCTACAGAAGGTAAGTTCGACTTTACCCTCATCGACAGCACCATCCAACAAGCTCGCAATCTGCAACTGAAAGTGGTATTCCTGTGGTTTGGCGCATGGAAGAACTCGATGTCGTGCTATGCACCGTTGTGGTTTAAACAGGACACAAAGCGTTTCCCACGAGCTAGGACGCAGCAGGGTAAGCCGTTAGAGATTGCCTGTTGTTTTTCAGAAAATGTTTTTCAGGCTGACAATAAGGCATTTGAGGCACTGGTGAAACATATCTGCGAGACAGGAAGCGACGTGGTGACAATGATTCAGGTGGAAAACGAAATTGGTATGCTGGAGGATGCCCGCGACCACTCTCCTCTGGCAGAAGAGGTATATCAAAAAGGCGTGCCGCAGGAACTTATCAGCTATCTTAAAAAGAACCAGAAGACGCTGCATCCCTGGTTGAAAGCACGGATAAATTCTTCACTCTTCACTCTTCATTCTTCACTTTCTTGGAAGGAGGTCTTCGGTGATGACATCTACACCGACGAGATTTTCATGGCCTACTATTATGCCAAGTATGTCGGCCGACTCTGCGAGACCGCCCGAAAATACACCCAGATGCCACTCTATGTAAATGCAGCGATGAACAGTCGTGGCCGCCAGCCTGGGCAATATCCGTCGGCAGGCCCCTTGGCACATCTCATCGACCTTTGGCATTATGGTGCGCCGCAGTTGCTCTGTCTGGCTCCCGACATCTACGATACGGGGTTCAAGGGCTGGGCTGACCAATATGCGCTACCCAACAACCGCCTCTTTATCCCAGAAAGCCGTTGCTGTGAGAACAGCGGAGCCCGTGCAATGTATGCCTTTGGTGAGCATCAGGCCTTGGGATTCTCGCCCTTCGCCATCGACCAGGCATCGCCCAAAGAGACTGAGTCGGTATCGCAGGCATATAACTTATTGCGCCAAGTCTATTCTCTCGCCTCTCACCACTCACCCCTCACCTCTTACGGTTTCCTTTTCGATCAGGAAGACAAGGAACGCATCATCGAGAATGATGGAATGGTCATCACCTGTCGTCATTACTTTACATTGCCTTGGGATCCTCGTGCCACCGACGGCTCAACATGGCCAGAGGGTGGAGCCATCCTACAGAAACTTGCCAATAACGAGTATCTATTGGCAGGAACTGGTGTCGTCGTAACTTTTGCATCAGCCTACGAAAAGACTCACGCTCAACAACAGATACTGGGCGAAGACGGCTTCGTGGCCGCAGGAACTCAAGATTCAAGTATTAAGAGTCAGGTTTCAAGTTTCAAGGGAGCGAGAAAGGGCATTGCCAGCGTTGATGAGGTAAGCATTGACGAAGAAGGACGAATGCATTACCAGCGACGACTGAACGGCGACCAAGACCATCAAGGTCGCCATGTCCGCATCGCCTGCGGCGAATGGAAGATACTCCACGTAAGATTATACGATTACAAATAATATATCGAAAAAAGCTTCAAAACCGCGTTACGAGATCCTTGACGGATTGCGCGGAGTGGCTGAAAAAGAAATGGTTCAAATAAGGTGTTAGCGGGAAAAGAAGAAGACTACTCCAACGTTTACGTGACTTTTCTTGATTAAAGCAGTATAAGACGAGAAGATAGAGGCACTGAAGGCAATCTGTCTGCGGTTCCTGTCCAAACACATGGATGCCTTTGACGATGCTATTCAGCGCAGTCTTTTAAAAAAGTGTTTACTTCGGTTGAAGGCTTTGGCGGTACTCGCTGGGCGACTGGCCAAGGTGCTTGGTGCAGTAGCGGCTGAAGTACGAGAGAGAGGCAAAATTCATCTGTTCGGCTATCTGGGTGAGCGACAGGCGCTCATCATTCAAATACTCTTTCAGTATGGGCACGGTGTGGCGGTCGATGTAAGAGGTGACGCTATGACCCGTTACGCGCTTAACGGTGGCAGAGAGATACTTGGGCGACACGTTCAGACGCTCGGCATAGTCGCTCACATCGCGTTCTGTGCGGCTGATGCCGGTAGCGAGCAGTGCCATGAGTTGTTTCACGATATAGGCCGTGCGGTCGCTGTGGGTGTCAGTAGCATCACGCTGAGCATGAACCTCGAAGATATCATACATCATAGTAAGGCAGAGGCTTCCCATCAATTCACGGTAGAAGAGTAGATGGCGGTCGCCCATGCGGTCACGCAGTCGGTGGAAGTCGGCAAGCAGATGGCTGGCCTGCTCGTCTGTGAGTTTGATGACAGGATCTTGGTTCAACGAGATGCTGCCGCCGATGCTGTAGTTGTTTGATGGCAGCAGGTTCTGCAGGAACTTATAGTCTGCCGCAAACCACTCCACCTGCATGTCAGCATGCGCCGCAATATTACTGACGCGAGCAGGCATGGGTATCACAACAAGGTCGTTCCTGACGATGTGATAGCACCGCTCGTTGAACACAAAACTGCCCTCGCCAGCCGTGCATAGCAAGTGCATACAGGTGTGGCTCAATTCAGGCGCATTCATAGCCTGGAAGTCGGTGGAATACAGGAAATCTACCTGCATAATCGTCAAAAATTGAAATTCTACTGCGCAAAAATACACATTATTCTATATATAAACGAACGTTTTATGCAAAAAGTGAAAATTGTGACGCTTTTTGTGAAACCATAGTATGGAAAAATCGTCGTAACTTTGCGGAGTGATTCAGAATCACACCGCGAAACTCGGCGGCGCCTCAGCAATTGGAACGAGCTCCATTGCGTTCGGCTTGCACGAGCTTTGCAGTCGGTTAAAAACAATATCATTATGAAACTAAAAACATTTTTCATCGCAGTCGTAGGGCTTCTCTTGACCACGGGCTGCAACAGTCAGAACAAACAAGAAGTCAAACAACAAAAACAAAGTACAATGGGTAAGTCAATCGTTATTTTCTTCTCGCATGCGGGAGACAACTATGCAGTAGGAAACATTGAAGTGGGCAACACAAAGATTGTTGCCGACTACATCAGCGAGCTGGCGGGTGCTGATCAGTTCGAGATTGTAACGCACAAGTACGACGGGATGGCCTATACGCCGCTGATCAACCTGGCAAAGGAAGAGGCAAAGAACGGTGAGTTGCCGGAATATGAGGGCGATGTGGATTTGAACCAGTACGACACCATCTTCATTGGTGGGCCCGTATGGTGGGGCACATATCCACAGGTGATGTTCACCTTCTTCAAGAAACACGCCAACGACCTTAAAGGCAAAACCGTCATCCCCTTCACCACCCATGAGGGCTCAGGCCTTGCCAATTGCGTAGAGGACGTGAAAGCAGCCTTTGCTGGGGCTAATGTCACCAAAGGCTTCAGCATCTATGGCCACGAGGTGCGTACAGAAAAGGCAAAGGTTGAAAAGTGGATAAGAAGCCTCATCCCCAGCCCCTCTCCAAAGGGCGAGGGGAGTAAATAGTTCAATCATTAAATAAATTGTAAATTGTCAAATCGCAAATAACATGATGGAATACATAAAATTAAGCAATGGCGTTGAGATGCCCCTATTGGGCTATGGCGTGTTTCAGGTGAGTCCTGAAGAGTGTGAACGGTGCGTGACGGATGCGCTGAGTGTGGGTTATCGCCTGATTGATACCGCACAGGCCTACCAGAATGAAGAGGGCGTGGGCAATGCGTGGCGCAAGAGCGGCATCAGGCGCGAAGACCTGTTCCTGGTAACGAAGGTGTGGATTTCGAATGCTGGCGAGGAAAAGGCCGCCAAGAGCATCGACGAGAGCCTGCGCAAGTTGCAGACGGAGTACATCGACCTGCTGCTCATCCATCAGGCCTACGGCGACGTGTTCGGCACGTGGCGGGCTATGGAGAA
>JAGAAJ010000077.1 GCA_017615355.1 Prevotella sp.
CAGCAGACGAACACGACGGTATTCGGCAGCATCGAAGGCCGCAGCACCCAGAATGCCGTTGTCGTGGTGCACGCAGCCACCATTGAGCACGATAGGTTTACCATTCAGCTGCAGTCCCTTCTCGGCAGAGTACTCGATGGTACGGATGCCATACGTGACGGGCACGACATCACCCTCTGCCTCGATCGTCGTATGGTAGAGATAAGGATTCTCGGGCGACCATAAGCGTGGATTATCCACATGAATGGTCTTCTCGATGGGTTTGCGTGTGCCGTCCTCCATCACCACCTCAGCCTTGATTTCCACCGTATGGATGTCGGGAGTGGCCACGTTGACACTCCATTCGTCGATGTATCGCTTTCCTGTAGTCAGCAGCCACACATGGCGGTAGATGCCTGAACCGCTATACCAGCGACAGTTCTTCTGCTGGGAATTATCCACTCGCACCTCAATCTCATTCTGGCCAATCTTCGCGTAGGGTGTGATATCCACGAAGAACGAAGAGTAGCCGTAAGGATGTCCACCTGCCTTCTGTCCGTTCACATAGACCTCGGCATTCATATACACACCCTCAAAATACAGGCGCAGCTTCTTCTCTCTCAACGCTAAACTCTCAACTCTAAACTGTTTCTTATACCACCCCTTACCTGTTGGCAGATAGGCTCCATCGTGGCCTGCAGGCGCATCCTTATCGAAGTCGCCCTCAATGCTCCAATCGTGTGGCAGGTTGACTGTCCGCCACGTTGTGCTGTCCTTGGAGAACTGCCAGTCGGCATCGAACAATCGCTTACGAATGATGCCTTTGTCGGCACCATAGCTTGTAGCAGCCATCAGTAAAGCTGCAAAAAGTGCTACAATCTGTTTCATATTTTTGTTATTGTTACTCA
Source organism: Prevotella sp. (assembly GCA_017615355.1). Classification (GTDB taxonomy): domain Bacteria; phylum Bacteroidota; class Bacteroidia; order Bacteroidales; family Bacteroidaceae; genus Prevotella. The sequence continues at coordinate 888 of JAGAAJ010000077.1, forward strand.
TTATCATTTTATTTGAATTCTGTCCAGTCGAAGTCAGATGAAACTACAAATCAGACCCAGAATCGCCAGTCCACCTTGCTTTAATATGATACTTGGTTTACTCGTGAGTCCTCCATACACAGCAACCAAGATAATATATCCAAACAACAGACGAGTCCACAGCAAGTCTTGTTGATAAACGGAAAACAACAAGAGAATGGCTATCAGGCCATTATATACGCCCTGATTCTTTAAAAGGGTAGAAATATTCTTGTCTTTCAGCCTGTCTGTGCTGATGCCAAACACCCTTGACGTACTCTTGGAAGCAGTTGCTATTGTTTCCAGGTACATGATATACAAATGCTCCAAGGCCACAAGGGCAGCAATTACAGTCGTTAATATATTCATAGTTTCAATAAACATTAATTCATCTTTGTCATGTGATAGCCCATACGCTTCAGTTGGATGGCAGCTCCCATCAGGTAGAGCTGGTGCAGGCAGGTGACGTAGCCATTGAATGCCTCCTTGGTTCCTGGCTCCAGATGCTGGTGCATCAGGGCATTATAGACACGGGAGGCACATTCGCCAGTAACTTTTTCCAGAACGGCGTAGTCTATGCCTTGTAGCAAAAGCACTTCCTCACGGATGTATTCATCCATGCTGTCATAGCCCCGCTTGTCGCGCATGTAGGCATAGAGGTCTTCGATCTTTGAGTAGATCTCCCATTCCGTGTCCCACATCTTGGCAACGGCCATGCCGATATACATCATCCAGCCGAGGGATGCCGATGGGTAGTCCTGAAACTCTCTGATACCATCGGGAATGTATGCCTTGGCGATACTTTCCCATTTCTCTTCGACATCGGGACATTCCGGCAACCGCTCGTCCACCTCGTTCATCGACAGCAGGAACTGGTGTAGGTCTCTTCTCAGTATCTCTTCAAAATTCTCCATATATCTTCTTATAACATTTTCTCTAATCTTTCAACAGCCTGAGTAATATCCTCTCCAAACCGTTTGTGGTCTCTTAAGAAATCAGCCCTGCCGTCAGATATGGCCTCATAGAGTTCCTGGCTCATATCGTCCACATAGCTGCCAATGGCCAGTTCTATGTCATCCTTCTGGCAGTCGAGGGTAGAATGGATATAGACGTTCCGTTTCTGGTGCAGAAAGCTATATGCGGTCTCTATGCTGTCCTTGAGCAATGCTCTTCCTCGCTCACGACTCGGCATAGCCCGAACAAGTTCGGCTCTGCTCTCACTGTTCTCTCGTTTCGTAATCATTGGTCGTAGCCGATGGGCCTGAACTGTTTCTGTTGCTCACTCCAGACAAAGCCTCTTTTGTAGAGCTATTCCTTTATCTGCTTTGGATCTCTGCTAAAGGAATAGCACAGTGCTTCCAGCGTGTCAAACTCCTCGTCTCTCAGGAGCATATTCACGCTCGAAACCAATATGGCAGGGTCTTTTGGCAGGAAATCCATTATTTCACAATTTATTTGCAAAATTATGAAAAATCCTCCATATCGTGGTGATACGGAGGAATCTTTTGTGTTTTATTAGGAGAATTGTCTCCTTCCTTACAATCCTTCTACCCAGCTTTCTAATTCCTTTTTGCTTGCTCTGTTCAGAAGTTTTCCTTCCTTCCAGTTTACATCAGGGTAGGTTGCTTTCAAGTCTTCGCAAGCTTTCTTGATGCTGCTGCCGCCAGATGTGGCAAAGGGAATGACGGTCTTACCCTTGAAGTCGTAAGCCTCCATGAAGGTGTTGATGATTGTCGGACAGGTGTACCACCAGATGGGGAATCCGACATAGACCACATCGTAGTCCTGCATGTTTGCCAACTTGTTAGTAATGGCAGGACGCGAGTTCTTATTCTGCATCTCAACAGACGAACGGCTCTGTTTGTCACGCCAATCAAGGTCTGCATCCGTATAAGGTTGTTCGGGCTGAATCTTGAGCAGTTCTCCGCCCGTCACCTCTGCCAACTGCGTGGCTACGCCCTCCGTCACGCCAGAGGCCGAGAAATAAGCTACCAATACTTTTTTCATTTCTTTGTTCTCTTTTGTTTTGTTTCCTTGTGAGCAGGCACTCAGGCTTATAGTCAACAGTGCTGCCATTGCTAGTACGACTTTCTTCATATCACTTTAGTTTGTTATATACTTCGTGAGTCACAGGCTCCAGCCACTCATTGGTGGCTCCCTCCTGCACATCCTTATGATAGGTTAGGTGCTGCATCCATGAGTCCTTGGCGGCTCCGTGCCAGTGCTTGACCTCGGCAGGGATGGCAATCACTACTCCAGGCTTTAGTTCTACGGCCTCCTTGCCCCATTCCTGATACCAGCCGCGACCTGCGACGCAGATGAGCACCTGCACGGCCTTATGGTGGATGTGCCAGTTATTACGGCAACTAGGCTCGAAGGTGACATTATGTACACCGCCACCCACGTCGGCCAGATAGCTGTTGCCGACGAAATACTGGGCGTAGGCGGTATTTGGTTCGCCCTTGGGCCATTTACTGCGCAGGGTATAGCCCTCATAGTCGAGCCAGGCACAGAGTTCATCAACCAGTTCCTGGCTATTCCCCATGTTTACGGCTCCACGCTTGTGGGCTGCGAGTTGTGGGTCAACGCCTTCGAGACCACTCAATGCTGCTACCGTTACTATCTCGCGGTCGGCATGAGAGAGTTGGTTGCCAGCAAAGATGTCGCCAAAGAGGTGTGACTTCAGATAGTAGTCATCCTGTGGACAGAAATCGTAGTCGAACGCACGGCCTGAAAGCTGTGTCTGGTTCTTCTTGCCCAGTTCGTAAGCCGCCTTTGCATCGTCCCACTCGGCAGGGCGCGTCCAAGGCTTGCCCTCCTGCCATGCAAGGTTCTTGTTCTCTAATACCTTGTTCAATACTCCCAACGCATTCAGCGAACGTGGGAATCCCGTGTAGGCATAAAGTTGCGAGAACGCCTCCTTCAGTTCGTTGATAGTCACGCCATTGTCGAGTGCCATCTTCACGGCAGGCTCCAACCGCTCCAAATCACCCTGTGCCATCAGGCAGGCACATGCCGCCAATCCTTTCTGACGCTCCGTCAGCGTCTGAGCTTTTACTGTTGCCATAGTCAATATTGCAATTATGATGGTTACGATATGTTTCATCTTATTTCAAGTTATCTTTGAAAAATGCGTCCAGTTTATCCCATGGAATCATATTCTTGGGTTCGCCCTTGCCAACCAACTCAGTGTATCCACCATCATAGAGGTCGCAATGTGAGGCACCAGGGATGATGAGCAACTGTTTGTTCTCTGGAACGAGGTTGGGCTTACCGACAATATTATAACCTTCAGCTTTACCTTCCACCATATATTTGTAGGCAGCCTCGCCAAAGTAGCGTGAGTGAGCCTTTTCGCCATGCATCACGAGGACGGCAGAACGAATCTCGTTGATGTAGTAAAGGAAGCGAGAGTTTGCGTAGGCCTGAGTGCCAATGACACGCCAACCGTCGTTGCTGTTGCCAGAGCGTGCATGATAGCCTCTTTCGGTTTTGTAATAATCATAGTAGTCCTTGACGAACTGGGGCGCATCGTCGGGCAGCGGGTCGATGACACCGCCAGCCATTGCCTTGGGGTCGGTGAGGCGCTGCTTAGAGAGTGCTTCACGGGCAGTATGACGCGACTCATCCTTGTCCTCACTATCGTAATAGCCGTTACCGCTGACGCGGGTCATGTCGTACATCGTGCTGGCTACCGTAGCCTTGATTCGGGTGTCGGCAGCGGCAGCATTCAGGGCGATGCCTCCCCATCCACAAATGCCGATGATGCCAATCTTCTCAGCATCTACATTATCTTGTTTCGACAGGTAATCGACGGCAGCCATAAAGTCCTCAGTATTGATGTCGGGCGAGGCTGTGCGACGGGGCTCACCACTGCTCTCGCCAGTGTACGACGGGTCGAAGGCCAATGTCACAAAACCACGCTCTGCCATCCGCATGGCATAGAGTCCGCTCGACTGTTCCTTGGTGGCTCCAAACGGGCCGCTGACAGCAATAGCGGGCAGCTTTCCCTCTGCGTTCTTGGGCGTGTACAAGTCTGCCGCCAATGTCAGGCCATATTGCGTTTCAAACGTCACCTTCTTGTGATTCACTTTCTCGCTCAGCGGGAACACCTTGTCCCACTCCTGCGTCAAATTCAATGTCTGCTCCATATCCTTGTCTGTAGTTTGTTTGTTACTGTTACATGCTGCCAGCGCTACGGCTGCAAGCATTGCAAATATTACCTTTTTCATCTGATTATCTTTTTGAACTTCGTTCGAGTTTGCTCACGCTCGGAAATGATAGTCAACTCTCATTTCACTCGCTTAATCGCAACCTTTCCGTTTTGAATTACAATTCCCTTTTGTCCGGCCTGTGCGAGAGTGCCCGTCAACGTATAAGCCTGAGACTTAGTTTCATCACCCTTTACTTTACTGATGCCCGTCGGTTCTGAGATGGAGAGCGTCACGCTGACGTTATCGCCACCTGCATTCACCCACGTTTTAATTTCAGCTTGCGTCATATTATCAAGCTTACCGATACGGGTGAAGTTCCACGAGTTCGTGTCGTAGTAGATGCAGAGGTTACTGCCTTGGTACAGAATTAAGTCACCCGGTTCGGTAGTAATCTGAGTGTTGTTCTCAGGGAACGTGTAGCCCAGTGGCCCAACTTTCTCAAAATTGCCGTAGTCATGTGCCTCGTAGGTGATGTCACCTTGTTGCAACTGAGCCACCAAAGCCTCCGTCGAGGAATTACTGACCATCGTAGCAGTCTTGGTTATGCCACCAATGGTGAGATAAAGTTTCTGCTGAGCATTTGCTCCAAGCACTATTGCCGTTAATGCCATAAGAATTATTCTTTTCATATCAATGCGTAGCCTTTAGATACTGCAAATCACCATACCAATACGAGGCGGTGCAGCCGCCATCGATAAGAAAGTCGGCACCGCTGATGAAACGGCCACGGGATGACATCAGGAACTCAGCGAGGTCGCCCACTTCGTCAGGTGTTCCTGCACGACGGGCGGGCATACCCTCAATCATCTTCAGATAGCCATCCTTGCGAGGACCGTGTAGTTCATCGTTGGCCAACGGAGTGATGATAATGCCAGGAGAGATGCTGTTGACGGTGGCACCGCGACGTCCCCAACGGGTAGCCTCGTACATCACGCGGAGCACATTGCAGCGCTTCGAGTACTGATAGGCTTTCAGCGTGTCGTTGATAGCCTTCAGGAACGGCAGTTCCAATAGTTCATCTACTGGTGTCGTGGCCAGAGCCTCGTTCTGCTCCTGCGGCAATGCAGGCAGACGGTGGCCGCTCTGCGACGAGATAATCACACCTGAGCCGCCCTCGGCAATCACCTTGCCGAACTCCTCCAGCAGCACACTCGTGCCATAGAGATCCACACGCAGAATCTCCTCAACGGGAGCCTGCGAGGGTGACACGCCAGCGGCATTCACCACATTCGTCACCTCGCCCTTGCTGGTAGCAAACTCTACCAGCTTCAGGATGTCCTCCTTCGAACCGAGGTCGCACTTAATCGTCGAACACTCAAAGCCCGCATCCTCCAGCGTCTTCGCTGCCCGCTCTGCATTCTCTATGCTATAGTCAGCCAACACCACACGCTTGCCTGCCGACACTCGGCGAATGATAGCCTGGCCGATACTGCCAGCACCTACCAATACTGATACTTGTTTCTTCATATTATCCGTAGTTCTCAATCAAATACTTCACAAACTGAGGGTCGCCAAAGTTGATGGTACCCGTGTCGTGCTGGTTCATGATGGCAATCTGCGCCATCTCGTCAACAGTCAATGAGAAGTCGAAAATGTCGAAGTTTTGCTGCATTCGCTCCTTGTGTGTACTCTTGGGGATGGCCACGATGCCACGCTGGGTGAGCCAACGGAGGGCTACTTGTGCGGCTGTCTTACCATACTTAGCACCGATGGCTGCCAGCGCCTCGCTCTTCACGATGCCATCGACACCCTGTCC
>JAGAAJ010000078.1 GCA_017615355.1 Prevotella sp.
GCATCGATGATGATGGGCTTGAAGTCGGGGTTGGCAGGCATCAGACGCAGATAGCCCTTGTCCTTTGTCGACATGTCGAGAGTCTTCACCGTCAGCCCGACGTTGACGAAGGCCACCACGATGTTGCCGTCAGAGACCTCCTCCGAACGGTCCACCAGGCAGATGTCGTCGTCAAAGAGCCCAAGGCCGATCATCGACTCGCCCTTGATGCGGACAAAGTACGAGGCCTCGGGGTGATGCACGAACTTCTCGTTCAGGTCAAGTGACTCATGCTGGTAGTCAGCCGCAGGCAACGGGAATCCTGCTGCCAGTCCCTCGAAATAGGGCAGCTTCAGCCGCTTGGCATCCTCGAGCGAGATGTACTCGGCTCCGTCGATGGGTTTGTTATCTGCCATAATCAATAGTGTTCGGTTTTCGAATTACGTTCGAAAACAGTGAGCTTGGATGCGCGCGGCTTTTCCAGAGGGTTTAGAGTTGAATTGTGACTTTTTTCTAACTGAGATTCTGAGACTGAGACTGCTCATATTTCCTGTCTCTTCGCTAAAAGGTTGCGAAGCTGTTGGGTGGCGGGACCCTCGGAAGGGGCACAAGGCATAAAGCCTTCAGTAAGCAGCAGGTGCTCAGCCAGCAGGGGTAGCAAGGAGGCCAATAGGGAAAGACGGCCACTATCTTCCAACTGTTCCTGCAGTTTCTCCTCGTCAACATTGTCACTATGAAGGACTCGTGCCAGCTCGCTCAGTCTTAACAACGACGGGCCTTCGTCGGCGATATGTGCCAATAGCTCCGAAATAGTGGCCACGGGCATCGGCTGCGGTTGCGTAAAGCCAGCAGGAAGATAGCAATCGACAAGTCCTCCTTCCTTTTCTCCGAGTGAAAGTGGCTCTGCCGCCTTGATACCCAGCATTGAAAGGCCTTGCAGCACAAGCGGCAGGACACCCTCGTTGGTGGCATAGAGATAGAGCTGACGGAAATTGGTATTCTCAGCAGAGAAATGATAGGTGGAAGGCAGCCAGCGTGTATCTCCATAGGTGGCAACGACGAGCGCAGCAGTCATCAGACGGAGCGTCTCAGTATCCATCAGAGGCAGCACATCAGAGTTCATCACACGCCGATAGATAGCCGCCATCTGACGGGCACAGGTCTCAGGAGTGATGGTACGAGTGATGAGCGGGTTGCGTACAGTCTCTATACGTGGGAATTGGCGTTGCAGGGACTCTGCTTCATGAGGACTGCGAGCCACGACGACATAGGCACGTACAGGACCAAGCGTGTCGCCATGAGGCGTAACGACCAGACGCAGGCCGGCAGGCAGCGTAAATGGCACCGATGCTCCGTGCAGATGCAGGATATCGGGATGATGCTCGTCGGTCAGCTGTCGACAGTCTTTGGCATTGGTACAGGCATACATCACGCAGGGCTCGTCAAACAACGAGCTCTCGCTGACAAGCGCCTGCGAAGCCTGCATGAGCATCTCTACGTAGCGCCCAGCCATTGCATCGCTCTCATCGTATATGTGCAATACTGTCATAATAACGAATTACAAGTCATCGCTGATAATGGCGGTAGGAAGTGGTCGGCAGTTATAGCACGAGGCCATGATCTCGCCATAGGCCCCGGCAGAGCGGATAGCCAGCAGGTCGCCACGATGGCAGGCATTGAGGTCGCGCTGCTTGCCGAAGACATCGGTAGACTCACAGATAGGTCCCACCACGTCGTAGGCTTCCATCGGCTCTTCGCTCGAGATATTCTCTATTTTGTGGTAAGCCTGATAAAGCGCAGGACGGATGAGGTCGGTAAAGCCGGCATCAACGATGCAGAACTTTTTCGTTGCGCCCTCCTTTATATATAATGTACGCGTAATCAGGCTACCGCATTGCGCCACGACGGCCCTTCCCAGCTCAAAGTGTAGTGTCTGTCCTGGACGCAGCTTCAAACGCTTGATATAAGTGTTGAAGTAGGAATGGAAGTCGGGAATGGACACACGGTTTGGGTGCTGATAGTCGACACCCAGGCCGCCACCCACATTGATGTGCTCCACGCTGATATGATGGCGTTCCAGCTGGTCCTGCAACTCGTTGATACGATTGCAGAGTGCCTGGAAGTCGCCCATGTCGAGAATCTGAGAGCCAATATGGAAGTGCAGGCCGACGAAACGCACATTCTTCAACTGGGCTGCCTCGGCGATGACCGTTTCCATATCCCGCATGGCGATGCCGAATTTGTTCTCAGCCAGGCCTGTGGTGATATTGGCATGGGTGTGAGCGCCTACGTTGGGATTCAGGCGGAAGGCCACACGTGCCACCTTTCCCTTGGCAGCTGCAAGCTCGTTGATGACCTCCAGCTCAGGCAAGCTCTCCACATTGAAGCAGAAGATGTCGTTGTCGAGACCGAGGTTGATTTCCCAATCGCTCTTGCCTACGCCTGCGTAGACAATCTTCGAGCCAGGGAAACCAGCACGCAGGGAAGCCTCAATCTCGCCGCCGCTGACACAGTCAACACCAAAACCTGCACGTTTGATCTGGCGTAGCACGCTGGCGTTGGCATTGGCCTTAACCGCATAGTGCATCATGAAGTTGTCATGCTTCGACATCTCAGCCTTGATGGCGTCGAGTGTGGCACGCAACAGCTCCATGTCGTAATAGTAGAAAGGCGTCCTGATGTTCTGGAACCGATCTACCGGGAATTGTCCTTTCATGTTTTGTGTTTTGAGGGCAACGTGGGGAAACCACGTTATGCACTAATCATTAAACAGGTGGGCACTAAGGCTTTGCAGGGCGCGTTTCTTATCTTCCTCGCGAATGAGGAAGGAGATGTTGTAGTTGGAACCGCCGTAGCTGATCATGCGGACGGGTACATCCTTCATGGCGTCCATCACACGTGTCTCGAAGCCGATGTTCGACCAGTCGAGGTCGCCAACCACGCAGATGATGCACATACCTGTATCGACGGTCACGGTGCCGTATTTCTTCAGCTCGTCCATGATCTCGCCTAAATGGGCAGAGTTGTCGATAGACATGCTGACGCCAACCTCCGAGGTGCACACCATATCGATCGGCGTCTGATAGCTCTCGAAGATTTCGAAGACTTTGCGCAGGAAACCCGTAGCCAAGAGCATGCGGCTGGACTTGATCTTGATGGCTGTGATGTTGTCCTTCGCAGCCACGGCCTTGATCTTGCCGTACTCGGTAGTGTTGCTGATAGTCGTTCCCTCAGCATCAGGCTGCATCGTGTTCAGCAAGCGGACAGGGATGCCGGCATACTTAGCGGGCTGTACACAGGTGGGGTGCAGAATCTTGGCACCGAAGTAAGCGAGCTCGGCAGCCTCCTCAAACTGTAGCTGGTGCACAGGCTGGGTGTTCTCCACGATACGCGGGTCGTTGTTGTGCATGCCGTCGATATCAGTCCAAATCTGAATCTCGTCTGCGCTAATGGCAGCACCAACAAGAGAGGCGGTATAGTCGGAGCCGCCACGCTGCAGGTTGTCAATCTCGCCGTAGGCATTACGGCAGATGAAGCCCTGCGTGATATAGACCTGGGCATCGGCATTCTGCTCCATAATGGCAGCAAGCTTCTCCTTGATGTAGACGGGATCGGGCTCGGCATTCTTGTCGGTACGCATAAAGTCGAGGGCATTGAGCAATACGGCGTTGATGCCCTGCTCCTTCATGTAGTTCACCACCATATTGGTCGACATCATCTCGCCCTGAGCCACGATACTCTTCTCCTCGAAGCTGGTGAACAGCTCCTTGGTGAACGAGCGCAGGTAGTTGAACTCGTCGCGGAGGAAATCACGTGTCAACGTGCGATATTCCTCTGTAGAGAACACCTCCTGAATGTGGCGCTCGTACTTGCGCTCCAGGTTGTTGATCACCTCATTGGCGCCATCGGGATTCTTCTTGTAGAGATAATCAGAAATCTCCACGAGAGAATTGGTGGTGCCCGACATAGCGGAGAGAACGACGAACACGGGCTCGCCTGACTTGGTGACCAGCTGAGTCACCTCTTTCATTCGCTGCGGCGTGCCTACCGACGTGCCGCCAAATTTCATTACTTTCATCTGATTTGATATTTTAGTTTTTCAATATTTCAATTTTCTTGTTTCTCCAGCCTACTATCCACACATTTGTAGACGGTGCCAGGATACTGTTCTATCAAGGAGATGTTGTGGGTGGACATCACAACGGCCGTACCCTTATAGGAAATGGAGCGCAGCAGCTGCATGATGCCCTCAGCCGTCTCTACGTCGAGATTGGCAGTAGGCTCGTCGGCCACAATCAGCGACGGGCTGTTCAGAATGGCACGAGCAATGGCGATGCGTTGCTGCTCGCCGCCCGATAGCTCATGAGGCATCACATCTCTCTTGTCGGTCATCCCCACATCGGCCAACACCTCGTCAATACGGCTAGTGATGTCTTCCTTGCGCCAGCCGGTAGACTTCAACACAAACTCCAGGTTCTTCTTCACGGTGCGGTCGGCCAGCAGCTGAAAGTCCTGGAAGACGATACCCATCTGCCTGCGCAAAGCAGGAATCTGCTTGCGCTTGATGGTCAGCATATCGTAGTCGAGCACCTGAGCCTCCACAGCCTCTTCGACGTAAAGCTCCTGATAGAAGGTCTTCAACAACGAGCTCTTGCCTGAGCCCACACGACCGATGATGTAGACGAACTCCCCTTCGTTTACCTGGATGTCAACATCGTGGAGAATCTCCTTCCCATCGAGTTGACAGATGGTGGCTTTCTGATAGTTGATGAGCATCGAAAATATTTCTTTTAGTCGCTACGCATTGTAAAAGCGCTTAAGCGAGTTCTATTTACTGATTTACAATTCACTATTTGGCATTTGCCTTAGCCTCGCGGCGCTTGGCATCCCAATTGGGATCATGACGGCGCTGCAGCTCTGTGGCGATGTCCTCAATACGCAGGCCCTTGGATGTGAGCAGTACCTCCAGATGATAGAGCATATCGGCAGCCTCATAGATGAGCTTGTCGTTAGTGCCATTGGTGGCTTCTATGACAGTTTCCAAAGCTTCCTCGCCAACCTTCTGCGCCATCTTGTTCACACCATCGGTGAAAAGACGCGTAGTGTAGCTGCCTTCTGGCATCTCTTCATGCCTTTTCTCGATAAAGTCCTGCAATTCAGAGAGGAAGGAGAGTGAGGCATTATTCACGGACGAACCTTGAAGTGCAACGTTCTCCTCACCCCAGCAGGTGTCGGTGCCCGTGTGACAAGTAGGACCATGAGGATGCACCTTGACCAAGAGGGTGTCGTGGTCGCAGTCCTCGGCGATACTCACCAGGTCAAGAAAATTGCCGCTTGTCTCGCCTTTTGTCCACAGCGTCTCTCGTGTACGGCTCCAGAATGTCACCTTACCCGTAGACAATGTCTTTTCATAGGCCTCACGGTTCATAAAGCCCAGCATTAACACGTTTCGGGTGTCGGCATCCTGTATAATGGCAGGCACAAGGCCGCCCATTTTCTCAAAGTCTAACGTTGATTCCTTCATTGTGAAGATATTGTTTCAGTTCTTGTATAGGGATTTCACCAAAGTGGAACACGCTGGCAGCCAGCGCCGCATCGGCATGACCCAGGGTAAAGGTGTCGCGGAAATGCTCTTTGGCACCAGCACCGCCACTTGCGATAATGGGAATGTTCAAATCGTCGGCCAAGCGTGCCAAAGCCTCATTGGCATAGCCTTGCTTTACGCCGTCGTGGTTCATGCTGGTAAAGAGAATCTCGCCTGCACCACGCTCCTGAGCCTCACGGGCCCACTCGAAGAGTCCGCGCTCCGTACGCTCACGTCCACCCTTCAGATAGCAATGCCAGCCGTCGTCGTCCAATCGGGCATCAATGGCACAAACACATACCTGCGAGCCGAAGCGCTTAGCCGTCTCCTCAATCAATTCGGGATGACGAATGGCAGCGCTGTTCATACTCACCTTGTCGGCGCCAGCCATCAACATACGCTCCACATCTGACAACTCGTTGATGCCTCCACCCACGGTAAAGGGAATGTTGATTTCGCGAGCCACCCGAGTCACCATCTCGGTGAAGGTCTTACGTCCCTCGAAAGAGGCTGTGATGTCAAGGAACACCAGCTCGTCGGCGCCTTGCTCAGAATAGGCCTTGCCTAACTCCACAGGATCACCAGCCGAGCGCAGCCCGACGAAGTTGACGCCTTTCACGGTCTCGCCGTCCTTGACATCTAAACAGGGGATGATTCGTTTTGCCAGTCCCATAATTCATTCAAATTGATTTTTCCTTCGTAGATAGCCTTGCCGAAGACAACGGCAGGAATACCAGCATCGTTCAGTCGCACGATGTCATCCATACTACTGACACCACCGCTAGCGATGAGATGCAGCGACGGGTATTCAGCCATTACTTCTTTATAAAGTTCGATGGCAGGCCCAGCAAGCGTACCGTCCTTCGAGATCTCCGTGCAAAGCACATTCTTCACGCCCATATCGATGTAACGTTTGAGGAAGGGCAGCAGCTCCTCTACAGAATCCTCTTTCCAACCGTTAATGCTAATACGTCCCTTTCTGACGTCAGCACCGAGAATCATTCTCTCCGGTCCGTATTTCTGCAACCAGCGCTCAAAAAGCTCAGGCTGTGTCACAGCTACAGAGCCCACCGTCACCATCATGGCACCATTGTCAAAGGCTTTCTCGATGTCGTCGTCAGTCTTGATGCCGCCGCCAAAGTCGATAGTAAGGTTTGTCTCTGTCGCCAACCGATGAAGCACGTCGTCATTGACAATATGACGTGACTTAGCGCCATCAAGGTCTACAACATGCAAACGACGATAGCCGATACGCTCGAAAGAGAGGGCCATCTCCAGCGGGTCGCCGTAGACGGTCTTCTGCTCGTAGTCGCCTTTAGTCAGACGTACGCACTTTCCGTCGATGATGTCAATAGCGGGTATCAGCTCTATCATAGTTCCAGAAAATTACGAAGAATCTGCTCGCCCACGGCACCACTCTTCTCAGGATGGAACTGGCAGGCGTAGAAATTATCTTTATGGAGGGCAGCGCTGTATGGCAACACATAGTCAGCCACAGCAATGGTTTCCTCACAGAGAGGCACATAATAGGAATGCACGAAGTAAACGTAGGGAGAGAGATGAGAGGTGGAAGAAGAAAGTTGAGCAAACAACTCACTCTTCAACTCCTTTAAATTATTCCAGCCCATGCAAGGCACCTTGTCTTCATGGCGTGTAGGCAGAAAACGCTTTACTTCAGCATCGAAAATGCCTAGACAGTCGGTATTGCCCTCTTCTGAATGACGGCAAAGCAGCTGCTGGCCAATACATATACCCAAGACGGGCTGCTTCAACGAACGAATCACCTCGTCAAGGCCATGTTCGCGCAGATAAGCCATCGCCGTACTGGCTTCACCCTGTCCTGGGAAGATGACACGATCAGCATTTCTCAGCTCATCAGCATTATCAGTCAGCAGGGGTTCGACACCAAGTCTTCTCAGAGCGTTCATCACCGAGAAGATATTACCTGCGTTATATTTTACAACAGCTATTTTCATCAGCTGAAGATGATTGTCTTGTTCTTGTAAGTGAGAATCTTTCTGGCGATATGCTTTGATACGGCACGCGACAGCACGATTTTCTCCAAATCCTTACCTTTCAGCACGAGGCTCTCAGGCGTATCCTTGTGGGTAATGCGTGCCACATCCTGCTCAATGATGGGGCCGGCATCCAGCTCAGCAGTTACGTAATGGCTGGTAGCACCGATAATCTTCACACCGCGTTCATAGGCCTGATGATAAGGCTTGGCACCAATAAAGGCAGGCAGGAACGAGTGGTGAATGTTGATGATGTGGTGGGGATATTCAGCAATCATCTCGTCGCTGATAATCTGCATGTAGCGAGCCAGTACGATGAAGGAAATATCCTCCTTCTTCAGCAAATCCATCTCTGCCTGCTCCACCTCTGCCTTGTTGGAATGGTCTTTATTGATACTCCAGACATAGTAAGGGATACCGAACTGGTCGGCAACATAGCGTAGATCCTCGTGATTCGACACGATGCAGGGAATGTCGCAGTTGAACTCGCCAGCCTTCCAACGTGCCAGCAGGTCATAGAGGCAATGGCTCATCTTCGAGACAAAGATGGCCATACGTGGACGCTTGTCGCTGTAGTAAAGACTAAACTTCATCTGATAGCGCTGTGCATATAGCGTCGTAATGAAGTCGTAAAGCTTGTCGCGAGGGATGAGGAAACCGTCAAGTTCCCATTCTATTCGCATAAAGAACATACCTTCTACCTTATCGACATATTGGTCAAGGTAAACGATGTTGCCTTTGTTGTCCGTTATAAACTTCGTTACTTCTGAGATGATACCCTGTTGGTCGGGACAATGCAGAAGTAGGATTGCTGTTGGTTTCATTTCTTTCTTCTTTCTTATCAGGACGACATTCCTCGCCCATTTTTGACGGGCAAAGGTACAAAAAAAACATATTAATATTGTATGCACATGAGTTTTTTTTCCGTTTTTCGCCATTTTTCTGACAAAATTTGATGTAAATTCAGAAAAAATACCTATCTTTGCATATCTTTCTAATTTTGGAGCTATGGCAAAGTATAATCTATCCGAGAAGAAGGAACGCGATGCTAACTATTGTTCCTTTGTCAGTCCGACAGTAATGGACGAGCTGAAGGAGCGCATCTTGGACGTTGTCGTCATGAAGAAGAAATTTAAGGATAAGAATTACTCAGCACGACAGCTGGCCAAAGACCTGTGTACGAATTCACGCTATATTTCGGCGGTGGTGAATGTGCGTTTCCGCATGAACTATACCACATTCATCAACAAATACCGCATTGAGGAGGCCATGTCCATTCTTACCGACAAGCGCTATGAGGATTTGCGAATGGAAGAAGTAAGCGATATGGTGGGCTTCTCCAACCGCCAGTCGTTCTACGCAGCATTTTATAAGTTTACAGGTATTACGCCTAAGGAATACCGCACAAGATATATGGTAGACAGAAAAGCTAAGAGAAAAACACAGAAAAACTAATGGCCACAGCTCCTGATTTCCAATACAGCGACGAGCGTTTTGCTGACGTGCAGATGCTGCGCTACCGCCTTGACTGCTTTGAACAGCTGACGCTCCGACAGAAAGAATTCATCTTCTACCTTTCACAGGCCACGCTTTTCGGACGTGATATCACTTTCGACCAGTTTGGAAAATACAACTTGCGCATCCGTCGTACTTTGGAAGCCGTCTATACCGACCCGCATCTTCCTCGCGACAATGACGATTTCCGTGCTCTCACCGTCTATTTGAAACGCATTTGGTTTTCCAATGGCATCTACCATCACTATGGATGTGAGAAGTTTATTCCAGGCTTCAGTCCTGACTATTTACGCCAAGTATTGAAGCAGGTCGATGCAAAGCGCCTCCCATTAGCCGACGACCAAAGTGTGGATGCGCTGTGTGACGAACTATTCCCAGTCATCTTTGATCCCAACATATTGCCGAAGCGTGTGAACAAAGCCGACGGCAAAGACCTTGTCGCGACTTCGGCCTGCAATTTCTACCAGAACGTGACGCAGCAGGAAGCTGAGACGTTTTATGCCGAGAAAAAGCAGGAGTGTCCCACGCCGGAGGAACTACCTTCTTTTGGTCTGAACACCACGCTGGTAAAAGACAACGACGGGAAGTTGCATGAGGAAGTATGGACTACAGAGAATCTCTATGCAAATGCCCTTCGTCATATTGTTTTCTGGTTAGAGAAAGCGAAGGCAGTAGCCGAGAATAATACCCAGCAGGAGGTAATAGACCTGCTAATCCAATACTACCGCACGGGTGACCTGCGGCTCTTCGACCAATATTCCATCGCATGGCTGAAAATGCTAGACAGTCGCGTCGACTTTATCAACGGTTTCATCGAGGTTTATGGCGACCCGCTTGGCCTTAAAGGCTCATGGGAAGGACTGGTGGAATATGTCGATGAAATGGCGACAAAACGCACAGAGACTATCAGCAGCAATGCCCAATGGTTTGAGGACCACTCGCCCGTTGACCCACGCTTCCGCAAGCCTGTGGTAAAGGGTGTCTCGGCTCGTGTCATCTGTGCTGCAATGCTGGGTGGCGACGAGTATCCCTCTACTGCCATCGGCATCAACCTGCCCAACGCTGACTGGATCAGGGCGAAGTACGGTTCAAAGAGCATCACTATCAGCAACATCACAGACGCTTACAACCGTGCAGCACACGGGAACGGTTTCAAGGAGGAGTTCGTAATTGACAACGCAACACTCTCACTAATAGAGAAATATGGTGACGACTGCGACAATCTTCATACAGACCTGCACGAGTGTTTAGGTCACGGTAGCGGCCAGCTACTGCAGGGCGTTGACGCCGATGCATTGAAGTCTTACGGCAATACCATCGAGGAGGCTCGTGCTGACCTTTTTGCCCTTTATTTTCTTGCCGACAAAAAACTTGTGGAGCTGGGGCTGCTGCCCAACGACGAGGCTTACAAGGCTGAATACTATTCCTATATGATGAACGGTCTGCTGACACAACTGGTGCGCATTGAACCAGGACGGCAGATTGAGGAAGCCCACATGCGCAATCGCGCCCTCATCGCCCGTTGGTGCTTAGCCCACGGAAAATGTATGGAGCTGGTGCAACAGGAAGGCAAAACATTCCTGCGCCTCCATTCATACGAGGAGTTGCGCCAACTGGTTGCTACACTCCTTGCTGAGATTCAGCGTATCAAGAGCGAAGGCGACTACGAAGCCGCAAGAAAATTGGTGGAGGACTATGCCGTGAAGATTGACCCACAACTTCATGAGGAAATACTGAAGCGATACGAAAAGCCCAACCTGGCACCCTACAAAGGGTTCATCAATCCTTGGTTGAAACCTATCACGGATGCAGAAGGCCATATCACAGACATCAGCATAGACTATACCGAGAGCTACGACCACCAGATGTTACGCTACAGCACGGACTACAGAACATTGATTTGAGCCACACAAACTTAAACGGACTATTTGAACATGACGGAGATTGAACAAAAAATAAAGGACATCAAACAGTCATTTCGACAGATGATGGACGGTCAGGTGGCACAGTCCATGAGACAGAAAGGTGTGGACTACCATTTAAATTGGGGTGCCACGCTGCCTCGACTACGTGAAATGGCCGACGAAATAAAAGCCCAACCCATGCCAAATGGGTTCGATAATTCCACGGAATGGATTTATTCACTTGCCATCGCTCTATGGAAAGAGAACATCCGCGAGTGCAAGATTCTGGCCACGATGCTGATGCCTTCTGACAAGCTACTCCCTGAGGTGGCCGACATATGGATGGAACAGACGGAGACGGTGGAGATAGCCGAGCAGCTGGCCTTCAACCTGATGCAGCACGTGCCCTACGCCGCCGAGAAAGCTTTCCTCTGGATTAGCTCAGCCGACGACCTGCCACAAATATGCGGCTATCACATTCTTAGCCGCCTTTTCATGCGCAAGCAGGAACCCAACGAGCGCGGCATCAACGAGTTTATGGACCAGGCACTCGCTGCGCTACAAAGCCCTACCCCATCGTTGAGCAAGGCTGCCATGCAGAGCATCATCCACTTTGCCGACATGGGACTGATGTATGAGCGGATTGCCCACTCGGCCATTCACTCCATCGGACTTGACTTCATCTGAACAACAACCAAAATACAATAATCGTTGAGCTTCATTGACCTTATCCTGTTAGCCCTTTCGTTGGCTATGGACTGTTTCTCGGTCTCTATTGTAAGCGGCGCCATTCTGCGCTCTTGGCAAGGAAAGACCATCGTGCGTATCAGTTTTCTCTTCGGCTTCTTCCAGGCGCTGATGCCGCTGCTGGGATGGCTCGCCGTTATTCATTTCGCAGCCAGCTTAGCCATCTACGGCCATTGGATAGCCTTTGCGATGCTACTGTTCATTGGCGGCAAGATGATCTGGGAGGCATTACACGGCGACGAAGAGACAGAAGCCTTCCATCCCCACCACTTGCGCACACAACTGCTACTTGCCGTTGCCACCAGTATCGACGCATTGGCTGTCGGCGTCTCGATGGCCGTCACAGGATACACATCAATGGGCCAGCTTTGGTGGCCGCTTACCGTTATCGGCGTTGTATCGCTGCTCATGTCGCTGGTCGGGCATAAGCTGGGCATCAGCTTCGGCAAAAGCATCGCACGCCGCATCCAGCCTGAGCTCATCGGCGGTATTATCCTTGTGCTCCTCGGCGTAAAAATACTTCTCACTTAACAATAAATACTCACAAATATGGCTACGAAACACATTCAGTATGAGACAAGGGGCACCTGCTCGAAACTCATTGACGTAACCTGCGACGAGAATGATGTCATTCAGCAGGTATTCTTCCTGGGCGGCTGCAACGGCAACCTGCAAGGTATCTCGCAATTGGTACTCGGACAAAAGATTGACGATGTGATGAAACGCCTCGACGGTATTCGTTGCGGTACAAAAGCAACCTCATGTCCCGACCAGCTCTGCCGCGCTTTGGAGCAACTTCGGAAGGCTCCACTACAAGCCTCAGAATAAGCGGAGCCATCGATTGCGTGAAAAAAGTCAGAAGAAAATGCTGCTAATCAAATAAAAAGGATTACATTTGCAGGCAGAAAAAGACTTAACCTAATAATAACGAGTATATGATCGCACTTAAAACACTCATGATCTTCGGCCTTGGCGGCCAGGAGATATTGCTTATCGCGTTGGTAGTACTATTGTTGTTTGGCGGCGCCAAGATTCCTGAGCTGATGAAAGGCTTGGGCAAAGGCGTGAAGAGCTTTAAGGACGGTATGAAGGAAGTGGATTCCGACGCAGACAAGAAAACGGATGAGTGAGCAGACAGCTACCTTCTGGGAGCACCTCGACGTGCTGCGGTGGGCTATCATTCGATCGCTTATCGTTGTCGTTGCTTTTGCTGTCGTTGCTTTCTGCATGAAGGAATGGCTCTTTGCTGTAGTGCTGGCACCAACGACGAGCCAATTCATCACATTCCGACTGATGGACAGTCCCGACTTCTCCATCCATCTCATCAACACAGGACTGACGGAGCAGTTTATGACTCACATGCGCACCGCGGCCTACTCCGGTCTGCTCTTCGCCTCGCCCTACGTGATCTACCAACTGTTCAGCTTTGTCTCGCCAGGACTCTATCAAAACGAACGTCGTGCAGCCTATAAAATCGTTTGTTCATCTTACCTGATGTTCCTATTGGGCACCCTTGTATGTTACTTCATCATCTTTCCATTAACTGTCAGATTCTTAGGAACCTACCAGGTGAGCGAAGATGTGACAAACATGCTGACGTTGCAGTCTTATATCGACACGCTCATCTCTATGTGCCTGGTCATCGGCGTGGTGTTTGAGCTGCCTGTGGTGTGTGCCCTTTTAGGGCGGATGCACCTGCTCTCCGGCTCACTGATGCGTCGCTATCGCCGCCACGCCATCGTGGCTATCCTCGTAGTAGCTGCCATCATCACACCCACCACCGACATCTTTACTCTCTTGGTCGTCTCTCTCCCTATCTGGCTCCTTTACGAAGCCAGCATCTTCATCGTTCCAAAATCAAAAACCAATTCATAAACTATGCTTAGAAAAGTAAGGATTACCCTGGCCACCATTATCCTTTTGGGCCTGACATTTCTGTTCCTTGACTTCACAGGCACAGCGCACACATGGCTGGGCTGGATGGCAAAGGCACAGGCTTTGGAGGCCGTTTTAGCCCTGAACGTGGTGGTCATCCTCGCCCTTGTGGTGCTGACGCTGGTCTTCGGCCGCATCTACTGCTCCGTCATCTGCCCGCTTGGTATCTTGCAGGACATCTTCGGTTGGATAGGCAAGAAGGCGAAGAAAAACCGCTACAGCTATTCACCTGAACTGAAATGGTTGCGCTATGTAATGTTGGCCGTGCTTATCATCGCATTGCTGGCAGGTATAGGCGCCGTGTATCAGCTATTAGCGCCCTACAGCTCCTTTGGCCGCATCATGTCCAGCATCTTCCAGCCGCTCTACCAGCTAGGCAACAACGTGCTGGCAGGCATTGCCGAGCGGGCCGACAGCTACACGTTCTATAGCGTTGACGTGTGGATGAAGTCGCTGCCCGTTCTAATTATCGCTATCGCCACGATCATCATCCTGTTCGTCTTGGCTTGGCGCAATGGACGCACCTACTGCAACTCCATCTGCCCTGTTGGCACAGTCCTTTCGCTGCTGGCCCGCCACTCGTTGCTGAAGATTCACTTCGATGCAGACAAGTGCAAGAACTGCTCGCTCTGCACGAAGAATTGCAAGGCCTCATGTATCGACTTCAAGACGCACACCGTCGACTACTCGCGCTGTGTAGTGTGTGGTGATTGCATCAAAAGCTGCAAGTTTGGGGCGCTGCGCTACGACAACGCCCATCTACACAGCAAGGCTACAGCGCCCACAGACGTTTCCAAACGTTCCTTCCTCCTGGCCTCGGCATTGGCCACGACGGCATTGGCACAGAAGAAGCTGGTAGACGGCGGCTTGGCACCCATTACAGCGAAGCAGGCCCCAGGCCGTGTGACGCCGTTGACACCTCCGGGTTCACTCTCTGTTCACAACATGGCCCAACATTGTACGGGCTGTCAACTCTGTGTGACGAAATGTCCTAACAACGTACTGCGCCCCTCTACCGACCTGATGAGCCTAATGCAGCCCGTGATGAGCTACGAACGGGGCTACTGCCGACCGGAGTGCACGCTGTGTTCTGAGGTTTGTCCCGCAGGAGCCATCAAGCCTATTGACAAGGCCGAGAAATCAAGCATACAGATAGGCCATGCAGTTGTGACAGTTGGTGAGTGCATCTCGGCACAGGGAAAGGACGAGTGCGGCAACTGCGAGCGTCATTGTCCCGTGGGTGCTATAGAGATGGTGCCTTCCGATCCTGACGACGACATGTCGCCCTACGTTCCTGCTGTGAACGAGGCTGCTTGCATCGGCTGCGGCGCCTGCGAGTATGTCTGTCCTGTAAGGCCGCTGTCGGCTATCCATGTAGAAGGTCACGAAGTACACAAACACATTTAAGCTATGGAAAAGAAGCACAATAAAATAGATAGGCGTTCCTTCCTGAAGATGTTGGGAATGGGAGGTGCTGCCGCCTTGGCCGCCTGTGCAGGCAAGAAGACTACCGACACGGCTGCCGACGATTACAAAAACCAGGTGGAGCCGCCCGTTGGCAAGATGACCTACAGGACCAACCCCACGACAGGCGATAAGGTGTCGCTCCTTGGCTACGGCATGATGCGTCTGCCCATGATAGAAGGCACAGAGGACTTCGATCAGGAGATGATCAACCGCCAGGTAGACTATGCGCTGGAGCACGGCGTCAACTACTTCGACACGTCACCCGTCTATTGCCGCGGTCTCTCCGAGCGTTGCACAGGCATCGCCCTGGCCCGCCACAAGGACAAGCGCAAGGACTTCTTCGTGGCCACCAAGCTCTCGAACTTCAGCCCAGATTTCCAGAGTGCCGAAGGTGCCAAGAAGATGTACCACGACTCAATGAGCGAGCTGCAAGTCGATTATATCGACTACTACCTCCTACACGCCATTGGCGGGAGTATGGAGGAGTACGACAAGCGCTATGTCGACAACGGCATCATGGACTTCCTCATGGCAGAGCGCGAGGCCGGACGCATCCGCAACCTCGGTTTCTCGTTCCACGGACGTCAGGACGTGTTCGACGAGGTGCTAGCCATGCACGACAAATACCATTGGGACTTCGTGCAGATAGAGCTGAACTGGCTCGACTGGAACTACGCCAACGAAATCAACGACGGCAATGTCGATGCCTCCTACCTCTACGCCGAACTGCAGAAGAAGGGCATCCCCGCCGTCATCATGGAGCCCCTCTTAGGCGGTCGCCTGGCCAACGTGCCGCAGTATGTGGTCAGCGAGCTGAAGCAGCGCGAGCCCGAGAAGAGCATCGCCTCGTGGGCCTTCCGCTATGCCGGCACTCCAGACGGTGTGCTGACCGTATTGAGTGGCATGACCTTCATGGAGCACCTGAAGGATAACCTTTTGAGCTACTGTCCATTGACGCCGCTTACTGAAGAAGAGCAGCAACTGCTTGACACAAAGATAGCCCACCAGATGATGGAGGAAGAGTTCATCCCCTGCAATGCCTGCCAGTACTGCATGCCCTGCCCCTACGGCATAGACATCCCTGCAATCTTCACCCATTACAACAAGATGAAGACTGAGGGACGCCTGCCCTCCGACAAGGGCAGCGCCGAGTATCGTCATCAGCGTCGCGAATATCTCATCAGTCTCGACCGCGCCATTGAGCGTGAGCGCCAGCCCGACCATTGCATCAAATGCGGCCGCTGCATCAGCGAGAAGCATTGTCCTCAGAACATCCGCATCCCTGCCGAGCTGGACCGCATCAACAAGTTCATAGAAGAACTGAAGAGAGACGCCTAATGGCGCCTTTCTCCTTTTCTTCTTTTCTATCGATTATTTGGAATATACGAATTAATCCTCGTATATCGTTTTGTCGGCTATACCGGCTTCAGTCATAGCCTCGCGGCGCTCACAACAAGTGCCACAGCGTCCGCAATGGTGCTCACCGCCACGATAGCACGACCATGTCTCGCTATAGTCGATGCCCAGCTCCTTACCACGTATGGCAATCTGACCTTTCGTCAGGTTGCAGTAGGGCGAGAGAAGACCCACACCGACATAGGTGCCTGCATGTGCAGCGGCGTTGAAGGCTTCGACGAACTCCGGCCGGCAGTCGGGATAGATGGTGTGGTCACCGCCGTGGTTGGCCATCATCACGAACTTCAGGTTACGACTCTCTGCCAAGCCTACTGCCACACTGAGCATGATGCCGTTGCGGAAGGGCACTACGGTGGACTTCATGTTCTCATCGGCATAGTAGCCGTCGGGAATGGCATTGTCGCCGCTGAGCAGCGAGCTGTTAAAATACTGCCCCATAAAGCTGAGTGGGATGACTAAATGCTCGATGCCCAGCCGCTGACAATGCAGGGCGGCAAAGGGTAACTCGCGCTTATTATGGTTGGAGCCATAGTCAAACGACACGGCTAGGGCGATGCGCTCCTGATAATCGTATAGCAACGTCACAGAGTCCATTCCGCCGCTGAGAATCAGTATACAGTCTTTCATAATATCATTCGTATTTATTGGAGAAAAGCAGACTGCCATATCTATTTCATCTTCAACAGCGAACTGTCGCCATAGCTGAGGAAACGGTAGCCGTGGTCGATGGCATGACGGTAGATGTCGCGCCACTGGCCTTTCGTGAAAGCGCTGACAAGGAGCAGCAGCGTGGACTGCGGCTGGTGGAAGTTGGTGACCAGATATTTGACGATGTGGAAATCGTAGCCCGGCGCAATGATGATCTGCGTGGAGGCATGAAGGGCCTCGAGACCGTTGCGGTCCATCCAGTCGAGAAGGGCGGTAATGGAGGTCTCCGAAGGGGGAAGGAACGGGGTTGACTGTCCTCTCATCCCCGCTTCGATGGGACAGAGAGGGGCTTCGTAGGGTTCCCACTGCTCTACGTGCAACTGCTCCTCGGTGAGGTCGGGATTGGCCAATACCTTCAGGCCCATATAGTAGAGGCTTTCCAAGGTGCGCACGCTGGTAGTGCCCACAGCAATAGCCTGACAATCGTGTTGCAACAGCTTCTCTATTGTCTGACGGCGCACGCAGACATGCTCGCTGTGCATGACGTGGCCGCCCATCGTGTCGCTCTTGACGGGCTTGAACGTGCCGGCACCCACATGCAGTGTCAGCTCCTCACGGTCGATGCCATGAGCATCGAGGGCAGCCAAAACCTCGGGGGTGAAGTGAAGGCCTGCCGTAGGAGCCGCCACGCTGCCCTTGATCTTTGAGTAGACAGTCTGGTAGGTGGTGAGATCGCTCTGCTGCGTCTCGCGGTTGAGATAAGGCGGGATGGGCAGCTGGCCGGCAGCCTCTAAGAGTTCGGCGAAAGTGATTGTTGAGGGGGTGTTGTCTGTTGTGGAGCAGCTATCCCATTCGAAGGTGACGATATGGCTGGTGCCTACCATCGCGCCGCGTGTGGCCCTAACGGTTATTGGATCATGGTTGACGTTGACAGTCAGCGTCAGCGTGCCTTCCTTCCATTTCTTCAGGTTGCCCACGAGGCAGAGCCACTGGCACCTTCCGCGGGTGAGGAACATCTGCTCGTATTCGGCAGGAGCGTAGGGCTCAAGGAGGAACACCTCGATGTGGGCTCCAGTGTCCTTGTGGAAATGCAGGCGTGCACGGATGACCTTGGTATTGTTGAACACCATCAGGGCACCCTTGGGCAGGTATTGCGGAAGGTTGAAGAAATGGTCGTCGGTGATCTGGCCTTTGTCATAGACCAGCAACTGCGAGTGGTCGCGCGGCGTGACGGGAAACTTTGCTATCCGCTCGTCGGGCAGCTCATAGTTGTAGTCGCTAATACTGATATTTTTTGTATCCACTATATTTTCGTTTTTGTTTTCGTTTTCGTAACGAAGTTTTCGTTCTCCTCAAACAGCAAAACAAGCTTTGACAAGAGCATAGACAAGGGTGATGACCAGCACACAGACAGGTATGTCAGCATGAGTGCACTGGAAGCCCGTCTTGGTGTACTGTGAAGAGACATAGTTGGCCGGAGCCAATGCCTGCTTCTCAATTTTATTATAGAGTATCCACACTCCCGTTCCCACGACGGCGCCCCACAGCAGTCCCATGATGATGTCGCCGGGATAGTGCACACCGAGATACATTCGCGTCCAGCAGTTGACAAGCGACCAGATGACAAGGGCGGCGCTGAGCAGCCGGCTCCTGACAAGCCAGAAGAAGAAAACGGCCAGGCTGAATGTGTTGGCGGCATGGGCAGAGAAGAATCCGAAGCGCCCACCGCGATAGCCATTGACGATGTCGACATGGAGGCCAATATCGGGATCGCGTGCCGGTCGCCAACGCTCCACGAGGGGCTTGACAATCATATCGTCGAGACTGCCGGCAAAGAAGACGCACAAGAGTGCACAGCCCACAATGAGGAAGATTTTCTTCATGCTGTCGCTGTTCTTGACAACCATATAGAGCAACGCCACATAGAGGGGAATCCATGTGGTGGCGGTGGTCAGCGTCTTCACCAGCGAGTCGAAGAACACCGAATCGCTGCCGTTGACGGCCAGGAGCCATTGCTTGTCAAGTTCTATCCAGTCCAATCTTTTACTGTTTCGTTTTTTCGGTATTTCGGTATTTCGGTATTTCGGTATTTCGTTATAACGTTATAACGGTATTTCGAGATAATTCTAAATTTTCTCTATTTCACTGGCCTCCACCCAGCCCTCACGTCCATCGGGCAGGAGAATCTGCTTCCAGTCTTTCATCGTATCGTCGGTAATGGTCACCTTCGTGCCGGCATGAAGGGTGAACTCATCAGAGCCACTTGCTGCAGGAGTGCTCTTCACAGGCAGCTTTGGTACCATCATAATAGCCTCATCGTGGCGTTGCAAGGCACGCTGCTGTTGCCAGGCGAAGAGATTCGACAGCAGGAAGAGCACCAAGAGCACGGCGCCAACGGTGAACGACACACGGCGCAACCGCTCGCTGAAGGCAAAGAACCATATCAGCATCAGCACCAAGGCAATGCCCAGCGAAGCCAAGCCGATAACTGCCCAGACATCGACGCTAAAGACCTGCACCAAGGAGCGATACCAAGTGACGAAGAACATCTCCCGCTCAGGAGCAATCTTGTCAACAGTCTTGGAGTTGGCCAGCTGCAGGTTGAAGCGGGCATCATCGTCAGAAGGCTGCATTCGCAGGGCACGTTCCCACGACAGGATGGCTGCCGAGAGGCTGTCTACACGATAATAGGCATTGCCCAGATTATAGTAGATGTCGGCGCTGGGGCCCTTCTCGCTCAGCAGTTGCTCATAGAGCTGGATAGCCTCTTCGTAGTGCTCCTCGCTGTAGGCTTCATCGGCTCGCACCTTCGACAAGGTCTCAGCATCAGCCGACGCGAAGGACAGGCTCAATGCCAGCGGCAGGAGGATGACTGCCAACGGCTTCGTTTTCTTCTTGTTGGGCTTCACACTTTCAATCTGCTCGATGGCAGTAATGGATTTTTCGTAGACACGGTTCATGTTTCCCTGAGTGTCGCCTGGGGCATAGCGCACAAACTCACACTCGTCGATGGCGGCAATGAAGCTGTCGGTCACCTCCTGCCCTACCCCACGCTCAGCCAACCGCTGGCTGATGTTCTCACGTGAGAGCTCGCTGACGGGGATGTTGAGCTTGTCGCCCACATAGCCCCAAAGGGCACGCAGCGTCTCGTCGTAGAAGTCAGCAGCCTTGCCTGCACGCATCAGCTTGGAAGCCTTGCGCAGCTTGCTCACAGCCACCTTGTTGGCACGCTTGCGACGCGACTGCACAGCATCGGCCTGACTGCTCATCCTCATGCGCAAAACAATGAGGATGATGATGAACAGCAGGATGAACGCCGCCATCAGGATGAAATAGAGGCTGGTGGCGAAGAAGGAGCCTGCCTTTGCGGTGTTCTCCTTGCCCGTCCTTATGGCGTGAATGTCGCCCTTCTCGTCATCCTCCTGTCCGGAAAAATCCTGTATGGAGCCGGTGGTTCCATCGCCCTTGAGTACCTCGAGCGGGAAGGAATCAGTCTGAATGGTGCGATAGTCATGTGCATTGGTGTCATAATATGTGAGCGAGGCTGCAGGGATGACATAGCTGCCTTTCTTCTGAGGCACGGCGATGTACTCGAAAGTGAGAC
The DNA here is from genome assembly GCA_017615355.1 of Prevotella sp. Taxonomy (GTDB): domain Bacteria; phylum Bacteroidota; class Bacteroidia; order Bacteroidales; family Bacteroidaceae; genus Prevotella. Next base: position 20,815 of record JAGAAJ010000078.1, read on the forward strand.
TACCGTCAAGACCGTCAGGCGTCAGCGTGAAGTCCTCGCTCTGCTTGGGGTCGTAGGCGTCGAAGCCCTGCGGGAAGGTGACTTCAGGCTGGCGCAGCATCTTCAGGTTGCCGTGTCCGCTGATGGTGATGGTCAGCGTGACAGGCGTGTTCTCCTTCACCTCAGAAGGCTCCAGCTTGCCCTTGATGGAGAAATGCCCCACTCCACCGCTATAATTGGCAGGACGCTGCGGCAGGTCGTCGACGGTGATGTCAAGCGCCTGTGTGGTGAGCTGACGCGGAATCTCTCGCGTCATATTCATAAAGGGATCGAAGGGGTCGCGGATGACCTCTGTGAGATAGCCCTGCACAGTAAGGCTGGGAATATGGAGGGTACCCGTTTTCTGCGGATAGACCACATATTGCTTCCAGTCGATGGTCTTCATCATGTGTCCTCCGATGTTCTCAGCCCTGAGACTCTTGCGCTGCGTCTCGTTATAGGGCAACATGTAGACATCCTGCAGGTCGAGCTTCAGGTCGTCGACAGAGGGAACGGGCAGGTCAGGATGCCAGCACACCTTATAGGTAAGAAGGAACGGCTCGCCATAAGTGACACGACGCTTGGATGCGGTGACAAGGATGAAGAAATTATTGGAAGAGGCACTTGGAGCCTCTACGCGCTCCTCAGCAGCAATGACGTTGACAGTGACGGAATTCGACTTCACCTGCCGTCCGCCTATGTTTGCCGATGCTGGCGGAATGGTGAAGGTGCCCGTCTTGGTGGCTGACAGCACATAGGTCATCGTCAGCTCCTCTGAGGAGGTACTATGGCCATTAATGGTTGAGGAACTGATATTTACTGACTGCGAGGGACCGAAGAGCACCTGAAAGGCGTCAGGCACCGATGACTGCGAGAAATTACGCACGTCAAGGGTGTTGATATGATAGCGCAGGTGGAAGTTCTCCCCCACATGCACCACGGGCTCCGCCTCGCCCTCAATGGTATAGCTTTGCGCAGCTGCGTTGCTAAATGACAAATGGCAAATGATAAATGATAAGCTAATCATTATCATCCATCTGCTTCTAATCATTATGGGAATAAACTTACGCATAACATCTATAAAGCTTACCAGTTCTTTTGGTTGGAATGTCGTTGTCCATCCTGCCTATGCTGGTCTACGTTCTCCTTGGTTCGTTTTTCGTTTTGTTCTGCAATATTCAACAGTTGGTCAAGCATCTCCTGCTTCGACTGGTCTTGCTGCTGTTGCTGCTGCTGTTGGTGCTGTGGAGGCGGCTGCTGCAGGGAGTCAGGCTGCTGTTGCTGCTGATTGTCCTGCTTTTGGTCGTCCTTATTATCCTGCTGCTGGTTGTTGTTGTTGTCATTACCTCCGCCCTTGGGCAACTGTCGCTGACAGAGCACCAGGTTATAGCGTGTCTCGTCGTCATGAGGATTGTTGCGCAAGGCCTGTTTATAGGCCTCGATAGCCTGTTGCAAGGCTTGCGTCTTCTCCTGCTCGCTGCTCTGATTGGCTTTCGACTGATACATCACACCCAGATTGTGATAGGCCATCGCGCGACGTAAGGCATTAGGCTCGTTGAGAGGATCGCCGGCACGCAGGAAAGTCTTCACCATAACGGAGTCTCTCAGCGTGTCGGGCTTCATCACCTTCCACTCAGCCTCGAACATTGAAGTGCCGAGGTTATAGTTGACGGTGGGGTTCATGCTGTCTATCTCGTAGGCTTTCTTATATTGTCCCATCGCATTGCCGCGTTCACCGGCGTGCATCATGCGATTGCCGCGCTTCACATAGCGGCGCATATCTTTCACACTCTGTGCTGAAGCCAGGCTAAATGCACAGAGGGCCATGATGCATAACAGGAAATATCTAAGTCTCATCTTTTAAACAGTTTTAGTTTCTTCAATGTAGGATTACGACGGTCAAGGATGCATATCTCAATGATGAGGAGCAGTAGCGCCAGCAGACCGACAGCCTGGAACTGCTCGTCGAAATCACTATAGACGGTTGACTCGGCCTTCTCCAGTTTGTCGAGCGCATCCTGCAGCTGTTTCTGCGCTGTGGCGTTGTTCTCCACATGGATATAGGCACCACCGCCTGCCTGTGCTATCTCGCGACACATCTGTTCGTTCAAGGCTGACATCACCTGCTGACCCGTGTTGTCAATCATGTAGCCGCCCTGACGCGGGTCGGGATTGGGCACCAGCGTTCCCTTGGGCGAGCCGATGCCCAGCACATAGATGTTGCGTCCTGCCTCGCGGGCTTCCTTTGCCGCATCAACGGCCTCGCCCTCATGGTCCTCACCGTCGGTGATGAGGATGATGGCCTTGCCCACATGCTCACGCTGGGTGAAGCAGAAGCTGGCGGTGCGGATGGCCTTTGCCAGGTCGGTGCCCTGATTGCGTATCAGCGCAGGCGAGAAATTGTTGAGGAACATCTTCGCCGAGACGAAGTCGCTGGTGATAGGAAGCTGTATGAAGGCATCGCCGGCAAATGCGACGAGGCCCACGCGGTCGTTGTTAAACTGATCAATAAGCTTACCTACAATCATCTTCGCACGGTCCATACGGCTGAGATTGCCGTCGGTGGCCTTGTCGACTGCCATCATCGAGTTGCTCACGTCAATGGCGATGATTGTCTCGATGCCTGCCTTTGTCTGCTGACTGATGGCCTTGCCGAACTGCGGACGGGCCAACATGACAATGAGCAGCGCCAGAGCACCTTCCAGCAGCCAGAACTTCACCCCAGGACGCCAGCGCGACACTAACGGCATGAGCTGCGCCACAAGCTCAGGGTCGCCGAACTTGCGAAGCCGCTTCTTCTGATTGCGGTATGTAAGGAAGCGGATGACAGCCAAGACCACGACTATCACCAGCAGATACAGATATTTTGGATCTTCAAATCTGAACATTACGGTATTCTCCTAAACACGGTTATTCGTAACAGTATTTCCAGCAGCAAGGCGATGATGGCCGCTATGACGAGATGCTGGTAGACATCGTGCACTTTGCTGTATTGCTGTACCTCGAGTTTGGTCTTCTCCAGACGGTCGATGTCGCTGTAGATCTGACTCAGCTCCTGCGCATTGGTAGCACGATAGTAGCGTCCATTGGTGGTGCTGGCAATCTTGCGCAGCGTTTCCTCGTCGAGGTCGTTGGGCAGTATTAGCTGCTGCGTGGTACCGCCAATGGAAATCTGACGTGCGGCAGTAGCGTCGGTACTTCCCACGCCGATGGTATAGACGCGGATACCCTTCGAACGTGCTATCTCGGCAGCCATCAGCGGTTGAATCTCGCCATAATTGTTGCTGCCGTCGGTAAGCATGATGATGATGCGGCTCTTGGCCTTCGACTTCTCCAGGTGGTTGACAGCTACCGACAAGCCCATGCCTATGGCGGTCATATCGATGATGATGCCTGAGCCCATATAGTCGGGAGCGTGCTGCAATAGTGACAGCAGCGAGCTGTGGTCGATGGTAAGCGGACATTGCGTAAAGGCCTCGCCTGCAAAGAGCGTCAGACCGATGTTGTCATTAGAGCGGTCGGAGATGAACTCAGAAGCCACGTTCAATGCTGCCTGAATACGTGAGATACGCCTCACGCCCATACCGCCATCGTAACGCATGTCGTCGATAAGCATAGAGGTGGAAACGTCCATCGCCAGCATGATGTCGATGCCCTCAATAGTCTTCTCTTCCCAGTCGTTGCGCGTCTGCGGACGAGCCATTGCCAACACCAGGAAGGTGAAAGCCAGCACACGGAGCAAAGCCTGTATGGGCATCAGCCTGACACGCCAGCTCCGCTGTGCACGCTGCAGGGCAAAGGTGTCGGCCATGCGGATGGTCGGCTCTGTCTTCTTGCGGAACATCACATACCATAGCACATAGGGTATGATGAGCAGCAGGAGGAACAGGTATTCTTTATTTGCAAATTCTATGTCCATGAGTCTCTAATACAATAGCAGGTCGTAGATAAACCATCCGATGTAGGCCAACAGGGCAACGGTGAGCAGCGAGAGGACGGCGATGACGGCAATGAGCACCTTGCGCATCTTGCGCGACTGCTGTTGCTCCTCCGTCAGCTCGGGCTTCACCACCTCCTCCGTAGGCACGTTCTCCTGCTTCGTCTGGTTGATGAAGTCGATGGCATTGACCAGATTGGCATCATTCTCGTTGACGAGGGTCGACCATTTAGCGAATTTCACCAGATCGGCTGTGGTGAAGAGCTGGCGCAGCTCGTCCAGCATCTTCGGGTCGTCGGTATTGTTCAGGCGCTCGATGATTTCGTTGCTGGTCATCTCCATCGCGTTGAATCCGTAACGCTCGTTGATATACTGTCGCAGGGTGTCGGTCAAGCGCGTGTAGTATTCCTTCGGGTCATCGGCACGCACCACGTTGTCGGCCTTAATCTCTTCGATGGCTTTCATGGCCTTCTTATGCGGCGGCACTCGCTTGATGATGCGAATGCGGGCGATGATGGGCTTGTTGCTGCGCAACCTGACGATGAGGAAGATGAGTATCAACAGCAGTGCCAAGACGCCCCACGCCATCCAGAAGAGCTTGCTCCACTCATCGTCGGTCCAGCTCATCGGGAATGACTGCACGTCCTTCGGGCCGAAATATTTCTCGTAGTTGGTGGTATCCACGTCGACAGTAAGCACTTTCAGCGCCAGCTGGCGAGTGTTGTATTCCTTGCCGCTGATGGTCACCGTGACAGGAGGCAGCGGATAGAGCGTGTCCTCGAAGCAGGTTAGCACATAGCTGCACCTATAGCGTTTCATGCCGTTGCCTTCATCGACGGCAGGTTCCTCGATGGCTTGCAGCACCTCCATGTTGGAAGGCAGCAACAGCTGGCGGGGGAACTCCACCTTGGCGGTGTCCTGCGCATGAGCGGTGACGGTGAGCTCCACCTGCTCGCCTACCAGCATCTCCATTGAGCTGATGGACGACTCAACACTCTGTGCCTGAACCTTACTGAACGGCAGCAGGATGAAAGCCAGGAAAAAACTGATAATATATCTCATATTCTGGAACCTCGTCGGTTAAAAAGCAAGAGTAATTGCTTCACAAAGTCGTCGTCGGTTGCGATGCTGACGGTGTCGACACCGCTCTTTGCAAAGGTGTCGCTAAGGTCGCGCTGACGGTTGACCCAGTAGGCTTTGTATGCCTCACGAACGGAGCGACTGCTGGTGTCGACGTATTGCTCATAGCCCGTCTCGGCATCCACCACCTTCATCAGACCCACCTTCGGCAGTTCAATGGCGCGACGGTCGTACACCTGGATGGCTACGACGTCATGCTTGCGGTTGGCGATGGTGAGCTGCTGCATGAAGCTCTGACGCACATAGAAGTCGCTGAGCATAAAGGCCGTACAACGCCGCTTGGCCACGCTGGTGAGAAACTCCAGGGCCATTGCCACATCGGTCTTGCGGCTCTCGGGATGGAAGTCCAGCATCTCGCGTATAATATACAAGATGTGCTTGCGGCCTTTCTTTGGCGGAATGTACTTCTCAATCTTGTCGGAGAAGAACACCACGCCGATCTTGTCGTTGTTCTGGATGGCCGAGAAGGCCAGTGTAGCTGCTATCTCGACGGCCATATCACGCTTCATCTGCTGGCGAGTGCCGAAGTCGAGTGAGCCACTGACGTCGATGAGCAGCATCACGGTGAGTTCGCGTTCCTCTTCGAAGACCTTCACGTAGGGACGGTTGAAACGGGCGGTGACATTCCAGTCGATATCGCGCACATCGTCGCCATACTGATACTCGCGCACCTCGCTGAAGGCCATACCACGACCCTTAAAGGCTGTGTGATACTGGCCTGCGAAGATGTTCGAGCTCAAGCCACGCGCCTTGATCTCAATCTTCCTTACCTTCTTTAAGATTTCACTTGTTTCCATCATCTAGTCCTACTAGTTTTACTAGTTCAACTAGTTCTCCGTGTTTAGGGCACCTCTACCTTGTTGATAATCTTCGAGATGATTTCCTCGCTGCTGATGTTGCTGGCCTCTGCCTCATAGGTCAGGCCGATGCGATGACGCAGCACATCGTGAGCAATAGCGCGCACATCCTCGGGCACCACATAGCCGCGACGTTTGATGAAAGCGAAGGCACGGGCAGCCTTGGCCAGGTTGATGCTGGCGCGGGGCGAACCGCCGAAGGAAATCATCTCCTTCAGCTCCTTCAGTCCATAGCGGTCGGGATAGCGGGTGGCAAAGACGATGTCGGCCACATACTGCTCAATTTTCTCGTCGAGATAGACGTCGCTCACAACCTTGCGGGCACGCAGGATCTCATCGACGGTAGTGACGGGCTTTACCTCGGGCAGTCCCTCGGCGCTGATGTTCGAGCGGATGATTTTCTTCTCTTCCTCCAGCGTGGGATAGCCGATGACCACCTTCAGCATAAAACGGTCCATCTGTGCCTCGGGCAGCGGATAGGTTCCCTCCTGCTCGATAGGGTTCTGTGTAGCCATCACGAGGAAGGGGCTGGGCAGGTTGAAGGTCTCGCTGCCTATCGTCACCTGCTTCTCCTGCATGGCCTCCAGCAATGCGCTCTGCACCTTGGCCGGAGCACGGTTGATTTCGTCGGCCAACACGAAGTTGGCAAACACGGGACCTTTCTTTGCCAGGAACTTCTCGTCCTTCTGCGAATAGATCATTGTACCCGTCACGTCGGCAGGCAGCAAATCCGGGGTAAACTGAATACGGCTGAAGCTGGCGTCGATGAGCTTGGCCAGCGTGTTGATGGCCAGCGTCTTTGCCAAGCCAGGCACACCTTCAAGGAGGATATTGCCGTCGCTCAGCAATCCGATAAGGAGTGATTCCACCAAATGTTTCTGTCCCACAATGATGCGGTCCATACCTGTGGTGAGATTGGTAACGAACTGACTCTGCTGTTCGATTCTGATGTTCAGCTCGCGAATGTCTATATTCTCTGCCATGATTGTGTTTTATTGTTGATTGTTTTGTTGTTCAAGTCTTTTCTTCACAGCTTTTTTCGATTCTATCTTCGGAATCTTCACCTCTGTGTCTTCATCCAGCACGGTGCTGCCGTTGATGCCGTTGAACACCTCGATATAGCAGCACAGCTCGGCAGCGCCGAAGACGCGGCGAGCAATGCGAGTGCTGGTGTCGCCGGCTTTTGCCTTGATTACCTTGTCCAGGCCGGTGATGTAGTAGTAGCCGGTACGAGTGCGGGTGTCCATCCCATCGTATTTCTCCCAGATGGGTGTAGACTCGTCTTCTGCCACCTGAGGCTCGACCTGAGGCTCGACCTGAGGCTCAGCCTCCGGCTCTTCAGGCTGTTCTCCATTGGCGATGGGATGTTCCTCGATAGTAGTTGGTTGATTGTCCTGCTGAACGGTCTGTGCCACTTGTGCCTGATTCTCTGCAGGAGCAGTAGAAGAGTTGCCCAGTCCATGTCCGACAAAATAACCTACTCCTCCGCCAACCAGCAGTGTGGCCAAAGCCGCAATAGCTAGATGGCCCCATCCGAACTTCTTCTTGGACGGCTCTTGCTCTTCCTCGTCTTCATCCGCCGACTTCCAGCCAGGAGGAAGGGTTTTCTCTTCTGTCTCTGTTTCAACATCAGCCTCCTCTGGTATATCAGCAATTGTATGGATGGTCTCGACGGGAGCTTCTTCCTCCTCAACGACAGGAGTTTCTTCCTCCTCAACGACAGGAGTCTCTTCCTCCTCAACGACAGGAGATTCTTCTTCCTCAACGACAGGAGACTCTGCATCCTCCTCAGCAACGTCATTGAATTCTACCCCATCCTTGAGGACGACGGTCTCAAACTGTGAGAAAGGCCTGTTGACGAGCTCCTTCATCGTGTTGTCGGGCAGGAAGGAGAGCTTCGAGTGGCTGTCGATGACGAGGCGCTCACCCGTATTCACGTTCACGCTTTCGCGAGCCTCCACATCTATGACCTTGAAGGTTCCCAAACCCTTGATTTTTACCATGCGGTCAGCCTCGAGGCCGCTCTGCACTATGGCAACGATAGAGGTGACGAAACGCTGTGCGACACGGCGGTCGATGCCGTGCTTCTCTGCCAGCACAGCCGACAGTTCGCTCAGATATAGCTTAGCCATTGTTCTCACCTCCTTTCTTGATCTTCTCCTTCGTTTGCGAAGTGGGTTTGAAGGCCAGCGTGAGCTTTGGCGGCACCAACATTCGCTGTCCTGTCGACGGGTTGATGATGATGCGCTCCAGCTTCTTCTTTACTTCAAACACTCCGAAGTTAGGCAACTGCACGGCGTTGCCTTCCAGGAAGTTGTCGCCCATAGCACTCAGGAGCGTGTTCATCCACGCCTGTGCATCGGCGGTCTTCATCTCGTTGCGTCGTGCCAATTCGTTAATAAACTCCTTGTTATTCATATTTCTCTATGATATGATTTCTCCGTAGAGGTCGAACTCTTCGGAATCTGTTATTTTCACTTGATAGATCTCGCCTTCCTTCAACTCCCGACCGCCATAGCGGATAAGCACCTCGGGGTCTACCTCAGGCGAGCAGAACTCGGTGCGGCCAATGTAGTAGTCGCCCTCACGACGGTCGATGATGACGTCTAATGTCTGTCCCACCTTGGCTTCCTCTATCTCGGCGCTGATACGCTGCTGTAGTCGCATCAGGCGCGACAGGCGCTGGTCTTTCACCTCCTGCGGCACGTCGTCCTCATAGTTGTCGGCGGCAAAGGTGCCGTCTTCCTCGCTATAGGCGAAAGCTCCCATGCGCTCGAAACGGGCCCATCGGGTGAAGTCGAGCAACTGCTGGAAGTCGTCGTCGGTCTCGCCTGGGAAGCCCACCATCAGCGTTGTTCTGATATGGATGCCGGGCACCTCGCGGCGCAGGCGCTCGATGAATTCGATGGTTTCCTGGTGAGTGATATGTCGGCGCATGCGGCTGAGCATGTGGTCGCTGATGTGCTGCAGGGCCACGTCGAGGTATTTGCAGACATTATCGTGTTCACGCATCACGCGCAGCAAGTCCCAGGGGAAATGTGTGGGATAGGCGTAGTGCAGCCTGATCCAGCGCAAACCCTCGACGGCAGCCATCTTTTCCACCAGCTCGGCAATGCGCTGCTCGCCGTAGAGGTCGACGCCGTAGTAGGTCAGCTCCTGAGCGATGACCTGCAGCTCCTTCACGCCCTGACTCACCAACCAGCGCACCTCGTCGAGGATTTCCTCCATCGGACGGCTCTTGTGGTGGCCCGTCATCAGCGGGATGGCGCAGTAGGCACAATGGCGGTCGCAGCCCTCGCTGATCTTCAGGTAGGCGTAGTGGGAAGGAGTGGTGAGGTGTCTATATTGAACATTGACCATTGAACATTGACCATTATTGGCATCCGCAGACTTTTGCGCAGCTGAATGGTCAATGTCAGAAAGCAACTGCGTATAGTTGAACTTCCCATACCACCCATCCACCTCTGGAATCTCTGCCTCAAGGTCATGCAGATAACGTTCTGACAGACAGCCCATCACATAGAGACGCTGCAGGCGTCCTTCGTTCTTGGCCTGCACCAGCTCGAGGATGGTATTGATGCTCTCCTCCTTGGCGTCGGCGATGAAACCGCAGGTATTCACCACAGCAATCTCGCCCGTGGGATTAGGGTCATCATGGGTCACATGAAAGCCGTGAGCCTCAAAGA
>JAGAAJ010000079.1 GCA_017615355.1 Prevotella sp.
AATTTAGAGGTAATTTTCCAGCATTTGAATACCCTATTTTGAACTGTAGCAACTGTAGCACTGTAGCAAATAAAAAAAATGCTCAATTATTCGAGAACCGCAATGGGCATGTTGTACCTTTGCATCGTTCAGCAGCAGAAGAATGTCATTGGCGATGGGAATCGCGCCACTCAGCTACGGGAGTAGCATCACTTAGAAATTTTACGAAGGCCTTTTCAAATTATCTAAACGACTTAGCAGATTATCTCAACGACTTGTCGACGGGAGTCGTGCAGGTAGCGATGGGAATCGCCTCAATCTTAAAATAGAACAAGAAATCAGCAGGATGGTTGTTTCTTTCGGGAGAAAAATTTTGGTGTTTTGGAACACTTTTCGTAACTTTGCAGCCTCAAAACGACAATAACACTCATCTATGGGCGGCTTTTTTGGAACCATCAGCACACGTGACTGCGTAAACGACTTGTTTTACGGCACCGACTACAACTCTCATCTTGGCACGCGCCGCGCCGGCCTTGTCACCTTCGACCCTGAGAAGGGCTTCACCCGCAGCATCCACTCGCTGGAGCGCGACTATTTCCGCTCGAAGTTCGAGGATGAACTGAACGACTTCCGCGGACATCAGGGCCTGGGCGTGATCAGCGACACCGACCCGCAACCCATCATCATCAACTCGCACCTGGGACGCTATGCCGTGGTGACGGTGGCGAAGATCAACAATCTGCGCGAGATAGCCGACGAGCTGCTGGCACAGCGCATGCACCTGAGCGAGCAGAGTGCCAACAAGCTGAACCAGACGGAGGTGGTGGCCCTGCTCATCAATATGGGCAACACGTTCGTAGACGGCATCAACCGCGTGTATCAGAAGATCAAGGGTTCGTGCTCGATGCTCATCCTGACCGAGGACGGCATCATCGCCGCTCGCGACTTCCTGGGCCGCACGCCTATCGTCATCGGCAAGAAAGAGGTACACCAGCTGTCACCCATCGGTACCGACGAATTCATCAGAGCCTATGGCGTGTCGAGTGAGTCGACCAGCTTCCCCAACCTCAACTACAGGATACTGCGCGATGTGGGCCCGGGCGAGATTGTCAAGCTGAAGTCCGACGGCATCGAAGTACTGCAGGCACCGTTCAAGCGCTGTCAGATATGCTCGTTCCTCTGGGTTTATTATGGTTTTCCCGCCTCCTGCTACGAGGGCGTCAACGCCGAGGCCGTTCGCGAGAAGAACGGCCGCATGATGGGCAAGCGAGACGACGTAGAGGCCGATATGGTGTGCGGCATTCCTGACTCGGGCGTTGGTATGGCCGTGGGTTATGCCGAGGGCTCAGGCATCCCCTACAAGCGTGCCGTGCTGAAATACACACCCACGTGGCCACGCTCGTTTACACCCAGCGACCAGAGCCGTCGCCGACTGGTGGCGAAGATGAAGCTCATCCCCAACGAGGCAATGCTCAGAGGACAGCGTGTCGTATTCTGCGACGACTCCATAGTACGCGGCACACAGCTGCGCGACAACGTGAAGGAGTTCTTCGACAACGGCGCCAGCGAGATACACGTGCGCATCTCTTGTCCGCCACTGGTGTACGGCTGTCCGTTCATCGGCTTCACCGAGTCGAAGACCGACCTGGAATACATCACGCGACAGATCATCCGCGACTTCGAGGGCGACGATCGCACGAACCTGGAGAAATACTCTCAGACCGACACGCCTGAATACAAGCGTATGGTAGACGAGATAGCACGCCGTCTGGGGCTGACCAGCTTGAAATTCGCCCGCCTGGAAGACCTCATCGAGAGCATCGGCCTGCCCAAGGAGCGCGTCTGCACCCATTGCTTCGACGGCTCAAGCTACGACCAGCCGCAGGGCGACGGAGAATTCTTCGGATAAGCCAAATTATTGACATAAATCAATAATTGTGCGTTGTGTGCGCACAAAATCCCAAATTTTCAATTCTCCATTCTCATTTCTTTCGTACCTTTGCACCCGTTTTCAGGAAGATGCCGCATCTTCTCGTGATGAGAACAGCGGCAGAAAGAATAAAAACGAGGGCCTTGGCAAAGCCCCTAAATGATAATAGAGAATATGAAAAGATTAGTGAAGAATGTATGTCTGAGCTTATCGATTCTGACCCTGATGCCCCTGACAGTTGGGGCTGCCAATGAGAACGAGAACGATAACTCAGAACAGTTTGACTGGTCGGCCGTGATGGAGGCCATCATACTGGTAGAGAGCGAAGGAAATCCCAATGCCGTGAGTGGGAACTCGGTAGGTGCCATGCAGATTACTCCCATTCTGGTGCGCGAGTGCAACAACATCCTCAAGGCAAGAGGCAGCGAAAAGCGCTACACACTGGCCGACCGCTACAATGTAGAGAAGTCGAAAGAGATGTTCCTTCTGATTCAGTCGGAGTACAACAAGCAAAATGACGTAGAGAAAGCCATCCGCACATGGAACGGCGGCCCGCGATACAGCGTACGTGCCACCAACGGCTACTACCAGAAAGTACTCAGACGCATGAGATAGGCAAACAGAGATTGCTTAGAAAGAATCCATATCAAATCCGGTTGCAGGCTGACAAAAAGGCCTTGCGACCGGATTTTTTATCCACGAATTGAATGTATTAAAACGAAAAAAAACTTAAAACCTTTGGCCGTTGAAAACTTTAGCATTATATTTGCATGTCAATAGACAAGTATCAACCCTTTAAAATAACACAACTATGACAGCAGTAATCATCATTGTGGCAGTCATCGTACTGCTCGTTTTCATCGTCATCGGCATCTACAACAGCTTGGTAAAGCTGCGTAACAACCGCGAGAACGCCTTCGCCAACATCGACGTGCAGCTGAAGCAGCGTCATGACCTCATCCCACAGCTCGTCGCCACCGTCAAGGGCTATGCCCAGCACGAGAAGGAACTGCTGACACGTGTCACCGAGGCTCGCGCAGCAGCCATGAGCGCCACAGGCATCAACGACAAGATCCAGGCAGAGAATCAGCTCTCGAGCGCCCTCGCAGGCCTGAAGGTAAGCCTCGAGGCCTATCCTGACCTGAAGGCCAACCAGAACTTCCTGCAGCTGCAGGAGGAGATCAGCGACATCGAGAACAAGCTGGCCGCTACCCGCCGCTACTTCAACACCGCTACTCGTGAGCTGAACAACAAGGTGCAGACCTTCCCGTCGAACATCCTTGCCGGCATGTTCGGATTCCAGAAGGAGCCCATGTTCGAGGTGCCGAAGGAGGAGCGTGCCTCTATGGAGAAAGCCCCCGAAATCTCATTCTAAAGATTTGAGATGAAGTACGTAGGATTGCACTCAGTCATCCAGCGCAACAACACGCTCAGCGTGCTGTTGCTGCTGGGTTTTCCTGCCATTCTGCTTGGAGCGGTATACCTGTTCCTGGCACTCACCGACGCTACGGAGGCCTTCGTGAAGATACTGCCCTGGGTGCTGGTGGGTGTGGGCATCTGGTTCGCCATCGCCTATTTCTCCAATACGTCGATGATTCGCCACGCTGTGCGAGCCACACCGCTGGCACGTCGCGATAATCCTCGCGTATATAATATTGTGGAGAACCTGACGATGGCCTGCGGTATGCCGATGCCTGAAATCAATATCGTCAACGACTCACAGCTGAACGCCTTTGCATCGGGCATCAACGAGAAGACCTATACCGTCACCGTCACCACAGGCCTGCTCGACCGCCTCGACGACGACGAGCTGGCAGGCGTCATCGGCCATGAGCTGACACATATCCGCAACAAGGACACGCAGCTGCTCATCACCAGCATCGTCTTCGTGGGTATCATCAGCGTCGTCATGACCATCATCGTACGCCTGTTGTGGAACACGTTCCTCTTTGGCGGCTCCAGCAGCCGACGCAGCAGCAACGGCAAGAACAACGGCGCCAGCATCATCGTGGTAATGGTCATCGCTCTGGTGTGTGCAGCTATCGCCTATCTGTTCACGATGCTCACTCGCTTCGCCATCTCCCGCAAGCGCGAGTATATGGCCGACGCAGGTGGTGCCGAGCTCTGCGGCAATCCGCTGGCCCTCGCCTCCGCTTTGCGCAAGATTTCCAACGACCCAGGCCTGGCCGACGTTGAGCGCGACGACATCGCACAGATGTACATCGTTCATCCGCAGGCACTCACGGGTGGCATCAAGGGCTTCTTCAGTCATCTCTTCAGCACGCACCCTGACACCAAGGAACGCATCCGCCTGCTGGAGCAGTACTAAACGTTAATCATTGAAGAATAAAACCGTGTTGAACTGTGCCCAATCGTGGCTAAGTAAGCTACTGCTGTTGCTCTGCCTGCTGCTTGTCGTGCAGGAGGCAGATGCGCAGCGTCGTCGCCGTAGTCGCTCACGTAGTCGTGCGAGAACTAGCGTGCGCCACAGCAGCGGCAACCATCATCAGCAGCGTATGGCACAGTTTGACCGCGAGGGTGGTATCGACAGCACTACCGTCGTCATGCTGGGCAACAGCCTCACCGAGAACGGCAAGGATTGGCAGCAGCGCATCGGTACCACGAGGAATGTGGTGAATCGCGGCATCATCGGCGACAACACGGTGGGTATGACGGAGCGTCTCTATCAGATCACGCCCTTCAAGCCCAAGGCCATCTTCCTGATGGCGGGCATCAACGATATGGTGGGCAATACCACGTATGAGGTGGTGGCGCAGCACGTCATCTCGCTCATCGAGGCCATCCGCTCGCAGGCTCCTCAGACGCAGCTCTTTGTACAGAGCATCCTGCCCATCGACGAAACCGATGGCCGATGGAGGACGTTGGCTGGGCGCACAGACGATATTCCCTTTGCGAATATGCTCATCAAGGCCTACTGCGAAACCCACGATATCGTCTTCATCGACCTCTTCCATCGGATGACACGCGGCCACTCCAACCAGTTGCGCACAGAGCTGAGTGGCGACGGCCTGCACCTTTCTGAGCAGGGTTATCGCGTCTGGGCCTTTGAGTTGAAGAAATACATCAACAGGCTATAATCCCTTATGAGTCCTTTGAATCCATTGGGGCCTCTGAGCCCCATGATAGAGTGTGTCCCTAATTTCAGCGAGGGTCGCGATGCAACCGTTATTCGTCAGATTACGGATGCCGTAGAGAGCGTGAGCGGCGTGAAACTGTTGCACGTCGATCCTGGACAGGCAGCCAACCGCACCGTCGTCACCTTCGTGGGCAAACCCGAGGCTGTGACGGAGGCCGCTTTCCGTGCTGCCGCTACTGCTGCGAGAGTCATCGATATGCGCAACCATCACGGCACGCATCCGCGTATCGGCGCTACTGACGTGCTCCCTCTCATCCCCTTAAGCGGCATCACGCTGGACGAATGTGCCAATCTGGCACGACAGTTGGCACAACGTATGGCCACCGAGGCCAATATCCCCTGCTATTGCTATGAGGCCGCAGCCCTGCGCCCTGAGTTCAAGAACCTGGCCGTTTGTCGTCAGGGCGAATACGAGGCGCTCGACCGCAAGCTCACCACACCTGAATTGCAGCCCGATTTCCTGCCGCCAATAATGACAGACAATGGAGTAGGCACCTCTATCCCCAATAATCCGTGTGATGGTTCGCCCGTCACTATCCCTGAATGTGTCAGGCGCTCAGGATGCTCTGTCGTCGGTGCGCGCGAATTCCTCGTCGCCGTCAATTTCAACCTCGATACAAAGGACGTCTCCATAGCCAAGGCTATTGCTGCCGATGTGCGTCAGAAAGGCCCTGAAGGCCGCCCCTACGCTCTGCCTACGGTAAAAGCCATCGGCTGGTACATCGATGAATACGGCATCGCACAGGTATCGACCAATCTCACCGATATCAACACTACACCCCTGCATGTGGCTTTCGACACCATCAGCCGCTGCGCCCTCGAACACGGCGTCCACGTCACAGGCACAGAGATTGTCGGCCTGATACCCAAACGTGTACTGACAGAGGCTGGCGCCTTCTTCTTTGGCCACGCTGCCGATGACGAAATGCTGATGCAAACGGCCGTCAGCCGAATGCACCTCGACGAGCTGGCTCCCTTCGTGCCAAAGCAAAGAGTGCTCGAACTTCTTGCTGCCCTATGAGCTACGCCGACGTCATCCTGCCCGTTCCTCTTGAAGGCCTTTTCACCTACTCCGTGCCTGAGGCGCTACAGCCGTTGCTGAAGCCAGGCATGCGTGTGCTGGTGCCCTTCGGAAGGGGCAAGACCTACGTCGGCATCGTCGACCATCTGCACGATAAAAAGCCTGAAGGCTATACTGTGAAGTCCATCACGCAACCGATGGATCAACAGCCCATCCTGCTTGATGCCCAACTGAAACTGTGGCACTGGATTGCCGATTACTACATGTCGCCCATCGGCGACGTGATGAAGGCAGCGCTGCCTGCAGGTCTGAAAGCCGAAGAAGGCTATCGTCCGCGTACTGAGACCTATATCCGTCTGACACCCGCCTATCAGAACGAGACCACGTTGCACGTGGCGCTGAACATTTTGGCTCGCGCTCCCAAGCAGCAGCAGGCTTTTATCAGTTACCTACAGCTGTCGGGTTGGGATATGATTGGCGACGAGAGCGCCAACGTCGTTCCAGTCACCCGTGAGGAACTGATGAACCAAAGCGGCGCCACCCTACCCACGCTGAACCTGCTGGTGAAAAGAGGGATGCTGGAAACCTATGAGGTGGAGGTGAGTCGCCTGAACAAGAACGGCGAACCGCATCCTGAGCTCATCAAGAAGATGAGTGCGCCCCAGCAGGAGGCCTACAACCAGATTCTCTTCTCTTTCCTGAAGAAGCCCGTCACATTATTACACGGTGTGACCAGCAGCGGCAAAACGGAGATTTACATCCACCTCATCCAACGTGAGATAGAGCAGCATCGGCAGGTGCTCTACCTTCTGCCGGAGATTGCCCTTACGGTACAGATGATGGAACGTCTGCAACGTGTCTTTGGCAATCGCCTGGGTATCTATCATTCGAAATACAGCGACGCTGAACGCGTAGAGATCTGGCAGAAGCAGCTCTCGGCACATCCCTACGACGTCATCCTTGGTGCCCGTTCTGCCGTCTTCCTTCCCTTCCAGCGCTTAGGCCTCGTCATCGTCGACGAGGAGCACGAAACCAGTTTCAAGCAGCAGGATCCAGCACCCCGCTATCATGCTCGTTCAACATCCATTGTCCTCTCCTCTCTCCTCTCTCCACTCTCCTCTAAGATTCTCCTCGGCACAGCCACGCCCTCCCTTGAGACCTACCACAACGCGATGACGGGCAAGTACGGGTTGGTGGAGCTGAAACAGCGCTATCAGGATATCGAGATGCCTGAGATACAGGTAGTGAACATTCAGGAGCTGCAGCGGAAAAAGATGATGAGCGGCCCGTTCTCACCTCTCTTATTAGCGCGCGTGCGCGAGGCGCTGGAGAGCGGCCATCAGGCCATCCTCTTTCAGAACCGTCGCGGCTGGGCACCGATGGTGGAGTGCAAGCAATGTGGCTGGGTGCCGCGTTGCGAGCATTGCGACGTCTCATTGACGCTGCATCGCTCGATGAATCAGTTGACGTGCCACTACTGCGGCAACACCTATCGCATTCCTACGGAGTGTCCTGCCTGCGGCTCGAAGGACTTGCAGGGCAAGGGCTACGGAACGGAGAAGATTGAGGACCAGATTCGCGACATCTTCCCGATAGCACGCATCGCCCGTATGGACCTCGATACCACACGCACACGGCAGGCCTATGAGCGACTCATCAGCGACTTCTCAGCCGGCCGCACCAACCTGCTCATCGGCACGCAGATGGTGACCAAGGGATTGGACTTCGACAAGGTGAGTGTGGTGGGCATCCTCAACGCCGACTCGATGCTCAATTATCCTGACTTCCGCGCCTACGAACACGCCTTTATGATGATGGCACAGGTGAGCGGACGCGCAGGGCGCAAGGGACAGCGTGGCCTCGTCATCCTGCAAACCAAACAGCCCGACCTGCCGCTTATCGACTATGTGGTGCGCAACGACTATCAGGCTCTTTTCCGCTCGCTGCTGGCTGAGCGCCAGGCTTTCCGCTATCCTCCCTACTATCGCATCATCTACATTTTCCTTAAACACCAGAAAGACCAGGTGGTAGACACAGCCGGCTTGGAGCTGGGCTCCCGTCTGCGCCAATGGTTCGGGGTACGCGTGCTGGGTCCCGACAAGCCTGCCGTCGCACGTGTAAAGACGCTGAGCATCCGCAAGCTGGTGCTGAAACTGGAGCGTGGCATCGATATGGTGAAGGTGCGTGAATACCTGCGTATGGCCCAACAACAAATGTTGCAGGACAAGCGTTACGCCAGCCTGCAACTTTATTACGACGTCGATCCGCTCTGATAGAGCCTCTCAACTCTTAATAGAGGGATGATGTCAGAAGTCCCTTATTTCTTCAGCGAGATGACAGACGACACCTTCATGCTCTGTCCCATGCTGTCCTTCGACTCCTCAGAGGTGATGGAGGCGGGCCAGCCGTTAGCCTGCATCTCATAGGTGTGCTTCTCAGTAGCGTCGAACTTCAGCTGCCCCATCACCATGTCGATGTTCTCCTTGATCATCTGTGCCTGCTCAGGAGCCTCCTCTTCAATCTTCTTGATGATGAGCTCCTTCAGATCGTCCTTGCTCATGTCGAGCGTGGCGTTGCTGATGATTTTCTTGCCTGCGATGAAGTACATGCGCTTCATCTTCATACCTTCGTCGTTGGTGAAGCTGTCCTGAGAGCCGTTGGCGATGGTCTTGCCATTGAGGGCGAGCACGTCGTCGTTCAGCAGCATCTCCTCAGAGAGGACTTCGACGAGCTGTTTGGTCATATCATCCTTAGAGATGGCCTGTGAGAGCTCGGGCACTGCGTCGAACATATTGGTGACAAGAACTTCGATGGTCTCGCCAGCTTTCTCTTTCACCTCGTCGAGATTGAGAATCTTCTGAGGTACGCCATCGGCATTGACGGCCATCTTCACCGTGGTGCCTTTGTTGATCTGGGCAGTCATCAGCAGCATAGCGCTGACGGGATCCAAACCCTCCATAGAAGGGAGGTCCATAGCGGTGTTGGTGACGGTGATGACGGCACCATCGGCTGTGACGTCGCTCACGACATATTCATTGTCGCTGTTGTAAGTCAGTTCCTTGCCCATCATGTTGATGGTGCTTTTCTCAGTATACACAGCCTTGAAGCCGTTCTCCAGCTTTGGCGCAATCTTTGTCTGTGCCTGGGCCATCAGGGCCATCAGCAGCACGACGCTTGTCAAAAACAGTTTTTTCATGTCTTATACTAAATGTGAAATGAGATCTTCGCGGTCGCCAGGCAGCATGTCGATGACAGGAATCTCAATCATCGTGTAGCAGCCAGGCTGTAGGCGCATCGTGGCACGAGCTACGTTGACCAGCACCTGCCCCGTGAGTGCAGGGTTGTTGATGCTCATATTGAATTCGAAGCGCTGGTTTTGTGTCTGTCCGCTGACACCTTTGCGCACCAAGTGCACGCCGTGACCCATATCGCGCACGTCGTCGACGCTCTCCACCTGGAACACATGCGTCTCGTCGCTGGCGAAGTAGGGGTCGGCCTTGATGGCAGCCGTTACCTCGTCGAGCTTGGCACCGTCCTCCAACTCCACATAGACCATACGGCGATGGATGCCTTCACCCAAGGGGATGGTCATCGAGAGGGCGTTCTTCACGCCAGCCTTCGAGCGCACGCAGACGCTGTGACCCATCGACATACCTGGGCCGAAGTTCGTATAGCTGAGACCCTTAGGAGCCAGGCTCTGCATCAGGGTGCGCACGATGCTGTCGCTGCCCGGATCCCATCCGGCTGCAATCACGCTGACGGTGTTTGTCTGCTTGTTTATCTCCATCAGGTTGCGGCGATAGTCGCGAATCATGGTGTGGATGTCAAACGAGTCGACGGTGTTGATGCCCAAGGGCAGAATCTGCTTGGCGTATTCCTCGCATGAGCGGGTAGGTGTGGCGAGGATGGCCACGTCCACGTCCTTCAGTTCGCGGATGTCCTTGACAACCTCATACGAGGCCAGCTCTGCGGGTTTGTTCTCTGCGCCGTTACGACGCACAATGCCTGCAATCTCAAAGTCGGGAGCGCTTTCCAAAGCCTGGAGGGCGTAGCGTCCGATGTTGCCGTAACCAACGACGGCTGCTCTGATTTTCTTCATTCCAATAATAGCTTTGTGTTTGAATTTTCGTAAAATCGCCGCAAAATTACACAGATTTTTTGAAATAGCTTTCATTTTGTCGTAAAAAATGCAGAAAATGATGCAAAAAACAAAATTAGGCAACAATGCAATATCTAAACGGGTATGCACGTTATAATAAAAGATGAGTAGAAGGGCTCTTCTGTCCCTGTTGCTGCTGTGCGCCGTGCTGAAAGCCGGAGCGCAGGAGTTTGTCAACCTGACTGCCTCTGAGGTCAGGATTGACAGCGTCTTACCTCTTTATTACCATAATATTCCTCTTGGTGCGAACTATGCCGACAGCGTTTATAGCGTCAGCATCGACTATCCTGAGTTTATCGATATGAGCGAGGACGACATCCGCCGCTATGAGGCCCTCAGTAGCGATCCGCTACCCGCTTTGCCGGAGGTGCACCAGTATATCGGCGTCAGCCGCCGTCAGGGAACCCTCTGCGTTTCTTTCATTCCCTTGGTATTTCGTGAAGGAAAGTATCAGAAGCTGGTAAGTTTCCGTTTGTCACTTTCTGCCGAGACAAAGGCCGCTGCTAGGGCAAACACACAGAAATCAAATGAATATGCCTCCCACTCTGTCCTTTCCTCAGGCCGTTGGGCGAAGATCAGCGTCAGCGAGACGGGCGTCTATCAGCTTACAGAGCAGCTGATACGACGTGCCGGCTTCAGCAGCCTGAACAGAGTGAAGATTTATGGCTATGGAGGAGCCTTGCAGCCAGAGGTCATCCGCAGCGAATACCTCTCGGCTACTGATGACCTGCAGGAGGTGCCCACGTGTATGATCGGCGGACGACGCCTGTTCCATGCTGTCGGTCCTGTTGGGTGGGAGAAAGCTACGTCTACGGAACGCATCCGCAATCCCTACAGCGATGTAGGCTGCTATTTCATTACTGAGAGCGACGAAGAGCCCTTGACCGTAGACAGCGCCCAGTTTGTCTCATCGTTCTATCCCACCACCAACGACTATCACTCGCTGCACGAGGTGGATGACTATGCTTGGTATCACAGCGGCCGCAATCTCTATGAGAGCACGACGTTGCAACGAGACGGCTATTCCGCCTACGAGCTGAAGGGCCACTCCGATAGTGGCAGTCTCACCGTAGTGCTCACCAGCGACGGACCGGCTGCTGTCAGCGTCGCTGTGAACGACAGCCTTGTGGGCACAGTCAACATCTCGGAATACCTTTCTTCGCAGGCGAAGGCTGTGCAGAAGACACAGGTGCTGACGCTGAATGGATTGTTGCGTGCGAAGAACACCGTGCGCCTTAGCCAGACCTCAGGCGGCTCAGCTGTGCGTCTTGACTATCTTGCGCTGACCATGCCCACGCCGGCTCCAGCACCCAACCTCAGCAGCGATGTCTTCCCTGTGCCGCAGTTGCTATATGGCATCACCAATCAGGACCACCACGCCGACACACCCGTAGATATGGTCATCATCATTCCCACGACGCAGAAGTTGCTGGCGCAGGCCGAGCGGTTGAAGACGCTGCATGAGGAGCGTGACTCTTTGCGTGTGCGCATCGTGCCTGCCGACGAGCTCTTCAACGAGTTCAGCAGCGGCACACCTGATGCCAACGCCTATCGTCGCTATCTGAAGATGCTCTACGACCGTGCTGAGAGCGAGGCCGATATGCCACGTTACCTGCTGCTCTTTGGCGATGGTGCCTGGGACAACCGTATGCTCACCAGCGACTGGCGGCAGTCCTCGCCTGATGACTACCTGCTCTGCTACGAGAGCGAGAACTCGTTCAGCGAGACTATGAGCTATGTCTGCGACGATTTCTTCTGTATGCTCGACGAGGGCGAGGGTGCCAGCCTGACCAAGCGCGACCGTACTGATGTGGGTGTGGGCCGTCTACCTGCACGTAATGAGGCCGAGGCCAAGATCATGGTAGACAAGATCTTCGACTATGCCAACAATGCCCACGCCGGCGATTGGCAGAACACACTCTGCTTCATGGGCGACGACGGCAACAACAACGTCCACATGCGAGAGGCCGATGCCGCCGTGCAAACCGTTGTCAGCGAATATCCCTCGTATAATATCCGCAAGGTCTACTGGGATGCCTACAAGCGTGTCAGCTACTCCACAGGCATGCGCTATCCGGACGTGATGCTCCTCTTGCAGCAGCAGATGCAGCAGGGCGCGCTCATCATGGACTACTGCGGTCACGGCTCGCCTTACACCATCTCGCACGAACGTGTGCTCAACCTGTCTGATTTCTCTGCCGCCACATCGCTGCGTCTGCCGCTTTGGGTGACAGCTTCGTGCGATATCATGCCCTTCGACACACAAGAGGAGAATATCGGCGAGACGGCTATGCTCAACGCCCACGGAGGCGCCATCGCCTTCTTCGGTACTACGCGTACCGTCTACACAGGCGACAACCAGAATATGAACTGCGCCTTCCTGAAGTTTGTGCTTGGCAGCACCGATGGCCGTCGCAACACGCTGGGCGATGCCGTGCGCCTGGCGAAGAACGACGTACGTTCCATCGGCGACGATCCTTCTGACCACACACGCTCAGACACTTATCCCATCAACAAACTGCATTACTCGCTCTTGGGCGATCCGGCTCTGACGCTGGCTGCTCCAAAGGCGGGGCTCGTCATCGACAGCATCAATGGAAAACCTGTCAAAGGCGTGGTACAATTGCCAGTAGGACAGGAAGCCACCATAACTGGACATATCGAGGGTGACGCAGATTTCAACGGCATCATATCGCTGACGGTGAAGGATGTGGAGCAAACCGTCACTTGCCAGCTGAACAATACTGGCGATGACGGCGCTGAGACGCCCTTCACCTTCAAAGACCGTCCTGCCACAATCTACAACGGTCAGGACAGCGTGCGCAACAGCCGCTTCAGCATGACGTTTGTGGTGCCACGCGACATCAGCTACAGCGAGGGTACAGGACGTATGACCGCCTATGCCATCAACGACGTGCGACAACTGTCGGTGCAAGGCAGTACGGAGGCCTTCAGCATCGTCAATGCCGACTTGGCAGCCAACGACGGCATCGGTCCATCCATCTACTGTTACCTGAACAGCACATCGTTCCAAAACGGCGGCAGGGTGAACACCACGCCCTATTTCTTCGCACAGCTGAACGACAAGGACGGCATCAACGCCTCTGGCAACGGCTTGGGCCACGACCTGCAGCTTGTCATCGACGGCGACCCCACGATGACCTATACGCTGAACGACTACTTCCAGTATGACTTTGGCGACTACAAGTCAGGCAGCGTGGGCTACAGCATGCCTAAACTGAGCGAGGGCGAACACCACCTGTCGTTCCGTGCCTGGGATGTGCACAACAACTCGTCGGTGGCTGAGCTGACATTTACTGTCGTACGTGGCCTGGAGCCCAACTGCTACAGCGTGGAATGCACCAAGAATCCTGCCCGCACCAGCACCAGCTTCGTCATCAACCACGACCGTACAGGCAGCGAGATGGACATCGCCCTCGAGGTGTTCGACACCTCTGGCCGTCTGCTCTGGGCGAAGCAGGAGACGGGTGTCAGCACAGACAACACCTATACGCTCGACTGGGACCTGACCACCAACAGCGGCAGCCGTCTGCAGACAGGCGTCTATCTCTACCGTGTGCTGGTCAGCAGCGACGGCAGCTCCAAGGCCTCAAAGGCTCAGAAACTCATCATACTGAACAGATAGCTACCTATGAGAAACATGACGAAATACATAACGAGGGTGAAGGCCGCATCTCTGCTATGCGGCGTATTTGCGCTGTTGCCCGCCAAGACCGTAGCACAGTGTTTCTTCACACTCACCCCTGCCGAGTTGCATATCGACAGCATAGTGCCGCAGTTCTCCTTCGTGCAGGAGCTGGGACCTGATTACAAGGACTCCGTCTATACCGTCAGCATCGAGTACCCAGAGTTTCAGCCCATGAAACGCAAGCAGGCCCGTCGCTACAAGAAATTGACTGGCGAGGAACTGCCTGAATGGCCCGTCATCGACAGCTACGTAGGCACAGAGCGTCGGCGCGGCAGCCTCTACACCTCCATCGTCCCCTTCGTCAGGAGAGGCGGCAAGAACATGGTGTTGACCAGCTTCAAAGCGGTGGTAAAGGCGAATGAGGAAGATGGAAATACTAAGTCTCAGAAATCTCTGAGAAATCGTTTGTCTCAGAATGTCCAGTTCACCAATCGTTTTGTAAAGATTGCCATCCCTGAGACGGGCATCTATGAGCTAACCGACTCGCTACTGGCCGCTGTCGACTTCGACGATCCCAAGCGTGTGCGCATCTTCGGCTATGGTGGTGCCTTGCAGCCTGAGGCCCTGTCGCAGGACTATCTTGAAGCCACCGATCAGCTACCGCAAGTGCCTGTATGTCAGGTGAACGGACGTCGTCTGTTCCACGCCGTAGGGCCCGTGAACTGGGACACTCCGACATCGACGGCACGCATCCGCAATCCCTACAGCAATGTGGGCTGCTATTTCCTTACCGAGAGCGACGAAGAGCCGTTGCTTCTCGACAGCGCCCAGTTTGCAGCCTCCTTCTATCCCTCGCCCAACGATTACCACACCCTCTATGAAGTGGACGACTTCGCATGGTTTCATGGCGGGCGCAACCTCTTCGACAAGCGTCTCTTCCAACCTGGCACAGAACGAACCTACAAGCTGCCGACGGAAGGCCGCCGCAAGGGCACCCTCAGCATTGTGATGTCCTACGCCGGCTATTGCGACGCTACGGTATATCTGGGCGATTCTCCTTTGGGCAATATCCTTATCGACAAGCAGACTACGACCTCGCAGAAGCAGGGGCTCGACACCTATATGAAGGCGGCCTCGGACGTATGGATGTTCAGCGTCAACAACCTGCCGAATGACAGCGCCGTCGTCACCATCCACCAGACGTCGGGTGCAGATATGCACCTCGACAATATCGAGCTGTGCTTCAAGGAACCTGTGCCGATGCCAGCCCTGAGCACAGCATCATTTGCCCAGCCCTCCATCGTGGGCGAGGTGGCTCCGCAGCAGCTTCATGCCGACCCTGCTGTCGATATAGTCATCATCGTGCCCGCCTCTGGCAAGCTGATAGAGCAGGCTGAGCGATTGGCGCAGCTGCATCGTGATGAAGACCAGTTGCGGGTAAAGGTGGTGCGTGCTGACGAGCTCTACAACGAGTTCAGCAGCGGAACGCCTGATATCAATGCCTATCGTCGCTATCTGAAGATGCTCTACGACCGTGCTGAGAGCGAGGCCGACATGCCCCGCTTCCTCATCCTCTTTGGCGATGCCGCCTACGACAACCGCCTCGTTACCAGTGACTTCAGTCAGTTGTCGGCTGACGACTTGCTGCTCTGCTATGAGAGCGAGAACTCAGTCAGCGAGACGGCTTGCTATGTGAGCGACGATTTCATCGGTTTGCTCGACGATGGCGAGGGAGCCGACATCATCAAGACCGACAAGACCGACGTGGCCGTGGGCCGCATCCCTGTGCGAACGGCTGAAGAGGCCAAAGCCGTAGTGGACAAGATTGAGAGCTATCGCAACAACGAGTATGCCGGCGCCTGGCAGAACATCCTCTGCTTCATGGGCGACGACGGCAATGCCAATATGCACATGAACGACGCCGATGCTGCAGCCGAGATGATACTAGAGCAATGGCCCGACTACAACGTGAAGAAGATTCATTGGGACGCCTACGAACGCACCGTCAACGGGCTGGGCAACTGCTATCCTGACGTGACGCGACTCATCCTGCAGCAGATGCGTGAGGGAGCCCTCCTGATGAACTACAGCGGACACGGCAGCTCTACGGTACTGTCGCACGAGAACGTGGTGTTCCTCAGCGATTTCAAGGCACCCACGTCGTTGCGTCTGCCGTTGTGGTTTACTGCCTCCTGCGATGTGGCACCCTTCGACGGCTATCTGGAGAATATCGGCGAGCAGGCCCTTTTCAATCCCAACGGCGGCGCCATCGCCTTCATCGGCACCACGCGTACCGTCTATGCCCTGCACAACCGCTCGCTGAACCTGGCCTTTACGAAGCATCTGTTTGAGTTGGACGGCGGTCAGCCGCGACCCATCGGAGAGGCACTCCGACAGGCCAAGAACGACCAGGTGCTGGGACCGAAGAAGACACAGCAGCAGGCAGGCATCAACAAGCTGCACTTCGCTATGCTGGGCGACCCTGCCCTACGTCTGCCCTTGCCTACGATGCAGGTTGTCATCGACAGCATCAACGGACGTGCCCTGACTGACAGCTGCCAATACCTCATCGCCGGCGATACCGCCTCCGTATCAGGCTACATCGCGTCCACCTCCTCTCGTCTCTCACCTCACACCTCTCACCTCACACCTCACACCTCCTTCAACGGCGTAGCCACCCTGACGGTGAAGGATGCCCTGCAAACCATCACCTGCCGTATGAATCCGCTGGATGCCAGCGAGATGCCGCGCAGGCCATTGGTCTATACCGACCGTCCGAACACCCTATTCGTGGGCTCTGACAGCATCATCGACGGACGCTTCCACATCTCCTTCGCCGTGCCCAAGGATATCAGCTATTCAGACAGCACGGGCCTCATGCTGGTGTATGCCGTGAGCAGCGACCGCCAGCTGTCGGCTCATGGCAGCAGCGAAGACTTTGTGATGGTCAGCGCTCCTGAGTATGACCCTGAGGGCGAGGGACCAGCGATTGCTGCCTGGCTCGACAGCCCTGACTTTGCCGACGGAGGCCACGCCTGCAGCGCTCCCCTGCTTCATGCCGAGCTGTACGACGAGGACGGCATCAACGTGGCAGGCAGCGGCATAGGCCACGATGTGGAGCTGGTGGTCGACGGGCTGATGCGCTACACCTACAATCTCAACGAGTATTTCACCTTCGACTTCGGCGACTATCGCTCTGGCAGCATCGACTTCCAACTGCCCTTGCTCGACGACGGCCACCACGAGCTGCAGCTGCGTGCCTGGGATGTGCTCAACAATTCGTCCGTCCTCAGCCTGACCTTTGTCACAGGGCCACAATACAGTCCACTTGGCATCATTGAGCTGATGAACAATGAACAACGTACAATGAGCAATGCCTTCGATTTGCAGGGACGCCGCGTCAAGAATCCATCGACGAAACAGCTGCTGATAGTACGCTCGCAGGACGGCAAGGTGAAGAAAAAGCTCTACAGAAAGCAATAATAACACGCTCCCTACGTTTATAAAAAGCTAAGAAACAAATAACTCCGTATGAAAATTCTGTCTTTCGCATACAACTACAGGCGTTGTCTCTGGTTGCTGGCCCTGATGCCGCTGATGGCCGTTGCCGACGATTACAAGACAACGACGTTCAATCCTGTCGACCACGCCGTCGTGTCGCAGACCATCGCGCCAGATGCACGTGCCGCAGGTATGGGTGACGTGGGCTGTGCCACCGATCCTGACGTCAACTCGCAGTATTGGAACCTGGCTAAGTATCCCTTCTGCATCAGTCGTGCAGGCGTGGCATTGAACTACACCCCTTGGCTCCGCCAGCTGGTCAGCGACATCGACCTGGCCTATATGGCCGGCTACTACCGCATCGGCGACTACGGTGCCCTCTCAGGCTCGCTGCGCTATTTCTCGCTGGGTGAGGTTTATACAGCCGACGAGAGCGATATGACCGTCAATCCCTATGAGATGTCGCTCGACGTGGCCTATTCGCGTATGCTGAGCGAGACCTTCTCGATGGGTGTAGGTCTGCGATGGATCTACAGCGACCTGCGTTACGACTATAGCGAGGATTCCAAGCCCGCCTCCGCCTTTGCTGCCGACATCGCGTTCTACTATAATAATTATGTGATGATAGGCAACCGCGAGTGCCAGCTGGGCCTAGGTCTGACGGCTACGAACATCGGCTCGAAGATCTCTTTCTACGGCGACGAGGAGAGCCAGTTCATCCCTGCCAACCTGCGTCTGGGTGCCTCGCTGATGATTCCCTTCGATGAGTACAACCGCTTCACCTTGGCTGCCGATGCCAACAAGCTGATGGTGCCCACCGTGCCCCGTCAGGGTGTGGACGAGTCAAACTCTGACTATCAGGACCGTGTGCGCCGCGAGTACAGCGACATCTCAAGCATCAAGGGCATGTTCGACAGCTTCAGCGATGCTCCTGGCGGTTTCAAGGAAGAGATGGAGGAGATACAATGGAGCGTGGGTGCCGAGTACGTCTACAACGACAAGTTCTCCCTGCGTGCCGGCTATCATCACGAGAGCCAGTCGAAGGGCAACCGCAAGTATTTCACCGTCGGTGGCGGTTTCCGCATGAATGTCTTCTCGCTCGATGTGGGCTACGTCATCTCCACCGCCCAGTCGAATCCCCTCGACCAGACCCTCCGCTTCACCCTCGCCTTCGATATGGACGGCATCAAGGATTTGTTCAGAAAGTAAAAAATATGACAAGGGTAGGATTTGGCTTCGACGTTCATCGGTTGGTTCCCGACCGTGAACTCTGGATAGGCGGCATACGCCTCGACTACGAACTTGGATTGCTGGGCCATAGCGATGCCGACGTGTTGATTCATGCCATCTGCGACGCACTCTTAGGTGCTGCCAACATGCGCGACATCGGCTATCACTTCCCTGACACCAGCGATGAGACGCTGAATATGGACAGCAAGATCATCCTCAGGAAAACCATCGACCTCATCGCCTCCAAGGGCTATGTGCTTGGGAATATCGATGCCACCATCTGCGCCGAGAAGCCCAAGATGAATCCGCATATCCCCCAGATGCAGCAGACGATGGCCGACGTCATCGGTTGCGCCCCCGACCAGATCTCCATCAAGGCCACCACCACCGAGCGCCTCGGCTTCACCGGCCGCATGGAGGGCATCAGCGCCTATGCCGTCGCCCTGCTGGAGAAGGTTAACAGGTGAGCCAGGTTTTCAGGATCCTCGAGAAATTCAGTAATACTGCGAAAAAAGGTCAAGACCTAACATCGTCTCTAGAAACGTCTTTGTATAAAGGACTTCTGCGATGTTAGGTCTTGTTTTGAGAGGTAACATAGACCCCACATCATACCTATATGATGTCATTCACCCGTCCCTATGGCATCGTGTAGTCAGTCATCGTTCTTTGGGAATCTGTCTGAAACGTCCTGTGTATGCCATATTATTCGCTATAGTTATGGTCTATCACGATGGTGATTTCTTTGTCAGGAATCAGAGCATGCAGTTCCTCTGTCAGTCGGGCAGAAAGAGCAGTCTCGTCGTGTACTGAGATGTCAGGAACCACGTCAATAGAAACGCGGTGCTCCTTTTCGAAGTAATAGAATCCATGTACCTGAACTATCTCAGGGTGCTTGGCTAAGGCCTGCATGACCGTGCTTTGCAGTTCGCTTCGCTTGTTCTCACCCGTAGCAATGGCATAGACACCTACAGTCATAATGATGCCATGCTTGGCGTACATCTGTTCTGAGATGCTTCGCGTAAGACCCTGTATCTCGTAGGCATTCATTGTGTCGTAGACGTTGATATGCAGCGAACCGATAAGTACGTTGGGGCCGTAGTTATGCAGAATGATGTCGAACACGCCATGAACGCCCTCAAACGCTCCGACCTCCTGTTTGATGTCGTGAACCAATTCCTGAGAGACCCGTGCGCCAAGAAGTTCGTTGACTGGAGAGGCCAGCATTTCAATACCTGCCTTGATGATGACCAGAGAGATTAATGCGCCAAGAATACCGTCAAGCGAGACGTTCCACAAGAGCATGATACCAGCCGAAACGAGTGTAGCCAGTGTGATGACGGCATCGAAAAGAGCATCAGAACCAGATGCTATCAAGGCATCGCTCTTCAATTGCTGTCCTTGGCGTTTTACATATTGTCCCAGAATCAGTTTTACCACAATAGCCACCACGATGACTACAAGAGTGACTGTTGTATATTCCGGCTCGGTAGGATTAAATATCTTCTTTACCGACTCTATCAATGAAGTAATACCAGCCGACAATACCAATACGGCAATGATGATGGCGCTGAAATACTCTACACGTCCGAAA
>JAGAAJ010000080.1 GCA_017615355.1 Prevotella sp.
AGCGGCCATGTCGCCAGTCATTTTCGCCTGTGTCGCTTCTGGCAATGACGACACTAACGGTGACAATGCGTCCTGCAACTTCCCCGTGGCAGTCGTGCCCAGATTACTCAACGCTTCCTTCTGGTCATCGTTGAGTAAGGAGATCTCGCGACTCATCCACATGTACCCGCCCATGGCATTCACCTTTGGTAGATACTGCGTGCGTGCTGACTTCCGCATATAGGCATTCACCTCCTGCTTCATCTTCGCCACGCCAATCTGCTTGTTGTTTCTCAGTGCCATCGCCCTACAACTGTCGAGCGTCAACAATCGTTGAGCGCACGCCACTGACGGCAACAGCACCAACAGCCCAAGCCCCAAAGCCCGAGCCATCACTGTCCGTTTTGTCTTCATATTCATTGCTATTTCGATATTATTTCTTTGCTTTTTACCTTGATTATTGTACCTGCAGTCTTCCAGTGACGCGGAGGTATTCCGTCTCGTAGATTTTCAGCTGGGCCTGTGCCTCAATCAGGTTGCTACGTGCTTGCTGCCACTGGCTCTGGGCATCGAGGAGGTCTGTCATGGTGCAGAGCTGATTGTCGTACTTCTGGCGCATGACGCGGAGGTTCTCGTCGGCCTGCTGACGGCCAAGGGCCGCGGTCTCGACCATACGCTGAGCGTCGGTGACGTTCTGGACAGCGCGACGCACCTCGACGCGCATACTGCGCTCTAACTGTTGCAGCTGCAACTGGGAGTCGCTGAGACTGAGCTTCGCCTTCTTCACCTTCTTAAGCTCGGCACCCCAGTGGAAGATGGGCAGCTTCAAGGCCAGCATGGCGTAAGGGCTGCCTCCCCTGATGGTGTGGTTATAATCCAGCGACCTGCCACTCGGCAGGTTCAGCTCGCCCTTCAGTTTCAGATTGTCGTGGTAGGAGTAACTGCCAATGAGTGCCAGGGTGGGCAGATAGTTGGAGCGCTCCTTCTTCACCAGTACCTCGTTGGCCTGCACCTGCTGCTGAAGCAGAAGGAGGTCGGGGCGGGAGGAGAAGTCCTCTGAGGGTGAAGAGTGAAGAGTGAAGAGTGAAGAATTTCCTGCCGCGCTAGAATCTGCCCCATCTGATGCGGTAGCAAATTCTTCACTCTTCACTATTAACTTTTCGCTTTCAATGCCGATGATGTTGGCCAGGGCAAGACCGCAGAGCTGTTCGCCGTTACGGGCCTTCTGCAACTGGTAGCTGACCTCGTTCTGCTTAGTAGTGATGCGCAGGAGGTCGTTTTCTGTGGCCATCTGTACACCAGCTGCGAGCTTCACCTGGTCGTAGAGTCCCTGCATCTGCTGGGCGTAGGCTTCGAGCATCTGCACCTTCGCGCGGACGGCAATTAACTGGTAATAGGCGTTGTCGACGTCGGCAATGAGCTGCATCTCGGTCTTGCGGCGCTGCTCCTCACTGACTTTCTGTCCGATGGCGGCAAGGCGGTTGGCGGCCGTCAGTTGTCCACCGGCATAGAGCGGCAGGGTGACATTGATGCCAGCAAGGTAGGTGCCGCGTGTCTGAAGTTGCAGGCCAAGGACGTCACCTATATCCAGCAGGTCTTGATCCTGCAACTGGATCATCGTAAAGGATCCGTCCACCTTGGGCAGATACTGGGCAAAAGCTATCTGTCGGTCGAGCTTCGCCTTCTCAACGGCATTGTTGGCAGTCATGACTTGCTCGTTGTTCTCGAGAGCCAGACGGCGACAGTCTTTCAAACTTAGGGGCTGGGATGGCTGGGCGGAGAGCTGCGACAACGTCGCAGCAGAGAAGACGAGGGCGGTGATTATCTTTTTCATGCGGCTTTCGGTTTTTGTATGTGGAAGAACGTGGTGTAGAGGATAGGCAGGAAGACGAGGGTGATGATGGTACCCATGGCGAGGCCCGACATGATGCTGACGGCCATGGAGCCGTACATCGGGTCGCCCATCAGCGGAGCCATACCGAGGATGGTGGTCAGCGAGGCCATCATCACGGGCGTGGTGCGGCTGGCGGTGGCGTTCACCACGGCCTGATAGGGATGCTGCTTCTCCTCACGCTGCAGGCGGTTGATCTCGTCGACGAGCACGATGCCGTTCTTCGTCATCATGCCCACGAGACCCATCACGCCGAGGATGGCGATGAAGGTGAACGGCATGTTGACGGTGAGCAGGGCGGGCACGATGCCGCAGATGATGAACGGCAGACAGCAGACAATGAGCAGTACCTGCTTCCAGCTGTTGAACAGCAGGAGCATGATGACGAGGATGAAGAAGAAGGCGACGGGGAAGAGCATGAGCAGCGAACCGGCTGCCTCGCCGCTGCTGCCACCCTCACCCTGCCAGCTCATAGAGTAGCCTGGCGGCAGGGCGATAGCTTCTATCTGCTCGCGGATGTCCTTCTCGACGGCACCCGGCGTGGCATCCTCGTTGGTCGGATCGGGGTCGCACTCAGCCTCGATGGTGCGCTGGCCGTCCTTGCGGACTACGTAGCCCTCCTCCCAGACCATCGACATCTTCTCGGCGACAGTGGTGAGGGGCAGGCTGCTGAGCATCTTGTTCTCCATGTCCTCGACACTGGTGGTGCCCCTGACGAGGCCCTTCACGTCTTCATTGTCGATGTTCAGGTTGAGGTCGCTCCAAACGGGGACGTGGGGCAGGTCCATGATGGCCGAGCCGTCCTCGTTGCGCACCTGCATCTGCACGATGACCGTCTTGTCCTGGTCGTAGATGACGCCCACGGGCATACCGTCGGTCGAAGCGAGCAGGGCGTTAGCCACGTTGCCGCGGTTCAGTCCGCTGCGCATGGCGTCGGCCTGAATGTAGTCTGCCACGAGGGTCTTGCCCTTCGGGTGCCAGTTGTTCTGTACGGAGTAGGTATCGACGTACTTCGAACCACGCATGATGGTCTCAGCCTGATTGGCCAGCTGGCGCAGTACCGACGGGTCAGGACCCTGGAACTGCACCTCGACGGTGTGCGTGGTGCCGATGCTGAAGTTATAGTTGCGGAAGCGGATGTAGGCGTCGGGATGAGCGGCACGCAGCTGGGGTCGGATCTCGGCGATGCACGCCTTCATGGTCTTGAAGTCTTTGCAGTCGACGATGAGTTCGCCGTAGTGCTCGCCACCGCTGTTCATCGGGCGCACGAGGCTGTAGCGCACGGGCGAGGAGCCCATGGCGGCGGCCACGCGGTCCACCTTGTCGTTCTTCAGCAGCTCCTCAGTCAGCTTCAGCAGGTCGTCACGTGTGCGGTCGGGACTGGTCTGCGCGGGCAGGTAGTACTCGATGACGAACTGTCCGTAGTCGAAGTCGGGGAAGAACACGCTGCGCACCTTCGTAAAGCCCCAGCCGCAGAGCACGAGCAGGGCCACGGCGCAGACGATGGTGAGCTGTTTGTAGTCGATGAGCTTGGCGATGAGACCGCGGATAGCACGCTGCAGCCCGTTCTCCTTGCCGTCGCCACCCTCCTTCTGCTTCGAGCGGAGCGGCAGCCACGCGGCCACGCACGCCGGCACCTGTACCATGGCTAATACCCACGAAGCGAGCAACGATATACAGAGTACGAGGAACAGGTCGCGGCAGTATTCACCCGCCGTGTTTGGCGAGAGGTATGTCGGGAAGAACGTCAACACGGCGATGACCGTAGCACCGAGCATGGGCAGCGCCGAGTTGTTCACAATATTATATAGGTAGGACTTCGGTCCCAGTCCCTTCTTTTTGTCGGCCAGGATGCCGTCAAGGATGACAATGGCGTTATCGACGAGCATACCCATCGCCACGATGAAGGCACCGAGGGAGATGCGCTGCAGGGTGCTGCCTGCCAACAGCAGGATGGGGAACGACACGGCGATGCTAAGCACCAGGCTCGTGCCGATGATCATGCCGCCACGGAAGCCGTACATGAACATGAGGACGATGATGACGATGAGCACCGACTCCAGGAGGTTGACCATGAAGCCGCTGATGGCGGAGTTCACCTGGTCGGGCTGGAAGAAGATCTTATCCGTGGCGAAGCCCACGGGCACGCGCTGCATCACCTCGGCCATCTTCTCATCGACAGCCTTACCCACGTCGGGCACGATGACACCGTCGTTGCACGTCAGGCAGATGCCCAAGGCCGGTTTGCCGTTGAGGAAGAAGCCGCCCGTCTGCGGCTCCTTGTAGCTGCGCTCCACGGTGGCGATGTCACCGAGGCGCATCAGCTTGCCGCCGGTCGTGCGGATGTAGAGGTCGGCAATGTCCTGCTCGTCCTCCAAGGCGTTGTTCACGCGCAGCTCTATGCGGTCGTCACCGCTGGTATACTTGCCGCCGTTCACGGTCTTGCCAGCGCTCTGCAGGCCGAGCATCACCTGTGTCGGGATGATGCCGTTGCGTGCCAGCTTGTCCTTAGAGAGCTTGATGTTGATAACCTCGCTACGCGTACCTACTATATTTACGCGCTTCACACCCTTCACCGTGAGCAGCTCGCGGCGTATCAGCTTGGCGTAGCGCTCCAGCTCGGCGTAGCTGTAGCCCTCGCCGGTGAAGGCGTAGAACAGGCCGTAGACGTCGAGCATATCATCGATGACGATGGGGGCGTAGCAACCCGACGGCAGCTTCGTCTGCACATCGTTGGTCTTACGGCGCAGCTGGTCGAAGTGCTGCTCCATCTCAGCCATCTTCACCTCGTTGGCAAACTTCACACTGATGACGGCCATGCCCGACTGACAGGTCGATTCCAGACTCTTGATATCTGGCAACGTGCGCAACTCGTCTTCCATCACCTGCACAGCCTTCAGCTCCACCTCGTGAGCCGATGCGCCGGGATAGACCAGCACCACCGATGCCTGTTTCACGGCCACGGCGGGGTCTTCGAGCTTCGGCATATTCAGGAAGCTGAACACGCCAAGGAACAGGATGCCCACGACGAAGCTCCAGAATATGATCGGTCGCTTGACAAAGAATTCAGTTAGTCCTCTTGCGTTCATAATCTTCAATTCTCAATTTCTCAATCTCTCAATCTCTCAATTTCTCAATTTACAAGAGGTCACCGATGTTGGTCTTCTGGGGAACGACCACCTTAACCTTCTCACCATCGTGCAGCATATTCACGCCAGCCTTCACCACGCGGTCGGTCTCCGAGAGACCAGAGGTGACGAAGACGTCGCCGTCGACACTCACCGTACCTAAGGTCACAGGCTGCTTCTTCACTACGTCATCGTTACCTACGACCCACACGTAGCTTTTGCCGCCGTCCTCGAAGACAGCGTGCGGCGGAACGGTCAGACCTTCGCTGCTGCCGTCGCCACTCATCAAGATATACACATCCACGCTCTGTCCGGCACTCAGCTTGCTCCCTTGCAGGGCGAAGTTCAGCGTGAAGAGCTGGTTGGCATCGGCCTTCGGCAGGAGGCTCGTCAGGCGCAGCTCATACTGCTCGCCCTTGTGCTTGCAGTAGGCGCGCACAAAGCGGTGGTGCTGGGCGTAAATGTCGGCCGGCACGCTGATCTGCACCTCCATGCTCCCGGCGTCCACGATGTCGAACACCGGCAGTCCGGCGCTTACCATCTCAGCCTTCTCGAAGTTCACCTTCTGGATGGTGCCGTTCACGGGGGCCGTCAGGCAGGTGTAGCCCAGCTGGTTGCGGGCGTTCTGCAACTGTATGCTCAGCTGCTCCAGTCCGCTGGTGGCCTTCTCGTAGTCGTTGCCCGAGAGGCTCTTGCCCTCGTAGAGCTGCTTGAGGCGCTCCACCTCGTTCTTCAGCTGGTTGTACTGCGTCTGTGCGGCGTCCACCTGCAGCTGGTAGTCCTTCGTGTCGAGGGTGGCCAGCAGCTGGCCGGCCCTCACATGGTCGCCCTCCTTCACGTAGATGTGCGAAATCTGACCCGGCGTGCGGAATCCCAGACTCACGGTGGCGTGCTCCTTCACGATACCCGAGAAGTTCTTCTCCATCGTGGCCTGCTGGTTCTTCGGCGTGACGGTGATGACGTTGTGAACGGCCTCCACCTTCTTCTCTTCATTCTTGCTGCCGCAGGCGGTGAGCATGGCGATGCCCAGTATGGCTACAGGCAGAAACAATTTGCTGATAGTTCTCATACTTTTATTATCGTTTTTAATTATCGTTTTCGTTATCGTTATCGTTATGGTCTACCCCATCCGCTCGCGCTCCGACAAGTTCTCCCTGAATGTTTGGGTCATCCGCTCACCACGTTTCTTCAACCTGGGCGAGAAGACGATGGCGAATACCACGGCGAGGACGGCAAAGATGCCGAGCATGCCGCTCCAATGGACGGTGTGGCCGATAATAAAACTGACGAAGGCGGCACCGATGACGATGCGCAGCAGTTGCAGGGCCAGCACCTTTACACGAGCGGAACGGCCACTGTTCCAAAGCGTCAGCACTTTTTCACTGCGACTGTCAATACGCATGAGTATCCAAAGGAAGGGCGCGCAAATCATGATGGTGAGCCAGGCTGTGACGATGTCGGCCCACGGCTGAGACAGCATACCTGCAATGAACGGCTTGCCGTAGATGAGCATCAGGGCGATGATGGCCAGACAGAGCACGCTGTGGATGAGGACGATGACGGCCAATTGTCTGAGGCAGTCGCGCCAAAGGCTTTGTTGCTCCTCGGTCTCGGGCTCCTCCTCGTCAGAGGCATTGCTTTCCAGCTTGGCTTGGAACCGCTTTGGCAGCACACGCGCTACCACTGCGTAAGCTGGTTCTGCCAGTCTAATCATATACGGTGTGGTGAACGTCGTAAACACCGACACGGCTACGACTATTGGGTATAGGAAGTCGCTGGTGACATGGAGCGACGTGCCGAGCGTGGCGAGGATGAAGGCGAACTCACCGATCTGCGTCAGCGAGAACGAACACTGCATAGCGGTCTTCAGCGGCTGTCCAGCCAAGAGGAATCCGCCCGTACTCAGGATGGTCTGTCCCAGCATGATCGCAGCAACGATGCAGAGGATAGGCACGATGTACTCGGCGATGAGTGCTACGTCGACCATCATGCCGACGGACACGAAGAAAATGGCACCAAAGAGGTCTTTAACGGGTGTCACGAGGTGCTCGATGGTCTCGGCCTCGACGGTCTCGGCCAGGATGCTGCCCATGACGAAGGCGCCAAACGCAGCCGAGAAGCCCACGGCAGACGCGAAGACCACCATGCCGAAACACAGGGCCAGCGCCGTGATGAGCATCGTCTCGTTGCTCATCAGCGACTTCACCTTGCGCAGGAACAGCGGAATGAGATAAATGCCGACGACGAACCACAGCACGAGGAAGAACACGAGCTTCAGGATGGCTGCCAGCATTTGCGTGCCCTCCACCTCCTTGCTGACGGCCATCGTCGAGAGCATCACCATCAGCACAATGGCCAGGATGTCCTCAATGATGAGCACGCTGAGCACCAGACTAGCAAAGCGTTTCTCCCGGAGTCCCATGTCGTCGAAAGCCTTGAAGATAATCGTCGTCGACGACATCGCCAGCATACCGCCAAGATAGATGCAGTCCATCTTGCTCCACCCGAACAGTCCGCCTGTGAACATGCCCACGAGCATCATGCCCATAATGACAGAAACGGCGGCGATGATTGGCGCGGCTCCCATCTTCAAAATCTTCTTAAACGAAAACTCCAGGCCGAGGGCGAAGAGCAGGAAGATGACACCAATGTCACTCCATAGTTTGATGCCCTCCATGTCGGTGACACTAGGCATATACGTCATGTTCGGCGAGGCCAGGAAGCCTGCCACAATGTAGCCTAACACCACCGGCTGCTTCAGTTTCTTAAAGAGCAGCGTCATGGCTCCGGCGCAAATCAATATCAGCGCGAGGTCGGCTATTAGGGGTTCAAGTTCAGACATCTTTGTTATTTACGATTTACGGATTTTCGATTGACGATTTACATTAATTCTGATACTTCTTCCTATACTCTAACGGCGTCATACCAGCATGCTCCTTGAAATATCTGCCGAAGAACGATGGATTGGGAAAATTCAGGTCGTTCGCAATCTCCTGCATCGTCATATCGGTGAAGCGCAGGCGTTGCTCAATGGCTTTCATTGTGAAAAGTTGTATGACTGCGCTTGGCCTGCAATTCAGTGTCTCCTTCAGAATCGCCGAAAGGTATTTG
>JAGAAJ010000081.1 GCA_017615355.1 Prevotella sp.
AAGGCCAGTTGCTTCTGCTCCTCAATGGGGCCGGCCGTGACATGATTGACAAAGGCCAGCACTCCACCCATGATGACGGCCACGCCAGTCAGCACGAGCACCATGTTCAGCAATGATGATTCAAGTTTCTTCATGGTCTTTTTACTGTTTAGCAGGCACTTCGCCGAAGCGCTTGGGTTTGACATAGTTGTTGATGAGTGGCGTGAAGGCGTTCATGATGAGGATGGCAAATGACATGCCCTCAGGATACCTGCCCCAGTTACGGATGATGATGGTCAGCAGGCCTATGCACACGCCATAGATAATCTGTCCCTTCGGCGTCATAGGCGAGGTGACATAGTCGGTAGCCATGAAGATGGCACCGAGCAGCAAACCGCCGCTGAGGATGACCGTTGTGGGGTCGGCATAGATGGGATCGGCCACGTGCATAATGGCGCTGAACACAAAGACCGTACCAACAATGCTGACGGGGATGTGCCAGGTGATGATCTTCTTCCAAAGCATATAGACGAGGCCCATGATAAGTGCCAAGCCGCAAATCTCGCCGATGGTGCCTGCGCCACCGCCCAGGGTATGATCACCTAAGAGCAGGCTGAAGGCATCTGGCAGTTTGTCAAGCTCACCCAGATTGCCCGTCTTGATGGCCTCCTTCATCACGGTCAGCGGCGTTGCGCCTGTCGTGGCATCGGTGTAGGAGAGCAACTGTCCCGGCTCAGGCCAGCTGGTCATCTGTGCAGGGAAGGCCACCAGCAGGGCGCAGCGTCCCACCAATGCAGGGTTGAAGATATTGTTGCCCAGACCGCCAAAGGTCATCTTGGCCACGCCAATGGCGAAGAGCGCACCGATGATAATGATCCAGATGGGCAGGTTCGAGGGCAGGTTCATGCCCAGGAGCAAACCCGTAAGGGCTGCTGAGCAGTCGGTAATAGTGGTGCGCGGGTTCTTCAGGATGTATTTGTTGATGGCCCACTCGAAGAAGACGCAGGCCGCCACGCTGCTCAGGCACACAATGGCCGAGCCGATGCCGAAGTAGAGGAACGACACCAGCAACGCCGGCATCAGGGCGATGATGACACCCCGCATATTGCGTTCCACCGAGTCGGTGCCGTGGGCATGGGGAGAAAGCGATACTACTAATTTACTCATTTTCTTTATTTCTTTGCACTACGTGCTCTAATGATTCCCATAACAGTCTGTTTGCCCTGACGGATATTGTCGAGCAGCGGGCGGTGGGCAGGACAGGTGAACTGACACGAGCCGCACTCTATACAGCTGACGATGTCCTCCTGCTCAGCCTTCTCCCAGTTCTTGAAAGCCGAGAGCTTAGCCAGCAGATAAGGCTCAAGGCCCATCGGACAAGCGCCGACACACTTGGCACAGCGAATGCAGGGCTGCGGCTCCTTGCGACGTGCATCGTCGTCAGAGAGGATGGTCACAGAGTTCGTACCCTTGCAGATAGGTACTTCCGTCGAGGTCAATGCCTTGCCCATCATCGGACCGCCAGCCAGCAGTTTGTTGTCACCCTCGGGCATACCGCCGCAGAGGTCGATAAGCATCTGCATCGGCGTGCCCATACGCACCAAGTAATTACCTGGATTCTGCAGGCGCTTGCCTGTCACGGTAGTATAACGTTCGAACAGCGGCTTATGCTTCATAACTGCCTGATAGACGGCAAAGGCAGTGCCTACATTCTGAACGATTGCCCCAACGTTGACGGGAATGGCAGGCGGAGCAGGCACCTGGCGGCGGATGACAGCGTCGACCAGCTGTTTCTCACCACCTTGCGGATAGCGCTGAGCAAGAGGAACGACCACGACATTGTAATCCGAAGCGCCAAACGCTTCGGCACACTTTTGCGTCAACAGCTCAATGGCCTTGGGCTTGTTCGTCTCGATGCCGATATAGCCTTTATTCACCTTGGCGCCCTTCATCAGCAGCTCCAAGCCCACGAGGATCTCGTCGGCGTGCTCCATCATCAGACGATAGTCGGCGGTGATGTAGGGCTCGCACTCCACAGCGTTGATGATGACACACTCGGCCTTGGCCGTAGGCGGCGGGGTGAGCTTGATAAATGTGGGGAAACAGGCGCCACCCATACCGACCACGCCGGCATCTTTGATACGCGAAACGATTTCCTCAGGCGTCAGCTCAGAATGATCCTTCACCAACTCCAGCTTGTCGCTGCGGTCAATGCTCTCTTCCCATTCGTCGCCCTCCACATCTATTATAATGCAGGGCTTGCGATAGCCAGTAGCGTCGATGGCGGTGTCAATCTTCGCCACCGTACCGCTTACGCTAGAGAAGATGGGAGCAGAGACGAAGCCGCCGGCATCGGCAATCTTGGTGCCCACCTTCACCTTGTCGCCCTTCTGCACGACGGGCACGGCAGGTGCACCGATATGCTGACTCAAAGGGAAGATGGCCTGCTTGGGCAGAGGAGCCTGTTGTGTGGCTACCTCATGCGTCAGTTTGTTCTCTTCTGGATGGATACCGCCTATGCGGAATGTACGGATGTTCATACTGTAGCCTCCTTTCCTTCTTCTTTTGGTTCAACAGGTTTCGGAGCGGGGAAGTTGACTGCCTGAATGGCGTGCGTAGGACAAACGCTGACGCACTTGCGGCACAGACGGCACTTCTCAGGATCGATGTAGGAAAGATTCTGTCCGAGGGTGATAGCCTCAAACTGACATTCCTTCACGCACTTGCCGCAACCGATGCAGCTCACCTTACAGGCCTTCATCGACACAGCGCCCTTGTCCTTGTTCACACACGACACGAAGACACGGCGGCCCTTCGGGCCTTTCTTCCTCAACTCGATGATGACACGCGGACAAGCCTTGGTACAGGCTCCACAGGCCGTGCATTTCTCCTCGTCAACTTCTGCCAATCCAGTCTCTGGATTGATGTGGATGGCATCGAACTGACAAGCCTCCACGCAGTCACCGCAGCCCAAGCAGCCAAAGCCGCAGGCCGTCTCACCAGCCCCACAGGCATGCATAGCGGCGCAGGAACGCATACCAGCGTATTCTGCAATCTTCGGTCTGACCTCGCACGAGCCGTTGCAGCGTACTACGGCCACCTTCGGTTCGCCGTTGGCAATAGCCATACCCAGCAGGTCGGCTACGCGGCTCATCACCTCGCTACCACCTACAGGACAGTTCAAGCCTTCGAGACTGCCGGCATCGGCACCTTTTACCAGCGCATCGGCCATACCTCCGCAGCCGGCAAAGCCACAGCCGCCGCAGTTGGCACCAGGCAGCAGCTCGTTCACCTGTGCGATGCGAGGGTCTTCATAGACAGCAAAACGCTTGGAGCAGACAAACAGCACAAGGGCTGCAATGAGTGCAATGCCTCCAAGCACAATTACTGCAATCAAGATGAAATTCATGGTTATGTTTGTTGAATGTTTATTATTGAATAATGAGAGTAGTTTGTTTTATGATTCTATCTGAAAGGAAATGCTGCGGGCAATGCTATTGCGGAAAAACCACAGCCCTATATAATAAGGTACGAGCGAGAACAGCATCATCAGAGCAGCCAATCCTTCGGTGCCTCCAGCCATCTTGGTGCCCACCAGCACCACTAGCATCAGCAGCAAGGGGATGCCAAAGCTCAGCAGCAAGGCCCGTCCAGCCATAGTTTCCGACGTGCAGACCGTCACGGTTTGTCCCTTTTCCCAGCGGAACGCCTCGCGGCCATCCACCGTCACGTCGATGATTTTCTCTTTCGCCTCAGCCGTATGGCATCGGGAGGCCACCTTACAGGCTGCGCAGGCAGAAGCCTGAAGAATGCGCACCCTGACGAGTCCTTCCTCTACAGACTCCACAATGCCTTCATGGCGTATCTGTCCTCTTTTCAATTCTACAACTTTTCAATTCTTTAATTCTGCAAGCGCGTGCAAAGGTACAACTTATTTATCGAAATAGACGAAGAATCATGTTGTTTTTCAGAAAAAAATTCGTAATCGTTTGCAGATACGAATCCTTTTTCTTACTTTTGCAAACGAATCCAATTCCGGGCCAGACAAACATGTCTGCCCGCAATATGAAAGGAGAAAGCATTATGAAGGCAACAGAGCAAACCATCCAGCAGATTGACAGAGCATTGCGCAAGACGGCTGAGAAGTTTCCCACCTCAGAGGAAGCTACGATGATGACCGACATCCACATCCGCGTATCGCAGGATTCTGGAGAGGTAATGACATTCGACGATGACGACAACGAGCTGATGCGTTGCGTTGTAGAGCAGTGGATAGACAACAAGGACGACAACTTCTACGACAGCGTGGCGGAGATGTTGACTGACGGTATCCAGCGTCAGAAGGATGTGCTCGAGAATCTCTCCATCCTGAAGCCTTATTCCTTCGTTCTTGAGAACGATGACTGCGAAACCGTCCAAGAGCTTTTTGTGGCCGACGACGACATCGCCATCATCAGTCCCCTTTCGATGGACAGCCTCGACAGCGATCTTGACGATTTTCTTGAAAACCTGCTCAAATCCTAAGAAGCCTCTCACCTCACACCTCCCATGCAGGGCGTCATCTCCTTTATCTCGCGCATCGATTCATGGCGCGCCACTCATATTAGTGAGCGCATGTTCGTGCTCATGCTGGCGTTCTTCGTGGGATTGCTCTCTGCGGTGGCTGCCTACGTGCTTCACTGGCTCATCAACCAGATTGTGGCGCTGCTGACAGGGAGCTTCGATGCCACCAGCTTCAACCTCCTTTATCTCGTCTATCCCGTTGTGGGTATCTTCATCACGATGCTTTTTGTACGCTATGTGGTGAAGGACAACATCTCGCATGGCATCACCCGCATTCTCTATGCCATCAGCCAAAACCGCTCAAGGCTGAAGGCACATAACACGTGGACGTCGGTAGTGGCCTCTGCCATCACCATCGGCTTTGGCGGATCTGTAGGAGCCGAGGCGCCTATCGTGCTCACCGGCTCTGCCATCGGATCGAACTTAGGGAAAATGTTCCGCCTGGACAGTCGCACACTAATGCTCTTGATGGGCTGTGGAGCGGCTGGTGCCATTGCCGGCATCTTCAAGGCACCCATCGCCGGACTCGTGTTTACGCTGGAAGTGCTGATGATTGACCTGACGATGGCATCGCTGATGCCTATCCTCGTCAGCTGTGTCACCGCCACGTGCTTCACCTATATCTTCAGCGGCGACGCGGCCCTCTTCACCTTCCATCTTGACGACTCGTGGACGGTGGAGCGCATCCCCGCCTGCGTGGGCCTCGGCATCTTCTGCGGCTTGGTCAGCCTATATTTCATCCGCACGATGGGATTCTGTGAAGGGCTGTTTGCACGTCTGAAGCAGCATCCCTACGCCAAGCTACTGGCGGGCGGATTATTGCTCTCGCTGCTTATCTTCCTCTTCCCGTCGTTGTTTGGCGAGGGCTATAGCAGCATCAACCTGTTGCTCAACGGACGTGGTCAGGACGACTGGACGCAGATTCTGAACAACTCACTCTTTGCTGGGCAGGAGAAATTCCTTGTACTTTACATCTTCCTCGTCCTGCTGACGAAGGTCTTCGCCACCTCGGCCACCAATGGCGCCGGCGGTTGTGGCGGTACCTTTGCGCCCTCGCTTTTCGTAGGCTGTTTTAGCGGATTCCTCTTCTCACGTTTGTGGAATATCTACGAGGTAGGCGTGCATGTGCCTGAGAAGAATTTCGCCCTGATGGGTATGGCTGGTGTGATGTCGGGTGTGATGCATGCGCCGCTGACGGGCATCTTCCTCATCGCTGAACTGACAGGCGGCTACAGCCTGTTCCTGCCGCTGATGATTGTGTCGGTATGCAGCTATCTCACCATCAACATCTTCGAGCCCCACAGCATCTATGCAAGTCGTCTGGCACGCGAGGGCAAGCTCATCACCCACCACACCGATCATGCCGTGCTGACGCTGATGCAATTGGACAGCGTCATCGACCGCGACTACCTGTCCGTCACTCCCGACACCGAGCTCTCGCAGATTGTCCACCGCATCAGCCGCTCCAAGGGCAGCGTCATCCC
Source organism: Prevotella sp. (assembly GCA_017615355.1). Taxonomy (GTDB): domain Bacteria; phylum Bacteroidota; class Bacteroidia; order Bacteroidales; family Bacteroidaceae; genus Prevotella. The sequence goes on from JAGAAJ010000081.1 coordinate 6,027, forward strand.
TGTGCTTGATGCCGCAGGCAATCTATTGGGTGAAATCGATATCCAGAAGATACGCCACGTCGTATTCCGCATTGAACTCTACCATCATTTCACGGCACAGCAGTTGATGCAGCAGCCAGTCGCGAAGCTGACCGACAACCTGCCGATGACCGCAGTGATGAAGACCTTCGATGATACACGCGCCGACCATCTGCCCGTGCTCGATGCCGACGGCCATCTGAAGGGCTATCTCTCCCGCCAGCATGTCTTTACGCAATACCGCCGTATGGTAGCCGATATGAGCGAAGACTAAGGCAATGAACAATGTATAACGAACGATGAAAAAGGAAGATTTACGAATCGTATTTATGGGTACGCCGGAGTTTGCGGTGGAGACCCTGAAGGCACTCGTCGATAATCATTATAATGTGGTGGGCGTAGTGACACAGCCCGACAAACCTGTTGGCAGACACGGCTCCGTGCTACAAGCCCCTGCAGTAAAACAATTTGCTGTGGAACACGGCATACCCGTGCTACAACCGGAAAAGATGAAAGACCCGCTCTTCGTGGAAAAGCTGCGTTTCTGGGATGCCACCCTGCAGGTGGTGGTGGCCTTCCGAATGTTGCCAGAGATTGTATGGGCCATGCCACAGTTCGGCACGTTCAACGTACATGCCGCTCTCCTACCCGACTATCGCGGCGCTGCGCCCATCAACTGGGCCATCATCAACGGCGAGACGAAGACTGGTGTCACCACATTCTTCCTCGACCACGACATCGACACGGGCCGTATTATCCGCCAAAAACCTTTCGACATTCCCGAAACTGCCGACGTGGAATATGTCTACGACGGACTGATGCAGCTCGGTGCTGAACTGTGCATCGAGACGATAGAAGACATCATTGCCACCGACGGCCATCCTGAGGCCCTTCCCCAAGACAATGCGAAGGCTATCCATACAGCTCCGAAGCTGTTTAAGGAAAACTGCCGCATCGACTGGACAGCATTGACAGCCAAGCAGGCTCACGACCTGATACGCGGACTCTCGCCCATACCTGGAGCTTGGACGATGTTGAAAGCCCCTGACGGAACAGAGACGATGCTGAAGATTTATAAAAGCCTACCTCCGACTCCTTCCAAAGGAAAGGAAGTGGCTTCGCCTGGACAACTTTCACGAGACAAGAAGCACCTCTATGTGGCCTGCAAAGATGCGCTGCTGCAGATTGAAAGCCTCCAGCTGGCAGGCAAAAAACGTATGGATGCCATCTCGTTTATGAACGGTTTCGGCGACATTGAAAAATATTCTGTCGTGTGATATAATAATTTGCAAGGCAATGCGTTAATTATGTGTAAGTCAACTCTCAACAAGAGTAAATTATTAACAAACTCATAATACTTATTGCCTATGCCAATATTTACCCAAGAAGAAACAACGCCAAGTGAGAAGGTGCTGAATTTCATCCGACAGTTTGCTCACAACTACAGAGTGACCAACCAGCAGGCTTACTGCCTTAACTGATTAGCCTATCAGCTCCTCATCTCCTTAGTTTTCTTAACTCCTCACCTCTTTCAAAATGACTCTGGTTTCCCCTTCTTTACTGGCAGCCGATTTCCTACACCTCGAAAGCGAGATGCAGATGATTAACCGTAGCGAGGCCGACTGGCTGCACCTCGATGTAATGGACGGCATGTTCGTGCCCAACATCTCTTTTGGTTTTCCTGTGCTCGAGGCTGTGGCCAGCGTGTGCAAGAAGCCCCTCGACGTTCACTACATGATTGAGAAGCCTGAGCGCTACATCGCCCAGACAGCCAAGCTGGGTGCTATGATGATGAACGTGCATCAGGAAGCCACCGTCCACCTGCACCGCACCATCCAAGAGATTCATGCTGCCGGGATGAAGGCAGGCGTGACGCTGAACCCGTCGACACCAGTAAGCACGCTTGAGGATATCATTACCGACGTGGACATGGTGCTGCTGATGAGTGTCAACCCAGGCTTCGGAGGCCAGAAATTCATCGAGAACACCATCGCAAAGGTGAAGCGCCTGCGTCAGCTCATCAACGAGAGCGGCAGTCACGCACTGATAGAGGTCGATGGCGGTGTGCAGGGCGAGACGGCTCCACGTCTGGTGCAAGCTGGCGTCGACGTGCTGGTCAGCGGCAGTTATGTCTTCAAGGCGAAAGACCCTGAGGCAGTCATCCATTCCCTTAAGGAGCTTTGAAAATCTTTTCAGTCAAGCATTAAATTTTGTTTCCAAGGCAGAAACAAATTGTTTCCAGCTTAGAAACAAATTGTTTCCTAGTAGGAAATTTCAAAAACGGGCTTGATTAAGTTCATTAGTAGGCTGATTTTTGCAAAAAGTCAGCCTTTTATTCTCTTAAGTCATAGGAATTTCGTAATTTTGCAGCGATTTTTTAACCATACGCTGTAAGACTATGAAAGTAAAGGTAAACACCAGGACGCTGCAGCTCTTCGAAGGAGCCTGCGTCAAGAACGCGCTGCTGAGATATTTCTCGGTGAAGAAATTGGACAAGCAGCTCATCGACGACCTTGAGGTGTATGATGCCTACGGTCACGTGATAGACCACGATGCACCGTTGAAGGACGGTCAGCAGATAACGTTTGAGATTTAGGAGTAAAAGTGTTATTGTTGTAAAGGAGTCAAAGACGAATATGAAGAAACTTCTAACTCTTTTCGTGGCCGCTTTGCTGACAGCCAATTTGTCTGCTGAACGCAAGGAGGTACACATTCTTTCAGCCAACGATATGCACGCGCAGATAGCGTACATGCCTGCTCTCGCCGACATTGCTGACAGTCTGCGAACGCTATATCCTGGATTACTGGTCTTTTCAGCTGGCGACAACAGGACAGGCGACCCTCTGAACGACATGAACGAGATTCCTGCCTACCCTATGGTGGCACTGATGAATCAGATAGGATTCAACGCCACCACGCTGGGCAATCACGAGTTCGACTCGTCGCCTCGCGGATTGGCACGACTCATCACATTGTCTAATTTCAGTTATCTCTGTGCCAATACACATACGGATGATTCTCTTGGCATCCATTTGCTGCCCAGTAAGACCTTCGACGTAGATGGCATCCGCGTGAGTGTGTTAGGCGTCGTGCAGCTTGGCACTCACGGCACACCCGATTCGCATCCCGACAATTTCCGCGGCATCAGTTTCTCACCTGTGGAAGAGACCGTACAGCGCTATGCTGGGCTTCGCGACAAGAGCGACGTGATGATCCTATTGTCTCATATCGGCTACGAGGATGACGTGGAGCTGTCGGCAAAGATTCCCTGGGTGGACTTGATTATCGGCGGTCACACGCATACGCAACTCAAAGGCGGTGAGGAGCACAATGGCATTCTCATCACCCAAAATGTGAATAAGCTGAAGAAGGTGACGCACATCACTATCGTACTGGAGCGCAAGGACACGAGCGACGGCACCTGCGAGCCTTGGCACATCGTAGAGAAGAAAGCCGAGAACATCGACGTGCGTAGCCATCAGGGTAAGAGCAAGGTGGTGGCGGACATGGTGCGTTTCTTCAGCGACAACCCCACGTTCCAGCGTGTCATCGGCCAGTTAGAGAAGCCGCTCTCTACATATGAAGAGTTGGGTTGCCTGATGTGTGATGCCTTCATCGCTGAGACAGGTGCCGATGTTGGCATCGAGAATTATGGAGGCGTGCGCTACGACGAGCATCCCGCAGGCGACTTCACCGTCAGCGACGTGCTGCGCCTCGACCCCTTCGGCAACGATGCCGTGATGATGGAGATTACCGGCAAGGAGCTGGTCAACATGCTTATCTCCTGCTATGAGAACGACGACCACCAGTTCCCCTACGTCAGCGGCATCCTCTGCGACGTGGAGCACGACAAGAAAGACACGAAGAAAATCAAAAAGCTCACGCTGACGACACTCGACGGCAACAAGTTTGACCTGAAGAAGAAGTACAAGGTGGTGACCAACAGCTATGTGGCCTCCATCTGCGATTCGCCCCGCAGCGATCAGGGACAGAGCATCAATAAGAAGACAGCCGACCTCATCATCAGCTTCCTCGAACATCAGGGCAGCGTCGACTATCAGGGCAAAAAGCGAATTACAGAACATTAATCACAAATAGGTATTAAGCCAATTCAAACAAAAAAAATGAAAGCATTTGTTTTCCCCGGACAAGGGGCACAGTTCGTAGGCATGGGCAAGGACCTCTACGACAACAACGAGACCGCAAAGACACTTTTCGAGAAAGCCAACGACATCTTGGGCTATCGCATCACCGACATCATGTTTGAGGGTACCGACGAAGACCTGAAGCAGACGAAGGTGACACAGCCCGCCGTTTTTCTGCACAGCGTTATCTCTGCTATCTGCATGGGCGACGCATTCGACCCGAAAATGACCGCAGGACACTCGCTTGGTGAATTCTCAGCCCTCGTGGCTGCCGGAGCACTGAGCTTTGAGGATGGCCTGAAGCTGGTATACGCCCGTGCAATGGCTATGCAGAAGGCTTGCGAGGCTCAGCCCTCAACGATGGCTGCCATCATTGGTCTGCCCGACGAGAAGGTAGAAGAGATTTGTGCCGGCATCAACCGCGAAGGTCACGTCGTGGTTTGCGCCAATTATAACAACCCCGGACAGTTGGTTATCTCTGGCGACATCGAGGCCATCAACGAGGCCTGCGAGCAGTTGAAGGCTGCAGGTGCCAAGCGCGCTCTGCCGCTGAAGGTGGGCGGTGCTTTCCACAGCCCGCTGATGCAGCCCGCCAAGGATGAGCTGCAGGCCGCCATTGAAGCTACCGAATTCCAGACGCCGAAGTGTCCCGTCTATCAGAACGTGGACGGCAAGCCCCACACCGACGCTGCCGAAATCAAGGCCAACCTCATCGCCCAGCTCACCAGCTCGGTTCGCTGGACGCAATGCGTGCAGAACATGATTGCCGATGGTGCCACTGATTTCACCGAGTGTGGTCCAGGCAAAGCTCTGCAAGGAATGATTGCCAAGATCAACAAGGAAGTAACCGCTCATGGCATCGAGTAAAATAATCATTTACCAAATCTTTTCGCGCTTGTACGGCAACAGCTGTCAGGCGCGAAAACCTTTTGGCACTATCGAGGAGAACGGCTGCGGCAAGTTCAACAACTTTTCGCCCAAGGTGCTGAAGCAGATCAGGGAGTTGGGCACTACGCACGTTTGGTACACGGGTATCATCCGCCACGCCACGATGACCGATTACACAAAGTACGGCATTCCTCTCCAACATCCTGCAGTAGTGAAGGGCCGTGCAGGATCTCCCTACGCCATCACCGACTATTACGACGTTGACCCTGACCTGGCTGTCAACGTGGAGAAACGCATGGAGGAGTTCGAGAAGTTGATCAACCGTACCCACCGTGCCGGGCTGAAGATGATTATCGACTTCGTACCCAACCACGTGGCCCGTCAGTATAAGAGCGTCGCCAAGCCTGAAGGCGTTGTCGATCTGGGTGAAGACGACAATCCTGAAAATGGCTTCGACCCGCAGAACAATTTCTATTATTGTCCTGGCCAGAGCTTTGCGCCCTATTTCGACCTTTATCACGGAGAGCTTTTCCCCTACGAAGAAACGCCCGCCAAGGCCACCGGCAATGACTGTTTCCACAATGCACCCGGCATAAACGACTGGTACGAGACGGTGAAGCTGAACTATGGCGTGGACTATTACGCAGGCCGCATAGGCCACTTCGACCCTATTCCCGACACGTGGAAGAAAATGCTGAACATCCTGCTTTACTGGGCAGCGAAGGGCATCGACGGTTTCCGCTGTGATATGGCCGAGATGGTGCCCGCCGAATTCTGGGCGTGGGTGACGCCGCAGGTCAAGGAACAGTTCCCTGGCATCATTTTCATTGGCGAGGTGTATAATCCACAGGAGTATCGCCGCTATCTGAGCTCAGGCTTTGACCTGCTCTACGACAAGGTGGGCATGTACGATGCTGTCGGCGATGTACTCCGCCATCATCGCGACACGGGTGCCATCACCTGGGCTTGGCAGCAGACCGATGACATCAAGGACCACATGCTCTATTTCCTCGAGAATCACGACGAGCTACGCCTTGCCAGCGACTTCTTCGTCGGCGATGCGTGGAAGGCATTGCCCGGCTTCGTCACCTGTGTGCTGATGCAGCAGAATCCCTTCATGCTCTACGCTGGACAAGAATGGGCCGAGCGTGGGATGGATCAGGAGGGCTTCAGCGGACTGGACGGCCGCACCACCATCTTCGACTACTGGTCGTTGCAGGAAGACCGCGACGAGAAGCTCACCGCCTATTACAAGAAAGTGCTCAACATCGCCCAGACCAACAAAGCCATATCCGATGGCACGATGTTCGACCTGATGTATGCCAACGGACAATACCGCCGACAGTTTGCCTTCTTCCGCAAATCAAAGAAGGACACGCTACTCGTCGTTTCCAACTTCGATGACGTGCCTGTCACAATGGGTCTGACCATTCCTGCACATGCCTTTGAATATTTGGGGTTGGCAGAGGGCAGCTATCAGGCTACCGATCTGCTGACGGGGAAAGAGACTCAAATAGAGCTTAGCTGCGACGGCGCAGTAGGAATTGACCTCGAAGCACGCGGCTCTGTTATTCTGAAAATCTAACGCTCGATTGCTATAATAAGTAAGTTCCCCGTGAAATAATCTGGTTAGATTCTTCACGGGGAACTTATTATGTTATCAACTTTATACCTCCCAGCCTACGGCAGATGCGCCGAGGACGGCAGCCGATGCGCCGTCGAGACCGCTGACGAGGAACTGTGCCTTGCCGCGGAAGATCTTCAGCACATGCTCGTTGTAGGCACGCTTGATAGGATCCATAATGAGGTCGCCAGCCTTGACCATTCCTCCAAAGAAGATGAATGCCTCGGGCGATGAGAAGGCGGCGAAGTCGGCGCAGGCCTCACCCAGCATCTTGCCTGTGAACTCATAGATTTCCTTAGCCAGCTCATCACCCTTTCCGGCAGCGATGCTGACGTCGAGCGATGTGATGTCGTCAGGATTCATATCGCGCAGCAGCGACGGACGGTCAGTCTTGGCCAACAACTCGCGAGCCGTACGTGCCACACCAGTAGCTGAGCAGTATGCCTCCAAGCAGCCAGTACGTCCACAGCCACAGCTGCGACCTTCCTCTCCGCGCACCATCGTGACGTGGCCCAATTCGCCTGCGAAGCCGTCGCAGCCATAGAGCAGCTGTCCATTCACTACGATGCCCGAACCGACACCCGTGCCAAGGGTGATGACGATGAAATTCTTCATACCACGTGCCACACCATATACCATCTCGCCAATAGCAGCAGCGTTGGCATCGTTGGTCAGTCCAACGGGGATGCCACCCAGTTTGTCGCTGAACATCTTGGCCAAAGGCACCTTCGTGTCATGTGCCCACGGCAGATTAGGAGCAAACTCGATGGTACCCGTATAATAGTTGCCATTGGGAGCGCCGATGCCCATAGCCTTAATCTTCTCAATGCCGCCTACCTGCTCAATAATAGGCTGAAGCGCATTCACCGAAGCCTCGACATAGGCCTCTGCACTTTCATAGCCACCCGTCTTAATGGCTGTGGTGGCCTTGATTTCGCCGCGTGAGTCGACGATGCCGAATACTGAATTCGTGCCGCCCAAGTCCAAACCGATGACATAGGGCTTTATTCCTGCTTGTTCAATCATAATGATAGTGTTGTTAGTTAAATTCTTTCTTGCAAAGGTACATATTTTCGTTGATATTGAAGGTTTGAGATTTGAGATTTGTGTGATGCCTTTACGTTTATTTAACATTCTTCTATAAAATCTCAAATCTCATCTCTCAAATCTCAAAATTATTTCGTACCTTTGCACCCATGTTTCAAGTAGTACCAAATATCTTGGACTTCGTGTTCAAGGGTATGCTCATCGGCATGATAGCCTCCGCACCTATGGGACCCGTAGGCATCCTTTGTGTGCAGCGCACGCTGAACAAGGGTCGATGGTTTGGATTTGTCACAGGTGTAGGCGCTGCGGCCAGCGATTTGTTCTATGTCCTCATTACGGGCATAGGCATGAGCTTCATCACCGATTTCGTCAACGATCCCACTTATCGTTTCTACCTGCAGGTTATTGGCAGTATTGTATTGCTTATCTTCGGCTTTTTCACCTATCGCAACGACCCATTGAAGAAGATGCACCAATCGGGAAAACGGAAGGGAACATTGTGGTACAATGGTTGGACTGCTTTCTTACTGACGCTGTCGAATCCGCTTATCATCATCCTCTTCGGTGCCCTCTTCGCACAGTTTGCATTTGCACCCAGCCGTCCTTTCGATATGCTGGTGAGCTTCCTCAGCGTAGCTGGAGGCGCCTTGTTGTGGTGGTATGGTCTAACGTGGCTCATCGACAAGATTCGCACGAAGTTCGACAATAACGGCATCCGCCTTATCAACCAGATTATCGGCGCCGTCGTTATCATGGTTAGTGTCATCATTCTCTTGGGAACAGTCACAAACATCTTCCGATTCTTCTGACGGAAACGCCCTCCATCTTTAACCCTTAACCCTAATCCGCTAAAAGTGTTTATATCAAAAGAGCTGAGAAAGCAGAACATTGCTGAGTACCTGCTATATATGTGGCAGGTGGAGGACACCATCCGTGCCTTTGGCTGCTCATTGCCGCGTATCCGTCGCGAGTATGTCGAGCGCTTCGACTATGATGAAGAGCAGAAAGAAGAGCTCATCGACTGGTACGGCAACCTTATCCGCATGATGAACGAGGAGGGATGCCGCGAGAAAGGTCACCTGCAAATCAACCGCGTCACCCTTCAATTGCTCAACGACCTGCACCTGCAGTTGCTGCAGTCGCCCAAGTTCCCGTTCTACAACACCGCCTACTACAAGGTGTTGCCTTTTATCGTGGAATTGCGCAGTCGTGGTGCCGATAAAAATGAGGGGGAGATAGAGACATGCCTGAACCTGCTCTACGGTGTGATGATGCTGCGCCTGCAGAAGAAGGAAATCACGCCCAACACCGAGCACGCCGTCCGCGAGGTATCAACCTTCATCGGTATGCTCAGCGACTATTACAAGAAAGATAAGGAAGAAGGTCTTAAATTCGAATAAATGAATATATTGATTACCGGCTGCAACGGCCAGTTAGGCAACGAGATGCAGCTGTTGGAAAAAGTGCATGCCACACATACCTATTATAATACGGATGTGGCCGAGCTCGACATCACCGACAAAGAGGCTATCCTGAGATTTGTCGAAGAAAAGCAGATTGACGGCATCGTGAACTGCGCTGCCTACACCGCTGTGGACAAGGCCGAGGACAACGAGGAGCTAGCTCGTCTGCTGAACACGGTGGCCCCTGGCTACTTGGCTGAGGCCATAGAGCAGCGTGGCGGCTGGTTTGTCCAGATTTCCACCGACTATGTCTTCGACGGCACCAACCACACACCTTACACACCCGACGAGCCTACCTGTCCCAACAGCGTCTATGGCCGAACCAAGCTGGCGGGCGAGGTACAGGCGATGCAGGCCTGTCAGCGCACCATGATCATCCGCACGGCCTGGCTCTACAGCACCTTCGGCAACAACTTTGTGAAGACAATGATTCGCCTGGGCAAGGAGAAGCCTGAGCTGGGTGTCATCTTCGACCAGATAGGCACACCGACCTATGCCCGCGACCTGGCCGTCTGCATCTTTACTGCCATCGAGAAAGGCATCGTGCCCGGCATCTATCACTACAGCAACGAGGGCGTCATCTCGTGGTATGACTTCACCAAAGCCATCCACCGCATTGCCGGCATCACTACGTGCCACGTGCGTCCCTTGCACACCGCCGAATATCCCACTCCTGCCGCCCGTCCACATTACTCGGTGCTCGACAAGACCAAGATCAAGCAGACCTACGGCATCGAGATCCCCTACTGGGAAGAGTCACTCGAAGTTTGTGTTCACAGACTTCTAAATGAATAATGAGAAATGATAAACGAAATAGAAAGAAGAAGGACATTTGCGATTATCTCGCACCCTGATGCCGGTAAGACCACGCTGACCGAGAAGTTCCTGCTTTTCGGTGGACAGATACAGGTGGCCGGCGCAGTGAAGAACAACAAGATCAGGAAGACAGCCACCAGCGACTGGATGGATATCGAGAAGCAGCGCGGCATCTCGGTGTCGACGTCGGTGATGGAGTTCGACTATACGCCTGAAGGCAAGGACATCGAATACAAGGTGAACATCCTCGACACCCCTGGTCACCAGGACTTTGCCGAAGACACCTTCCGCACGCTGACCGCCGTCGACTCAGCCATCATCGTGGTGGACGGTGCCAAGGGTGTGGAGACGCAGACACGCAAGCTGATGACCGTCTGCCGCATGAGGAAGACACCCGTCATCATCTTCATCAATAAGATGGACCGTGAGGGCCGCGACCCCTTTGACCTGCTCGACGAGTTGGAGCAGGAGCTGGAAATCAAAGTACGTCCCCTGAGCTGGCCCATCAACCAGGGCGCCAAGTTCAAGGGCGTGTACAATATCTACGAACAGAAACTCGACCTGTTCACTCCTGACAAGCAGCGCGTCACCGAAAAGGTCAGCGTGGAAGTCGGCTCTCCCGACCTCGACAACCGCGTCGGCGAGCAAGATGCCGCCAAGCTCCGCGAAGACCTCGAGCTGGTGGACGGCGTCTACCCCGAGTTTGACGTCGAGACCTACCGGCAGGCCGAGGTGGCTCCAGTCTTCTTTGGCTCGGCGCTGAACAATTTCGGTGTGCAGGAGCTGCTCAACTGCTTCGTAGAGATAGCCCCCTCCCCTCGCCCGACGAAGGCTGAGGAACGCGACGTGCAGCCCGAGGAGCCAAAGTTCACCGGCTTCATCTTCAAGATCACCGCCAACATCGACCCCAACCACCGCTCGTGCATCGCTTTCTGCAAGGTGTGCAGCGGCCGCTTCCAGCGCAACGTGCCCTATCTGCACGTACGTCAAGGCAAGACTATGCGCTTCACCTCGCCCACACAGTTCATGGCACAGCGCAAGTCGACCATCGACGAGGCCTGGCCGGGCGACATCGTAGGATTGCCCGACACGGGCGGCGTCTTCAAGATTGGCGACACGCTGACCGAGGGCGAGCAACTGCATTTCCGTGGCCTGCCTTCATTCTCGCCCGAGCTGTTCAAGTACATCGAGAACGACGACCCGATGAAGACGAAGCAGCTGCAGAAAGGCATCGACCAGCTGATGGACGAGGGCGTGGCCCAGCTCTTCGTCAACCAGTTCAACAATCGCAAGATTATCGGCACCGTCGGCCAGCTGCAGTTCGAGGTCATCCAGTATCGTCTGGAGAACGAATACAACGCAAAGTGCCGCTGGGAACCCGTGCACCTCTACAAGGCCTGCTGGATCTCATCTGACGATGACGAGGAGCTGGAGCAGTTCAAGAAACGCAAGTATCAGTATATGGCGAAGGACAAGGAGGGGCGCGACGTCTTCCTGGCCGACAGCGGCTACATGCTGCAGATGGCCCAGCAGGATTTCAAGCACATCCAGTTCCATTTCACCAGCGAATTCTGACAAGATATAAAACAAATAAGAGGGGTGAAGCTAAAGAAGAAACACTACATCTTGGGCGTCATCGCCTTGGTGCTGCTCGTTGGCGGCATCGTGGCCTATACATTCTATCGCAGGATCAATGCGCCGCTGCTCAAGGAGGGACAGTCTACACATATCTTATATATAGACACCGACGACACACCCGACTCTGTCTTCACCAAGCTCGCTGACGTCAGCTCGGAGAGCGGCATGAAGGGATTGCGTTTCCTCGCCAGCCACTACGACTATGCTGTCCGCACAGGCCGCTACGTCATCGAGCCAGGCAAGAAAGCCCTCGACGTATTCCGCCAGCTACGCAATGGCCAGCAGTCGCCCGTGATGATGACCGTGCCCGACGTGCGCACCACCGACCGCCTGGCTGGACGCATCACAGCCAAGCTGATGCTCGACAGCGCCACCGTGGCACAGGCCCTTGCCGACCCCGCCTTCTGCCAGCAGCTGGGCTACGACACAGCCACCATCTTCTGCCTCTTCGTGCCAAACACCTACGAGGTGTATTGGAACATCTCGCTCGACGCCCTCATGCAGCGTATGCAGAAAGAGCACGATGCCTTTTGGAATGACGAACGCCGCCACAAGGCCGAGGCACAGGGCCTGACACCCAACGAGGTGGTAATCCTGGCCAGCATCATCGACGAGGAGACGGCCAACAATGCCGAGAAGCCCGTCATCGCCGGCATGTACCTCAACCGCCTGAATCGAGGCATGTTGCTGCAGGCCGACCCAACCGTGAAATACGCCTTGGGCGACTTCACCCTGAAACGCATCCTGAACAGGCATTTGGAGGTGGATAGCCCTTACAATACTTATAAATATGCCGGCTTGATGCCAGGCCCTATTCGTCTGCCGTCCATTCAGGCCATCGAGGCCGTGCTCAATCCCGACCACAACGATTACTTATACATGTGTGCAAAGGAGGACTTCAGCGGAACGCATAATTTTGCGTGCACCCTGGCTGAACACAACCAAAATGCACGCAGATATCAGCAGGCGCTCAATCAGCGCGGTATCAGGTAAATCAAACTATTTTCTTAGCGACTGCAGCAACTGCTCCAGCGACATCTCGTCCTGGATCAGCACTTCGCGGGGCTTCGAGCCGTGGGCCTGTCCCACGACGCCGGCCTTCTCGAGCATGTCCATCAGGCGACCGGCACGGTTGTAGCCGATGGAGAACTTGCGCTGAATGAGGCTGGTGCTGCCGCTGCCCGACTGTACGATGAGACGTGCTGCATCGTCGAACATCGGGTCGAGATGGTTCAGGTCTACATCGTCGGCACCGCTGCCCATCTCGCCGTCACCGCCCTCCATGATAGGCTCAGGCAGCTCGAAGGGCTCGATATAACCCTGCTGTGCCTGGATGAACTTGTTGATGGCAATCACCTCGGGCGTGTCGACAAAGGCACACTGCACGCGGACAGGATCGTTGCCCTGCAGATAGAGCATATCGCCACGACCGATAAGCTGCTGTGCGCCCATGCGGTCGAGAATCGTCTTCGAGTCGATGCCCTGCGACACCTTGAACGCGATGCGGGCAGGGAAGTTGGCCTTGATGGTACCCGTGATGATGTTCGTTGTAGGACGCTGTGTAGCGATGATCATGTGGATGCCCACGGCACGGGCCTTCTGGGCGATGCGGGCGATGGGCAGCTCTATCTCCTTGCCGGCAGTCATGATCAGGTCGCCGTACTCGTCAATCACCACCACGATGTAGGGCATGAACTTATGGCCTTTCTGGGGATTCAACTGGCGGGCAATGAATTTCGAGTTGTATTCCTTGATATTACGCACATCGGCATCCTTCAGCAGCTCATAGCGTGAGTCCATCTCTACACACAGCGACTGCAGGGTGCGGATGACTTTCGATGTATCGGTGATGATGGGATTGTCGAACTCCTCAGGCAGAGCAGCGAGGAAGTGATGGTCAATGGTGCGGTAGATGCTGAACTCCACCATCTTCGGGTCGACCAGCACGATTTTCAGCTCGGCGGGGTGCTTCTTATATAATAAAGATGTGAGGATGGCGTTCAGGCCGACGGACTTACCCTGACCAGTAGCACCAGCCACGAGCAGGTGGGGCGACTTGGCCAAGTCAAACATATACACCTCGTTGGTGATGGTCTTACCCATCGCGCAGGGCAGCTCCATCGTCGACTCCTGGAATTTCTTCGAATTGAGCACCGACTCCATCGACACGATACTCTTCTTGGCATTAGGCACCTCAATGCCGATGGTACCACGGCCTGGGATAGGTGCAATGATACGGATGCCCTCGGCGGCGAGGCTCAGGGCGATATCATCCTCCAGATTGCGGATCTTGGCGATGCGGACACCCTCTGCCGGCGTAATCTCATAGAGTGTGATGGTAGGACCGACGGTGGCCTTGATGCTCGATATCTCCACGCCAAAGGTGCGCAGCACCTGCACGATGCGGTTCTTGTTGGCCGTCTGCTCAGCCATGTCGATGTAGGGCTTGCCGTCGTCGTCGTAATGCTTCAGCAGGTCGAGCGTGGGATAGTGATAGTTCTCCAAGTCACGCTTGGGGTCGTAGGGTTCCAGCTCCTTGCCATCCACATTGACGAGATCTGTGCCGTCGGCTTTCTCCTCCTCAGAGCCTGCCTCGACGTCAAGGCCCACCTCCCCGTCCTCCTTCTTCTTCCTCGGAGTACGCACAGGGGCAATGGGAATGTCGATAGAGGTGCGCACATCGTCGCCGTCAAACTCCACCGTCTGCGTCGTCGGATCATCGAAGACGGTAGGATCCTCCACGATGGCAGGGCCCGCAGCAGCCGTCTGAACGGCAGGGGTGTAGCCCTCGTTGCCTTCGCCGCCGCTACCAGCCACGACGATGAACTTCACCTTATCGATGAACTTCTTGGGATTCAGTATCTTGCGCACCCATTCGTAGGTCTCTGTGCTGACGTAGGTAAGGAACAGCAGGGCAATGATGATGAGGATGGCAGCCAAGCCAGGAGTCCCCACAAAACCCTCTATCCATCGGCCCACCTGACGACCGTGATCGCCGCCAGGGCTGTAATGGCTCTCACTAAATAGCGGCGCAGCAAACTTGGCCAGCGTGATCGATGTCCAGATCATCACCAGCATCAGACACATAAACCACTTCAGGAGGTTGGGCTTGAATGCCTTCATCAGCCGCAGCGATACGAGCAGCAGCAGCACGGGTACCAGGAAAGCCGGGATGCCGAAACATTGCTTGATAAAGAAATATGCCGTATAGGCACCCAGCGAGCCGCAGGCGTTCTGGAACTCGCCATTCTGGTTGGCCATCTCGCCCGAGCGCAGATTCTCAATCATGCTCACGTCAGCCTGTCCCGTCGAGAAGAACGAGATAAACGCCAGCACCATGCAGCAGGACGTTGCAAAGAGCACCATACCTATGAAGAACCACAGACGCTCGTTCTGGAATATCTGGGAGATGCGCGACAACCCCAATGACTCAAGGAAAGAGAGGTGTTTCTCGCTATTTTTTGCCGATTTCTTCGTCTTTTTTGCCATCAATCGTGTGTTTTCGTTAATTCTTCTGCAAAATTAGCGCAAAATAATCAAAAACAACCAAAAAATCGCATTTTTTTTGTAATTTTGCAAATCAATTTGACAAAACGAGATGCACAAGACCATCTACAACAGATTTGACAAGAGACTTATTGCCGACTTGCCCCTGGCTCAGTTCGAGGGACGCATCATCGTCATCATCTCGGCAAGCGAGGCAGAACGCGCCGTCAACTACCTGCTATCCAAACCCTTACTCGGTCTTGACACAGAGACGCGCCCCAGCTTCCAGCGTGGACGCCAGCATCAGGTGGCCTTGCTGCAAGTGGCTACCGACGATACCTGCTTTCTGTTTCGCCTCAACCATATCGGCATGTCGCCTGCCATCGTCCGCCTGCTCGAGGACACCACCGTCACGAAGGTGGGACTCTCCTGGCATGACGACCTGAACGCGCTGCACCGGCTGGGAAAGTTTGAAACAGGCGATTTCATCGATATCCAAACCCACATCCATGACATCGGCATCGAGGACTTGAGCCTACAGAAAATCTACGCCAATCTCTTTGGCAGGAAAATCAGCAAGCGCCAACAGCTCAGCAACTGGGAGGCCGACATCCTCAGCGACAAGCAGAAGCTCTATGCCGCCACCGACGCATGGGCCTGCATAGAGATCTACAAAGAGATCATAAGTCTCAAAGAGAATGGCAATTACGAACTAATCATTAAAGAAGAGGAAAGTGAAACAAATCATCCTGAAACGAGGTAAGGAAGAGAGCCTGCTGCGCTATCATCCCTGGGTGTTCAGCGGCGCCATCCATCATGCTGAGGGCAACATCAGCGAGGGTGACGTGGTGCGTGTATGCGACGCAAACGGCGATTTCATCGCTACCGGCCATTATCAGCAGGGCAGCATCGCCGTGCGTGTGCTGAGCTTTGAAGATGTCAGCATCGACGATGCCTTCTGGCACCACCGCCTCAGCGAGGCCCTGAAGGTGCGCCAGCGCATCGGCCTCGCCACTACAGACAAAAGTCACTCAACACTAAACTCTAAACTCTCAACGACAGCTTTCCGCCTCGTTCACGGTGAGGGCGACCAGATGCCCGGTCTCATCATCGACATCTACGGCAGCATGGCCGTGATGCAGGCACACAGCATCGGTATGCACCTGGCCCGTCACGCCATTGCCCAGCAGCTCGTCGACGTGATGCAGGGCGCTGTTAGCAGCGTCTACTACAAGAGCGAGGGCACCCTGTCGTTCATGGATCCTGAGAACGGCTTCATCATCGGCAGCGAGGGCGATAACATTGCTTTGGAGAATGGCCTGCGTTTCTATGTCGACTGGCAGCGCGGACAGAAAACCGGCTTCTTCGTCGACCAGCGCGACAACCGTGCCCTCCTCGAGCAGTATGCCCGTGGGCGCCGCGTGCTGAATATGTTCTGCTACACGGGCGGTTTCTCTTTCTATGCCATGCGAGGCGGCGCAGAGCTCGTGCACAGCGTCGACAGCTCAGCGAAGGCCATCGAGCTGGCCCGCCGCAACGTCGAGCTCAACTTCCCCGGCGACCCTCGCCACGAAGCCTACTGCGAGGATGCCTTCAAGTTCATTGACCATTCACCATTGACCATTGACCATTCTAATGCGCAGCCAACGGTCAATGTTCAATGTTCAATGTTCAATGGTCAATACGACCTCATCATCCTCGACCCTCCCGCCTTTGCCAAGCACCGCGGAGCCCTGCACAATGCGCTGAAGGGCTACACCCGCCTGAATGCGAAGGCCTTTGAGAAGATTGCCCCTGGCGGCATCCTCTTCACCTTCTCCTGCTCGCAGGTGGTCACGAAGGAGCATTTCCGCAATGCCGTCTTCACCGCCGCCGCCCAGGCCCATCGCCAGGTGCGCATCCTCCATCAGCTGCACCAGCCTGCCGACCATCCCATCAACATCTACCATCCCGAGGGCGAATACCTCAAAGGCCTCGTCCTTTATGTAGAATGAACGACATCCCCCATGCGCCCCTTATCCATCTTCAATTTTTCTATTGTATTCTTCAATTTAAGTGCGACTGCACAGACCCGCCCCAACATCGTCTACATCATGACCGACGACCACACGGCGCAGATGATGTCATGCTATGGTCACAGCCCCATCCAGACACCCCATCTGGACCGCATCGCTCAGGAGGGGGTGCGCTTCACCCACAGCTACGTGGCCAATTCGCTTTCCGGTCCTAGCCGTGCCTGCATGCTTACGGGCAAATTCAGTCACAAGAACGGGTTCACCAACAACGAGCATGGCGTCTTCGACGGTTCGCAGCAGACCATGCCCAAGCTGATGCAGCAGGCCGGCTATCAGACCGCTCTCATCGGCAAGTGGCACCTGGTGTCCGAGCCCACGGGCTTCAATCACTATGACATCCTCGTCGGCCAGGGCGAATACTACAACCCCACCTTCATCCACAACAACGGCACACGCTTTGTGGAGAAAGGCTATTGTACCGACATCATCACCGACAAGGCCATTCAATGGATGGAGAATCGCGACAAGACGGAGCCCTTCATCCTCTTCGTCCACCACAAGGCCTGCCACCGCGACTGGCTGCCAGACCTCAAGGACATGCATGAGTTCGAAGACCAGACCTTCCCCCTGCCCGACAACTTCTGGGACACATGGGAGGGGCGCACCGCTGCCCAGCAGCAGGAGATGTCCATCGGCTCCGCCCACGACATGGACCTTATCTATGACAACAAGATCTACTCACCAGGCGACAAGAGCCGTCTCTCTGACGGTTATCTCGGCTATGTCAACCGTCTCGACTCGGCCGACCGCATCCGCTACTTTCAGTTTCACGACTCGCTGACTGCTGCCTTCAAGGCCAATCCGCCACAGGGCCGTGCCCTCACCGAATTCAAGTTCCAGCGTTATATGCGCGACTATGCCAAGGTGACCAAGAGCCTCGACGAGAATGTCGGTCGCCTGATGGAGTACCTCGAGAGGTCGGGACTCCTGCAGAACACCCTCGTCGTCTACACCAGCGACCAAGGTTTCTATATGGGCGAACACGGATGGTTCGACAAGCGCTTCATGTACGAGGAGAGCCTCAGCACGCCCCTCGTCATGCGTCTGCCCGAGGGATACAACCGTCGCGGATTAGTCGATGAAATGGTGCAGAACATCGACTATGCCCCCACTTTCCTCGAAATGGCCGGTGCCGACATCCCCGACGATATCCAGGGCCGCTCGCTCGTCCTCCTGCTCAAGGACTCCTCCACCTCGGGGGAGGCCGGGAGAGGGGTCTCTTGGCGCGATGCCATCTACTACCACTACTACGAGTTTCCCGCCGAGCACATGGTCAAGCGCCACTACGGCATCCGCACCAATCGCTACAAGCTCATCCATTTCTATCAGGACATCGACCAATGGGAGCTCTACGACCTTCAGGCCGACCCCTCGGAGATGCACAACCTCTATGGCAATCCCGCCTACCGCAAGGTGCAGAAGCGTATGCACAAGCGTCTGCGCCAACTGCACCGCCAATACGACGACCCCATAGAGGAGGAACTCAAACAAAAATAGAAGGGAACTATATACCTGTTGACTCTAAAATTCAATAATGAATATCTATCACTACTGTCCCGTTAAAGTGGACTAATCGGTCTTTGAAATAATTGAAATACAG
>JAGAAJ010000082.1 GCA_017615355.1 Prevotella sp.
ATCTGTTATCACAAAGTGGTCAAGCACTTCCTTGGGAAGTACAAGACGGGCTAACATTATCAAACCTTTGTCTTCCATGAGGCAAAGGTAATAAATTTAATTGAAACAAAGAATTACCCCTATGAAAAATCTACTGAGCCATTTATAGCTACCCAATAACTACAGAACCACCAAGTGCCGGGAGTCTGCTTGGGATAGATAGTATAACTACAAGTGGACACTATACCTAAAATCGTCTTGCTTAATCCCTTTAGGGTTCTTGGTGTTTATGCCAATTCCAAACGCCAGGAGATTCTTGCCAACAAAAGTAAGGCTACGGCATTCTTGAATGTTAACAAACCTGTCGAGTTCCCTCTTGATTTGAAGGGAATTTTACCGTCTCTAAATCGTACCCTTAACTTGATGAATGAGGCTGAAGCGCATCTGGCGATTGCAAAGGAGCGGATTAAGTATGCTCAGTTCTGGTTCTTGCAGAAGATGTCTCCACTAGACGACATTGCTTTTAACCATCTATTAGCGGGCAATATGGCAGGGGCTATAGAGATTTGGTCAAAACAAGATTCTTTATCTTCACTGCAAAACAGACTTGTTTGCTATCTCATTGAAAACAAACTTGAAGTTGCAATTAAGACTGCAGAAAAGCTCTATGAAAAGTTCGGTAATGATTATATCAGCAAGGTAGACGCTAACAGTACCCTCCAAATGACAGCTACCGACTTACTGCACCAATTTGTTGACTCATTAGGGGAAGAGATTGGAATGCAGAAGTTGTTGGATTTTGACCTAGGAGCAGAGACGAAAGAATATATCAGCAGTCAGACCATTGGCCCACTTGTCAATAAGATTTCTTCTGAGGTTGACAAAACAAAGAGTGTTGACCACAAAAATCCAAAGGCTCGTTTAGAGGCTGCGAGGGAATTGGTGGCAAACACAAAAGAGGCCTTTTCTCAGCTGAAGAACATCCTCCCTGCTACTGATTCACGGTATCAGATTATAGCTGACAAATTAGGATTAGAGATTCTTCAATGTGGTATTGATTATTTTAATAACTCAAAAGACGATGGAAGGCATCAAACAGCAATGAAGATGCAAAAGTATGCCTTGTCCATTGTTGTGGGTACTCTGGCAAAGCAACGCTGCGAGGAGAACGTGAGAATCTTGCAGGATTTAATTGACAAACTCCCACCAGAAGAAATAAAGAAGGAACATGATAATCTTCAGGAAATCATCGCATTATTCATTCTGTTGCCAATTGATGTCGATGCTGTACTGAAATTCTTAAAAGACACATGTTCTGACTTGGTGTCAATAAAAGAGAAACTTGGGAAAAACAATCCTTTTTACATTCAACAAGCAACCTTGGTAGCCCAAATTGCTCTAAGTAAGTCCATTGATGCACTTAACGAAGCTCAAGAAGTAGAGTTGCCGAAGCTGAACGGAATTAATAGAGACAATGCAATAAAGACTATGAAACACGTCTTTGCTGTTTCTTGGGAAATCATGTTGCAGATTGAACTGATAGATGCAGATTCTGATTTCAAAACTAATCGGTTGAAACCCAACAAGACTGCTCTAAAGAATATTCTGGACCAAGTAGATGCCTTCAAAGAAACTAGTACATTTGTACGGATGTTAGGTGGCTCATATTCGGTATTTGAAGGCTGTGCTAAGAGTGTAAAAGTGGACGTGTATCAATACTATACCGAGAGTGAAATGTATAGCATTTGTACATCTGTCTCTTCCTGTCAATGTTATTTGAAGAAGTATCCACAAGGTAAACACGCAAATGATGTTCGCACAAAGCTGATATGTATGCAGGATGATGCCGA
Organism: Prevotella sp.; assembly: GCA_017615355.1. Classification (GTDB taxonomy): domain Bacteria; phylum Bacteroidota; class Bacteroidia; order Bacteroidales; family Bacteroidaceae; genus Prevotella. The sequence goes on from JAGAAJ010000082.1 coordinate 1,830, forward strand.
TTTTCGGAAGGCCATAACGTTGTCTGATTACAAGAAATATCTTACAGCTTATCCTAAAGGCCGGCATGTAGATGAAGTAAGAAAAAGAATTGGGGAGATAGAAGCACGACACAAAAAGATACTCTCAGAGATTGATCATTTGCAAACTTTTTCTGATGCTATCGCCTATTACACGAGATGTAAAGAAGAAAAATATCGAATACTCCTTGATGATAAATGCTTTGAACTTTGTGAAAGAAAAGCCGACTTCAGAAAATATCTTGAATTATTTGGTTCAAAAGCCAAGCATAAAGTTGAAGCTGAAGACCATCTAAAATTTGACCGTGTAAAAGAGTACATGAATAAGCATAGGGGTTTGGCTGTCTTAGTTCTCATAATCCTTGTGGCCATCTTGTGCGTAGGAATCATTTGGGGGCTCTCAGGTTATTCAAAGATGTTGTTCGTTATCGGAGGTATTGCAGGCTTAATAGCATTTGGCAGCTTACAGTCAAAAGACGATTCTGGATGTCTTGTTTTCATCGTGGCTGGTATTATTGCTGCTGTATGCATTGCAGGTGGTAATGGCATAAATGGATGTGTAGAAAGGAACGAAGAAAAGGAACAGGCCGCGCAAAGAGAATTGGCTGAACAGCAAGCAGAAAGGTCGGATTACGAAAGCCTCAAGTTTAGTCCTACGACAGACAAGTGTTCTTCTTTTTTGAGGAATCATCCGAGATCAGCCCATTATGAAGAAGTTCTTGAAATATACTATTATTGTGCCCAAGGGAATATAATGAGCCTGAATAAACTTGCAGAAGAATACGGAAGGACAAAATGGGGAACAAGAGCGTCAGAGCGTGTTGGTCAATTATGCGATTCTCTTTATCAAATAGCAGAAAGGACTCAAACCATAGCAGGATGGAGAGATTATCAAGCAGCAGTTCCCAATAATTTTTATGCGGACTCAAATGAAAAAATAAAAGAAATAGAAAATGAAGCATGGAATACGGAAGCCAAAGCATGGCGACAAGCTTCTAATGAAAATACATTGGCTGCTTACAGAAAATACTTGAGCATGTATCCTAATGGGTCACACAAAAACGCAGCTGATAAAAAAGTAATTGACTTAGAAGTGCAGGCTGTTGCCAGTAGCGGTGATTATGGCTATTTGCCACCTTCACAAAAATTGTCGTATGGAACAAGCCGCACAAGTAATGTATTTATTAAAAACAGCTCAAGTTCAACAATTACGATTCTTTATAGCGGAGCTAATAGTAGGAGGATTATACTTAGCCCACACCAATCACAAACTGTCAGCCTTCCTTCAGGTTCTTATAGAGTAGTGGCTACTGCTCCAGGGGTCAGGTCTTTCTATGGTACTGAAAACCTAACAGGAGGTGACTATAGTTCTGAATACTATATCACAACAACAAGATACTAACTACAAAATACATAATCCTATGAAAAGAATTCTATTATTGCTATCCGTCTTTATAACCGTATCATCATTTGGTTTCTCAACAGACTCTTTAAAGATTGTCGCTCTTCAAAGAGAAGTGAGATATTTGAAGTCTACCATCTCCAGGCTTCAACAGGAAGATGGGCGGTTGACAAGTTTATATCAACAGCAAGCAAAAGAATTGGACAGCGTGCGGACTTTTCAACAGGCGCAAGCTGATAATATAAATACTTTGGCGGATAAAGTTGGGACAGAAATTTCTGATGCTAACCAGAAGATTGACAACAATGTCAGTACGATATCTGGCAGTATCAATAGCCGCACATGGTATGGGGTGATCGGTATTCTGATAGCCTTAGTCCTATTGGCTCGCACATATTTTATATTAAGGAGAAAGATTAGCATCGGAGTCACGACGATTGACAAGATTCGTTCAGCCCAGGAAGGGTTGGAAGCGGCTCAAAAGGCGTTGCAAGCAGAGTCGGTAAAACTGGATAACAAATTAATGGAAATGCTGACAGATAAAATGGGAACGATGCAAAAGGTTGATCATTCGTTTGCATTAAAGGTTGGTGATGAGATTGCGAGAATTGAGACAAATCTTTCAAAAATGGATAAGAACGTCAGAGGTTATAACCAGTTAAAAGGCGCATTGCAACGCATTAAGGATAATTTCAATGCACATGGTTATGAGATTGTTGAGCTATTGGGACTTGACTATAATGACGGAATGCCTTTTGAGGCACAATTTGTCCCTGATGACACATTACCTGAAGGAAAACGTATTATATCAGGCATCACCAGGCTTCAGATCAATTATAATGGAGAGATGATACAATCAGCGAAAATTGTTGTAAGGCAAAACATATAAACATAAACGATTATGGCAAGACATAAAATTGATTATGGCATTGATTTGGGAACAACCAACTCTGCCATCGCGAGAATGGAGAATGGCGAGCCTGTTATAAAGAAAACACGTCAGCCACAGAATGACACTCTACCTTCTTGTGTTTATTTTTCACAAGATAGGCATGGACAGCAAACTATAAGAGTTGGACTTCGTGCCAAAAATAGCCTTGCTTCCGATTATATTGAGGCCTTGAAGAAAGGTTCTCAATCCGAAACTTATGGTTATATAGAGTTCAAAAGAGAAATGGCTCGTGACACCATCTTCAGAAACTCCCACATGAAAAAAGATGGATATACCCCTATTGAACTTTCATCAGAGGTCTTAAAGGAGTTAAAATCAATCATCAATGATGAAGATATAAATTCTGTCGTGGTTACTGTTCCCGCCAAATTTACTGTAAACCAAAATGATGCAACGAAAAAGGCCGCTGAGATTGCAGGATTTCACCAGTGTGAATTGCTTCAAGAGCCAATCGCCGCATGTTACGCATACGGCGTGTCCAGTTCGCAAAAGAATGGATTTTGGTTAGTGTTTGATTTTGGCGGAGGAACATTTGATGCAGCACTTGTAAGGGTAGAAGACGGAATAATAAGTATAGTTGATACTGAAGGCAACAACTGGCTTGGAGGAAAGAATCTTGACGAAGCTGTTATTAATAATATCCTTATTCCAAAACTTAAAGAGACTTATGCTTTAGACTCAATTTTCGAGGAAGAATGGAAAGCCAAATCTCTGCGGGAAGCCCTTAAAGCTGTTGCGGAAGAATTGAGAATCAATCTTTCATTTGATGAACATGCTGACTTCTCAGCATACGACCGCGATATGGATTTTGGAGAAGACGACAGCGGGGAGACTATAGAACCTGATTTTAGCGTAACACGTCAAGAGTTGTCAGATGTTATAACTCCAATATATCAAGAGGCCGTAGATATTTGCAAGAAGTTGTTGAGCAGAAACAATCTGGAAGGAAAAGACTTGGCTTCTCTTATCCTTGTTGGTGGTCCGACACTATCTCCAATAGTTAGAGAAATGTTGAGGAAGCAAATAACTGAGAAGGTTGAAACTAATGTAGACCCGATGACGGTAGTTGCACGTGGAGCAGCCTTATACGCCTCAACTATAGATATTAGTGAGGGAACAGGCCCAGGACCGTCTATTGGTGAGCAACTTGTGAAATTGAATGTCGGCTATCAAGCTGCAACTGTAGAGGATAGTCAGTGGGTTAGTGTCTCTTTGGATAGTAGCAATAATATTGAGGAAGTTCAAATTGAGTTTGAGCGTTCAGACAAGGCCTTTATATCAGAAAGGATTGATGTAAACAAACAAGGAAATGTTGTCGAACTACATTTTCAGAAAGGAAAGCCAAATGCATTCACCATCAACTGTTATGGTAAACAAGGAAAGATGGAATGCTTCCCGTCAGAGATTACCATCATTCATGGCATCAATGAACCTCGTGCTACGCTTCCTTATGACATCGCAATTGGTGTCTGGAATCATGAAAAGGAGAAAGCCGTGATTGAGCCAATCAGAGGATTAGAGCGAAATAAGCCATTGCCTGCAACAGGAATTAATAATGAGCGCCACACTTTGAAAGACTTACGTCCAGGAAATCCTAATGATGTGCTTGTTATCCCTATTTATCAGGCAGATGAAGGAGGAAGAGGCAAGTCAGTCTCGTTTTATGATCAGGTGTGTGAGGTGGCTATTAGCGGAGAAGAAGTGGAGCAATTTATTCCAACAGGTAGCGACGTCCACATTACATTGAAAGCAGACAGGTCACAAATGATGTCTATGGAAGTTTATTTCCCTGCATTTGATTTTGCTATTGCAAAAGCCGTTGATACCAGTGGTACAGTTGAATATGGAAAGAAACAATTTGAAAGAGACTTGAATGATGCTTTGGAACAGGCAAGATCTCTTGAATTAGAGGGAGTTGACGTAAAAAAGATACGGGAAGACTTATTAAAGTTGAAGGAGGAGTCGCATAATAGTGATGACTGGATGAAGTTGCGTGACAGATTGCGTCTGATCAGACGCGAAATGGAAGACTTGGATGCTTCAACTGAATGGGAAAGACTAGAAAAGGATTTACGTGAGTCTTATGACATGTTAGAGAGAACAAATAAAGACTTGGGCAATGACCGATCTTCTGAGATTGTCAAGCAATTGCATTCACAGGTAGATAGTGTTATTCGTTCTAAGAACAATGCTACGGGTCGCGCTCTGCTTGACCAAATTAATGCTTTACAGTATCAGTTAGCTCGAGTACATTATTATATACATTGGATTATCGACTGGAATAATGATTTTGCTTCTCAACCCTGGAAAGACACCAGAAGAGCAAGGGATCTTGTGAATCAAGGAATGTCTATCATTGGGAATCAGCCAACAGCAGAGAAACTGCATCCAATAGTAGGTGAACTAATCGCCTTGTTGCCAGAGGGAAAAGGTCCCAAAGACCCAGAAGGCCCAGGTCTTGACTAAATAGTTAGGTATGTTATTTCAAAAAGGACAAGCAATAGACAATCGCTACACGGTGGTGTTTCCGCATAAGGAGGGTTCTTATGCGGAAACCTATCGTGTGAGGGATGCAAGTGGAAAACTGCGGTTCCTGAAACTGATATACTACTCAAAGTTGCAGTATTCGCAGTTTGATAAGGATGGCAGTATCATTGAGATGGAAGTCGCTAAGATGCTGAACCATCCCAATGTATGTAAGTATGTGGATAGTGGGAAGTTGATAGCCAACGGGCAGCAACTGGCTTATATTGTAACTGAGTTTGTGAGTGGTGAGACACTTGATAAGCGGATAGTCCGTGAGGATTTAAGCGTCTATGAAATCAAACTGGTGGTTAAGTCTTTACTTTCTGCCCTTCAATATCTGCATACACAGAGTACACCGATTATCCACAACGAGGTGACTATACAGAATCTGATGCTTGATTTGTCAGGTACATTGGAAAACTTAAAGCTGATAGACTTTGGCTATGCACGTTTTCTGAACCAAGAGCCAGCGAAGCCCAACTTGAAGCAACTCAATCCGTTCTATATGGCACCAGAGCGTCTGAATGGTGTGAGTTGTGTACAGTCAGATTTGTTTTCTGTGGGTGCGATACTCTACCAGTTGATATTTGATGAACTTCCTTGGTTCTTTGATGCCTCCAGAATGAGTGAGCAGCAGATAGTTGATAGATTGTCGGTAGAAAGGAATCATCCACTGCGTATGCCCAACATAGACATGTTTGAGTTGGACGAACAACTGTTGAACATAATCAATAAGGCTACACAGAACGATACACAAGATCGTTTTCAGACGGCACAAGAAATGATGGATGCAATTGAAGGGAAGGTTAAGGTGGAGATAGCGAAGAGAATAAATGACACTGTAAAGAGCAAAGAACCACAGAAAAGAGTCAAGCGGGGTAATGGCTTCGCAGATGTCGCTGGTATGACTGAGCTCAAAGGGCAACTGCAATCCGATGTGATAGACCTGCTGCATAATCCTGAGCAAGCAAAAGAATTGGGGCTGAGCATTCCTAATGGACTGTTGTTCTACGGGCCTCCTGGATGTGGCAAGACCTTCTTTGCAGAGAAGTTTGCTGAAGAAACAGGGTTCAATTATCAGTATGTCAGAGGCTCAGATGTTGCATCACCTTATATTGACGGTGGCAAGGGTAAGATAGCTAGTATATTCAATGAGGCCAGACAAAATGCACCAACCATTTTGTTCTTGGATGAGGTGGACTCTCTAATAAGAGACCGCAGCGCTCATAATAATGCTACTACGGCAGGGGCTGTGAATGAATTCTTGACCCAATTAAATAATTGTGGTGAGGATGGTGTCCTTGTGATTGCTGCAACCAACAAACCAACAGACATTGACGAAGCGGCACTACGCGCAGGTAGATTGGAATTGAAGTACTACATACCTCAGCCTGATAAGGAAACTAGAAAGCGAATGTTCCAGATAGGCATTGGTAAGCGTAATTTTGACTTCGGTATTGATTATGACATACTGGCAGAGCGAACGGAGAATTATGTTTCTGCTGACATTAGCCTCATTATTGATACTGCCGCCCGTCTTGCTTTCAGGAGAAAGATTGGTAAGTTAACAATGGCACTACTTGAAGAGGCTATCAGTCAGACCAAACCGAGTCTGACATTAGAACAAATCAAACGTCATGAAGAAATTCGTGACAAGTTTATGGGGGTGAAAAAGAATAACGAACGACGTAAAATAGGTTTTTAAGTGTGGAGATTGATGAGAGACACGAAATTATTCGTAAGGAACAATTAGAAAAGGTAAAGACGGGAAATAGTGTTTTTGGCAAGGTCCCGTCTGAAATCGGTATAATTACATTCTGCGATTCTAGCACTTGGGATGAGAAAGCACCGACCATTGCAGAAGCAAATAAAATAAGAATATGGTGCTTTGTTATTGGGGCTGGGATTATCGCATTCTTTTGGTCTGTTTTTCCAAATGCTATGGTATTAAATATCATAGTAACAATTATCGTATCAATTTACTCAATTCTACTAATACTTTTGGCAGGTGAATTCTCAGGAACAGATTATTTTATTGGTGATCAAGGCTTTGCTGTTATGAAATTTAAAAGAGAGAGACACAATTTCATAAAAAAGGACGTTGTGAAATTTTCGGAAGTATCGGATGTCGTGGATAGTGAAATAGATTATTATGACAGCAAGGGCAATTATGAACGTTCAATGTATTCTTACTACTTTCATAACGTTTATAGAAAAGAACTTTATGATATCAGTGCTCATTATTCTTTTATTGGTTTACACAAGAAACTCCCTTGGCAAGAAATTGATTTTAGATTTTGGAAGAAACTAGAAGATGCATGGTATGATTATTATATAAAGGAACTTGCATATATTAACAATGAAATGGGGGGTACTTTTGTCTTTGTGATGTTTGAATCTGCAAACAAAGAAGATTTAAGCAGATGTAATGCTACGCCATTTGCAGTTATCGAAGGGGAAAAACTCATTTTGGGGGACAGGACATTTACACCAGAAAGCATAAGAAAAATTTATATAGATAAAGGTGTGAGTAATAAAACTCATGAGAGGAAAGGAATGCTTGTCATCGAGGGTATAGATTACACCCCCAAGAAGATGTTTAAGAAAGAAAGCGGTACTATTGAAAGGATTCCGCTCGCAAACGTCGGTAATTGTCGCATTTTTATTAAGGTGATTGAGAATTATATAAAGCAAAATAATATTAATAGTTAAGATTATGGAACAAAGCGAATTGTTGTTACGAACGGCTTTTGCCTGTATGTCATGTGACGGTGATATAGCCTCAGAAGAAGTCGAACTGATCAAACAGATGTCAAAAGAGAAACAACTCTTTGGCGAAGTTGACATTGACAAAGAATTGGATGAATTGGTGAGTGAAATCAATCTGAAGGGTAAAGGCTTCTTAAAACAATATCTGCAAAGCCTGGCTGAAGAGTCTTTGACTGAAGAGCAGGAACTGAAGGTGGCTGATGTAGCTGTGCAAACTATTCGTGCTGACAATAGAATCGAATACAGCGAGATTAAGTTCTTCAAGGTGCTTCGTTCAAATCTGAAGATCGTTTCAGACGAGACGCTTCTTGAAAAGATAGATGGCATTGATGAAAACTATCTCGCTCAGGACATTCAGGCAGATTATCTACAGATGTATGATGACTACTTCAGCACGATAGAGTTGCCTAAGTTCGAAATATTGAAACAAGACTTTAAATCTGTAGGCAGTTAATGCCAATGATATTATTGAAGCAGAAAGTGCAAGAGCTGGGTGGAGGGGATGGATCTGCTTCAAACTCCTAGTGCCACAGGGAGAAAGGGTGTGGTGGAATTGTATAACTCTCCTCATCATTTTTATAATGAAAAAGAGAATTTGCAGTTAGGTTGGGCATAAAATTGCCCAACTTATCAAAAGTAAGCGAGGGCATGACCTCATGAAGTTCATGGAACTTGGTTGTTCATTGGTTGATTTGCTAACAATTATTGCTAAATGCTTTATTAAAGGCGAGACTCTATAGTTAACAGATTTGTCAAGTGGACTCAAAGATGCAGCTACAATTTGTTGTTGTTGTTTCAGAAGGGGAAATGTTTAACCCTCCAAATCGGGATGGCACCCAATGCGGGTGCTATCCTTTCCATAGCGAATAACTGTAGACAATGAAACAGGTATACCTCATTCTTGCAGCTCTCCTGCTGCTGTGCCTCGCCCCTATGCCTTACGGCTATTACCAGTTGGTAAGGTTCGTGGCAATGGTGGCGTTTGGTGTGATGGCCTACAATTATTGCAACGAGAAGAAGGAAGTGTTGATGGTTGTCTTTGGAGCCTTGGCTTTGCTGTTCCAGCCATTTTTCAAGGTGGCTTTAGGCCGCACAATGTGGAACATCGTGGATGTAATTGTTGCCATCGGACTGATAGCTTTGTTCTTTTACGAAACGAAAAGAGAAAAAGACAGATAAGCCACTAGGAACAGGTGGGCGATATCTGCGTGCCTAGTTCCTGGCATATTACTCCATGCTTGAGAAGGTCGGCGTTTCCCGAATTTGTGACGTTGTGACAGGTGACGTTTTGCCCCATATTCGGGGCTTTTATAAAATAATGTGGAAAACCTGACCATAAGGAGAAATAAAAGGGCGCTTTTTTATTTCAAACTTTTAAACGGGCATTTCGTACAGATGCCCGTTTTTTGTTGGCATATTCATGCTATTATGTGAAATGAAAATCGTATCTTTGCAGTCGTAACTGCCAGCACTTATTTATGTTGAGTTGATATTTGCCTTGGTGAATAAGTAACTAATAGAAATCAAGTGAAATAGAAATAAGTTGAATTAAATCGTTGGGACATGAAAGGTTCTATAATTGAAAAAGAGTTTCTGGGGTTCTTAAATGTAGATGCTTTGATTAGAATCAAAGACAAAAGTGGGTTCTTTGATAAGAATCAGAATAGGCTGAAAGCATTGCTCTTCGTGGCAAATAATTGCGAAGCGAAAGTATCTCATGTGGGGATAGAACCTGACATAATAATCACATTCTCCAATTTAAATTCTATTATGGGTAGTCCAACAGAGAAAAGGCATTCATACGAACCATTTTATAGGGAGGTGATACGTATAGGATTACTTTTAGAAAAGTTTATTATGCTTGTCGATTCCAAAGCCATCGTTGAAATAGATTATCCTTCTAAAAAAATATTAGAAGGAAGGGCCATATCGAGTTATGATGAATTTATGAATGAACCCTCAGAAAAAAGCGAATTGTCAACAGTGATCCCAGAAAGTATAGTTGCAAAGGTAGACTCCTTCATAGCATTAGTAATTCCACCTCAGAATTATAAGATGGGAACGTGTCACTGGATTTGGAATATGAAGAAAACGATACTGCGCTATTGTTTCGGATTTAACTGGAAAACCCCTTCTGAGAGGAATCCGCATATCTTTTATGACTGATAAGTGCCATTTGTCCGCAGCAATTAGAAAAATTCGAATTCCTTCGGAAAATGGGATGAACAGGGCATTCCACAAGTGTTTCGACAAGTTTTATAAAAGGCTTGAAATGACAGTTTTATCCGCAAATATTTGGTGTTTATAAAAGAAGTTCATACTTTTGCAAAAAATTTGACAGGGAGAACAGACGGAATAGTATGCAGGAACAGGAATATCTGATGATTTCCACATCGACTGAGATGGTGCGACTCCGAGAGGAGAACGTGGTCTGCATTACCTCTGATGGCAATTATTCGAAGATATGCGCCATCGGAGGACGGTCGTTCCTTGTGGCCTCTCAACTGGGACAGGTAGAACAGATGATTGCTGCACAGCTGCATTCGTCGTACGGATTTTTCGTACGTATAGGCCGAGGACTGATCATCAATATGAGATACCTGTGCTATATCAATATCACGAAACAACAGCTGCTCCTGATGGATGCGTCAGGACGGCAATATGAACAGAAGGCCTCGAGGGAGGCTTTAATACAACTCAAGGGTATAACTGAGAAAGGTACATCAAATGGATAGCTTTGACAACATAAGCGAGAATGAGATCCGTATCATCGGTACGAATCCAGAGGAGCAGAAAACACCGCCAAAGAGTAATAAATGGCGGGTGCTGATGATGTCGCTGGGCGTGGCTCTGGTATTACTGGCCGTGACATTGCTTTGGCCAAAGGCTCATCAGGAGGCTGCGGAGCCTGCAAAGCCGGTAGCCACCGTGCAGCAGCAGAAGGTGGATAGCGTGGTGGTGGAGAAGAAGGCCTACGTGGAGATCACTGATACTATTATTAATAATGTGAGCCTTCATAGGTATATTCCTGTGAATGCTGTTCCCAGACTTGAGGTGGGTCTTCTGAAAGCTATTCCTGAGGAGTATGTCCTGGGCGCTATGGCTGCCGACTTCGGACAGGATCACGGGAAATACCAGGTGATAGGCGCCTTCGTGCATCAGGGCAAGATGATGAGCCACTCTAAATCGAAATATGGCTTCTGCGCCCTGCTGAAAGATACGGTGGTGATAGGCGACGATCTCTCTACTTCATATTTCGAACAGGCTATTGAGGAGAATGGTGATTTCTTCAGACAGCATGCGCTGGTGCATGACGGTGAGGTGGTGACGAAATTCATCACCCAGGGCGAGGCCCTCAGAAGGGCCCTGTGCGTGCTGAAGGACGGCCGCATCTGTATCATCGACACGGACATGAGCGTGACCTTCGACAGCTTCGCTGAGGCATTATGTGGATATGGCGTCAGGGATGCCATCGCCCTGATGGGCAGCGGAGCAGCCGTGAGATGGGCTGTGGACGAAGCCGGAAGACGATACATCGCTGGGGCTGACGAATATGATTTTCCTGAAGTGGTGAACTACATCGTGTGGGAGAAACCTGACCAAAAGAAAGAATAAAAAAGGCGCATTTTCATTTCAAACTTTAAAACGGGCATTTCGTACAGATGCCCGTTTTTTAGTTGGCATATTCATGCTTTCTTGCTATCTTTGCGGAGTGAGTAGAATACAAAAACCAATAGCAATGACAGACTACGAATTTATCATGGAGAAATGCCGGAAGTATCATTTCACGAAGTGGGATGAGAACGTGCTGAGGGAGTGCCAGTCGATACTGCCGAACCTGACGAGGGAGGAGCTGGTGAGTGTATACAGGAGTAAGATGCTGGACGAGCGGCATCCGCTGAGACAGACGGCCTTCAAGGTGCTGTTTGCCGACAAGGTGGGGAAACGGGAGGAACGTATCAAGGCCCTTGATACGGATGCACTCATCGCAGAGTTTCAGGACAGGAAGAGCGGCAACGTGGCACTGATCAGGAAGGAGATGCGCGACAGATACAAAGAGAACAAAGGCTATGACCGCAGCAAGATAACAGCCGCCTTCAACGCCTCCACCAAGGGCGACCAGCAATGGGTGACGTCCCAGATTCGCAAGGAGCAACAGGCCAATACAAACAACAATTACCAATGGAAGAAGCCTGCATGGAAAAAGAATTAGGATCTGCAAAGAAAGTAAGAATGAAAGTTGGGGTCTTTTTGTCGAAGATGAGGAGGCTATTGAATTGGTATGTCATCTGGTTTGTCCTATACGCGCTAATCTTTAGTATACTTATGAGCCTTCCTATTGAAAACGATGAGATTAAGGAAGGTCCATGTCCTTATCCCGTAGCCTTTTTTAGGGTGTATTTTGTAGTGGCTATAATGCTGGTTTTTATTTCAAATGTGGCAGGATTGTTACTGGGTTTACGCGTGTTATATCATTCGCTTTCGGATATTTGGATGTGGCTTTATGATGGGGAGCATTGGTTTATGAAACATTCTCATGGTATAGGAACAGAAGGATTCAGCTTAGAACGTATCGTTGAGGAAGATTTTATATGGGTATTAATCGTGCTCGTCTTCATCTCGCATCTGCTGCTGTCAGCAAAGCGATGCAAGGAAAATGGTGTGAGCGCATGGCTGGCATTGATTCCGATATATAATCCTTTGGGGTTGTTTTACAGAAAGAAGATTATTTTGTGATTTGATTGAAAATTTGTATCTTTGCAGTCGTATATTAAATAAGGAGAAAAAATGGAAGAGATGAAAACGAAGTTTAAGGAGATGCTCCTCTCTACTCGTAGGGAGGGAATGGAAAAAATCATCGAGAAGCTGGAGGAGCTGGGATTCTTCAAGGCTCCCGCCAGCACGAAGTTCCACCTGAACTATGAGGGCGGACTGCTGGAACACTCGATGAACGTGTGTGAGACGGCGCTGGAGCTGCGAGAGCTGATACTCAGAAAGAAAGCGGAGCTGCAAGAGGCGCTGCCCGTGGAGAGTGTGATAGTGGCTGCCCTGCTGCACGACGTGTGCAAGGCCGACATCTACATACCGACCATCAAGAAACAGAAGAACGCGGACGGATCGTGGAGCGACGTGCCGGGATATGACGTGGACTACGGCCACTTCCCCCTGGGACACGGCGAGAAATCGGTGGCCGTGCTGCTGAAGAACGGACTGAGGCTGACCGACGACGAGATCATCGCCATCAGATGGCACATGTCGCCCTGGGACCTGGCTTTCCAGTCGTATGAGATGAAGAGCAACATGAACGCCGCACGCGAGCGCTGCCCGCTGCTGTCGCTCATACAGGCTGCCGACGGACTGGCTGCAAGCATCCTGGAATAAAGTTTCCAAGGGCGGCGCAAGGCTTGCGAGGAAAAAAGATTTGCAGGGAAGGGAGAAAAACCGTATCTTTGCAGTCGCTTTCTGAAGTTCATTTATGAAAACAAAAACAATAAAAAACCCTTCTGTGGTATTGACGCTCATTCTGAGCATCTGTGACGAGTGTTATGGCTCTGTCATTAAAAGCACGCTTTTATGCCAGCGTCATACCACTCGTCCCGACCACTGTCGTGGTTCAATCCCACAGAAGGAAAAACAGGAAAAACCTTTTTCCTCAGTGCATAGCACGCTTAAGTATATGCGCAGCTGGTTTTCTTGTTTTTTCCTTGATGAGAAAGAGTCCCTGAAAGGGATAACGGTATTTGGTGAAAGGCTGTCTGTGTGCTTGCACACAAGCAGCCTTGCAACAAATGACGTTAATACTCTGACAAGAGTATCTTTCTCAGCAAGGGGTTTTGAAGGTTTTTGTTAATAACCGAAACTTTTAAAAAAAAGAGGATGGACGAGATACTGGACTTTGGGCCCGTGGAGGACCAGATGCAGAACATCATCAAGGTGATCGGCGTGGGCGGCGGCGGATGCAACGCCGTGAGCCGTATGTATGACGAGGGTATTCAGGGCGTTTCTTTCGCCGTGCTGAACACCGACAGCGCCTCGCTGGCACACTCGCCGGTGCCCGTGAAGCTGCAGCTGGGCTCTGGCCTGGGAGCCGGCGCCAAGCCGGAAATCGGCAGGGCTGAGGCGGAGAGCAGCATCGACAGCATTGAGCGACTACTGGACGACCAGACGAAGATGGTGTTTGTGACGGCGACGATGGGCGGCGGCACGGGAACGGGCGCTGCTCCCGTGGTGGCCCGCGTGGCAAAGGAGCGCGGACTGCTGACCATCGGCGTGGTGACCATCCCCTTTTTCTTCGAGCACCGCCGCAAGATCATCAAGGCGCTGAAGGGCGTGGACGAGCTGCGGGAGAACGTGGACGCGATGCTGATCGTGAACAACGAGCGGCTGTGCGACGTCTACAGCGACACGTCGATGTCGCTGAAGGATGCCCTGGCAGAGGCGGACAACGTGCTGAAGAACGCCGTGAAGGGCATCTCGGAACTCATCACCATCAGCTCGGCGGGAAACATCAACCTTGACTTCCGCGACGTGGAGACGACGATGCGCAACGGCGGCGGCGCCATCATGGCCATCGGCAGGGCCGGCGGCAACCAGCGCGTGGAACGCGCCATCCTCGACGCCCTCGACTCGCCCCTGCTGCACGGCAACGACATCAACCGAGCCAAGCGTATCCTCTTTAATATCTATGCCAGCGAGCAGCATCCCGTGCTCATACCTGAGATGCAGGAGATATCGGAGTTCTTCGACCAGCTGGACCCCGACATCGAGGTGATATGGGGCACGTCGACGGACAACTCGCTGGGCGAGGATGCGAAGGTGATCATCCTGGCTGCCGACATGGGCGACGAACTGAAACCCGACAAGGTGGAGGATGACGAGCGGGAAGACCACTATGAGCGGCTCATCGGCAGGCTCTACCAGCCTCTGGTGAGAACCGTGAAGAAGGAGGAACCCGATCCGCCCTTCGTGGTGGAGAAGGCTCCCGAGGTAGAACCCGCCGTTGAGGAACCCGCCGCAGAGGAGCCCGCCATCGCTGAGCCAACAGCAGAGGAACCTGCCGCAGAGGAGCCCGCCAGCGCCGCCGCCGTCAAGGACATAGAAGCCACCACGACGCTGGGCCGATGGAAGAAATGGCTCATGGAGAAGGTGGATGTGCTGACAAAGGACGACAACTGAACCGATGCCTTACCTGAACCTCACACCTGAAGAGATGGCCGACGAGATGGGCCAGCTGGCCCGTCAGCTGCAGGCCGCAGGGCGCACCGACCTGGTGCTCCGTGCCCTCGGCGTGTCGATGATCGAGGACCTGCGACTGGAGGCGGCCAAGGGCAGCCTGCAGCCGCTGCGCATCACCAGCGACTACCGATTCTTCGTAGGACAGCGGGAGGTGGAGCTGCAGCCTGTGCACAAGGCGGTGTACCTGCTCTTCCTGGCTCATCCCGAGGGCATCGAGTTCAAGCGGCTGTCGGAATACCGTGAGGAGCTGACGGCCTATTATATGAAGACGGCCCGCAGCATGGACAAGGAAAGCATTGTGGAGGGCGTGAGCCGACTGGTGAATCCGCTCGACAATGCCATCAATGAGAAGTGTTCGCGTATCAAGAATGCCTTCCTCTCGCTGATGGACGCCTATTCGGCCAGCTATTACATCATCAGCGGACACGCCCAGCGACACATCGTGGGGTCGAGCCGTGTATGGTACAACAGACTGAAGGTGATCACCCTGCCCAGGCACCTGGTGCAGTTTACGTAAGGCTGCCGTTAGTGGATTTGGTGCGCGGCACCTCGAGGACGAAGCGGCAGCCGGAGGTGTAGTCGCGGTCGAGATAGAGGTCGCCGCCGAGGATGCGGGCAAACTGGCGCGAGATATTCAGACCCAGGCCGAGACCTTCGGTGAAATCATCAAGTTTTGAGAATTGTGTGAAGAGGGTGTCGATGGCCTCCTCGGGAATGCCCGGGCCGGTGTCCTCGACGATGAATCGCACCATACGGGCACCCTGGCGCAGGCGGAGGGTGATGCAGCCCTTGACGGTGAACTTCTTGGCATTGTAGAGCAGCTCGTCGATGGCCTTCGTGAGATAGTCGCGATGGGTGACGATGACCTCCGTGTCGGGCAGCTGGCTGTCGACGCTGATGATGATATGCGTGGGCGGACGGCTGTTGGCGCGACTGACCAACTCATGGGCGAAGTCGTTGCACGGCACGCGGTCTTTCAGGCTGACTTGATGACGGTCGATATAGGAGGCGGCCAGCAGCATGTTGACCATACGGGTGACGGCGGAGCTGTTCTGCTGCATCGTGTCGGTCATGCGGTGGCGCTCTTCCGGCGTCATCGAGGCATGATGGTCGCGCATGACCTGCGTGAAGCCCATGATGATGTTCAAGGGCGTGCGTAGCTGGTGGGAGATGCTCTTGATGAAGTCGCTCTGCTTGCGGTCGGCCTCGCTGGCCATGCGCTGGGCCTTCTCCAGCTCGCGGTTCTGCTGCTCTGCCTCATTGCTGGCGCGTGTCAGGTCCTCCACATGCTCCTGGAGGGCATGCTGCATGGTGGCGAAGTGGTTTTGCAGACGTCCCACGGCATCGCGGCGCCTGCTGCGCGGCATCTGCTCGCTGAAGTTGCCGGCGGTAATGTGGGCGACCTGCCACTCCAGCTCCTTGACGGGCTTGAGGAAGCCTCGCACAATGCGTATGCAGAAGAGGGCGATGATGAGCAGTCCGATAATCAGAATGGGAAGGATGATGTAGGGCAGTTGATGATAGCCTGCCAGCACGTCGCGTTCTTCACAGACGAGACCCAGGCTCCAGCCCGTCTTCGGCACCGGCTGATAGAAGGTGACATAGGTGACGCCCTCGGCCACGGTCTTCATGTTGCCCTTGTGGCCGGCTATCATCTCATGGCCCAGGGTGATGAGATCGGGCTGCACCTTGGGGTCGACATCGGTGAACATGGTGGTCTTGACAAGTCGCGAGGTGTCGGGATGGACGAAGTAGCTGCCGTCGTGGCCCAGCATGAGGCTGTAGGCATTGGGATAGGGCTTGAGGGCACTGACGGCCTCAGAGAGACGCGGCAGGGAGATGTCGGTGGAGAGGACGCCGATGAAGGTGCTGTCGGCATCATAGAGGGGCACGCAGTAGGACGCAATCATCTCGGCCGAGGAGAGGGTGCCCTCGTTGTAGTCGTCGAAGGGGTCGACCCACACGGCCTTGCCGGCATCGCGCGGCGTCTTGTACCACACCTTGTCGAAATACTCGTACTCGCCTTCACGCACGGTGGCGATGGTGTCGCCTTGCCGCACGGAATAGGCCGAGAAGTAGCGGCCGTATTCGGGGAAGAAATCGGGCTCGGTGGTGATGGAGCAGCTGTTGACATTGGGATTGATCTCCACCACACGGCGGGTGAAGGACATCAGCGAGTCGGGCTGCATATTGGCCGTCACCTGCCACATGATGTTGTGGGTGGCCGTCTCCACCTCTCTCAGATAGCCGGTGACACGCTGGGCGGTGTTGTCGAGGGCGCGCTCAGCATGCTGATAGGCCTCTTGCAGCACCAGCCGGCGGGCATTGATGGCGAGGAAGCCCAGGCCCACGACGAAGGTGACGAGGACGAGGGCGAGGATGCCGGCGCAGATTTTCTTGGCCAGCGACTTTCGGATGATCTTGAAGAGGCTGGTCATGCGTCGGTAGATTTAGGGATGGGACTGTCTTTGGAGACGTTGGTGACGGCTATCATGCGGTCGAGGAGCGTCGTGATGGCATCGGTCTGCTCAATCATCTTCTGCGTGAGCTGTTCCATCGAGGCCTGATCTATCTGATCCTGGTCATGCAGGGTCTGCACCAATGCACCGATGTTGTTGGCGGGTTGCACCAGCTGGTCGGTGGCGCTGTTGAGGAAGGCCGTCTTGGCGCGGTCGGCTTTCTGGGCATGTTCGTAGGCTTCATGCAAGGCCTGGCCCTGCTGCTCAAGACTCTGGCGGTGGTGGACGATCTTCTCGAGGAAGTCAGACATCGACCGCTGCATGCCGTAGAAGGCATTCTGCAGGCGTCCCAGCTCGTCCTGCCGCTTGGTCTCGTCGATGGGATGGTCGAAATGACCTTCTGCCAGGCGCTGGGCTGATGCATCCAGCTGCTGCAGCGGGTGCAGCTGGCGCCGGATAAAAAAGATGAGGAAGGCCAACAGGATCACTATGCCGATGAAGGTGATGACGATGGCCAGGCGCCGCAGCTGGAAATAGGATGCCAGCATCTCATGCTCAGGACACAGCACCTCGATGCTCCAGTCGGCTTTCTCGAAGGGACGGTAGAAGGCATAGCAGTCTTCACCGTTCACCTGGAGCTTCATCATGCCACTCTCGCCGTTGAGCTGGGCGGTGATCAGATTGCGCAGGTTCTCGTCGCTCTCATCCGTCATCATACGGAGGACGGCCCCCGGCTGCAGCATCGCACTGTCGGGATGGATGATGAACGAGCCGTGATGGCTCAGCAGGGCACAGGAGGTGTTGGGATAGGGCCGTGTCTGCTGGATGGTGCGCGAGAGCTTGTCGAGCGAGATATCGACGGCCAGCACGCCAATGGCCTCGCCATCCTGATGAATGGGAACGGAATAGGTGGTGATGGGCGAAGGACTGTAGACGCTCACCCATGAGGGGTCGATCCATTCGGAGTCGTTGTTCATGACAGGGTCGGCATACCACACCTGCTCGGTGAAGGGCACATCGCCAAAGGTGTCGAAACGGGTTATCTTGCCGGCTTCGCGGCGGTAGTAGGCCATGTAGTGGGTGCCCTTGTCGGGATAATAGTCAGGCTTGAAGGCGATGGCACACCCCTCGATGGCAGGATTGTCGAGCAGCATCTGACGGCCGAAGACGAGCATGGCGTCGGCATCGTCGAGATGGTGCTCCACGTTCCATAGCATATTGTGCGTGGCCGTCTCTACTTCATTCAAGGCATTATCGATGGTGAGGATGGCAGAGTTGAGCACCGACTGTACCTTGGCCACCGCCTCGTCGACGACGGTCTGTCGGACAAACCACAGCACGACCCATACAACGGCAACGAACATCACCGTTACTAACGTCATCACCCAGAGGCCGAGCCTTGCGGTGAGCGTGTTGGGCCGAATCAATCTACGCACTCTGTATTTCCTTCAGGTTCTTCACTCAATCATTCTCTCACTCATCACTCATCACTTCTCACTCATCATTTCTCATTTCTCACTTCAGGAGGAAACGGTCGATGAACGACTGCACGATGGCATACTGCTCGAGGGGCAGCTGGCAGTGACCATGGCCGCCAAGGATGTCGCAGCCGAAGCGGTCGGCGATGCCGAAGCGTTCCCACACCTTCTGCGCAGCATCGGCTGAGACACGCATCGAGCCGTCGGCCAGCCAAACATAGTCTGGATTGCCAAGCAGCAGGAGGGCTCGCGGACAGACCATCGCACAGAGCTCGTGCTGGTCGTAGGGCAGACGGTAGACATTGTCGCCGCCGAAATTCTCGAGCTGGCTCTCGAGGAACCAGTGGTAGTCGGTCTTGTCGAGATTCTCCAGATTCTCGGTCGACTCATGGCTGGTGCGCCAGGCAGCAGCGCCGCCGCCGCCAGGCTCCTGTGCGATGGTGAGAGCGATACGCTCGTCGAAGGCGCCGCAATAGAGGGCCATCTTGCCTGCATAGGAGCAGCCGCTGACGCCGATATGACGGGTGTCAATCTTCGTCACCTCAGGGCCTAAAAGCTGCAGGCCGTCGATGAGGCGGCTCATGCCCCAGGCCCACTCGCTGTAGGCACCATTGCTGGTGAGGGCAGGGTAGAGGCGGTCGAAATGATGCTCGCCGCGATCATGGTGCTTGCCGAACTGCTTGTAGTCGTTGACATCGGCAGAGCGGAAGGTCATGAAAGCCACCGGACGGCCTTCGAACAGCTGTCGAGGCAGCGTGAGCATGTCGGTGCCGATCATCACGGCGTAGGGCGGACGTCCCACGTTGGGATAATGGATGAGCGAGCGCAAGGTCAGCGTCTCGCCACCGACGGTGACATCGACGACGATGGCCGTGTCGCCCTCCATGTGGGCCGTCACCTGTCCGGGCTCCATAGCTGGCTTCGTGCCGATGCCATAGTGCTGGATGAGCGAGCCAATCTCATTGCGACGGCGCTCCCAGTCGCCAAAGCCGCTGACACCCTCCAGGGCATCGGGCAATCCCTTGACGACAGGCAGCTCGGAAGCCGCCTTAAACTGTTTCAGGGCAAACTGAGCGCCTGTGTTCTCCTGTTCGTAGACACGTGGCTGGGCCACCGTTGTGGCAACGCCGATGGTGCAGAGCAACGCTGCAATCGTCAGTATTCTTTTCATGGGAAATGATAGTTTTCTAGGGTCTGAACTGCCACCAGTCGAGACGGACATCGCCCTTCATACGGCTGAAGCAGAGATAGAGGTCGTGGACATTGGTGGTGCGACGTACCGTGGTCTGGAACATGCGGTAGTCGTTGACGGAGCCTGTCGAGCTGATGCGGACGGTGCCGATGACGGGACCGTTCTGCGAGTCAAGGCGCAGGGTGATGATACCTCCCTCAGTCCCCTTGGATGTAGGAAGGCAGGCTGCGCTGACGGTGAAGTTGCTGGCACCCTTGGCACCGAAGTCGACACCACGCAGACGGATGAACTCGCCGTCGTCGAGGTCGTAGACGTACATATTACGGCGACCCGTCGAGGACGGCATCTTGTTGACATCGCCCGTGTTCTCGATACCCACCTTGGCACTCTTCAGTCCGTAGCCCCAGTTCATGGTCTCGGCCTGCACGATGTCGTAGGGGTCGAGCCAGCACAGCTGCTCCAGCGGCTGCTGGTCGAGCCAGTAGGGCAGCTCCTGGATGGTGCCGTCGGCATTGTATTTCATCTCGCCACAGGACACGCTGCGACGCTCGTGATGGGTGAAGGTCTCGAGGTGCATCAGGTCATAGCTCTGGCCGAAGACATAGGTGTGGCCCTTGAAGTCGCAGATGCCGGGATGGTTGCCGCGGTCACGCTGCGTGGGACGCATGATGTAGCCCTTCGACGTCCAGGGACCCGTAGGCGATGTGCTCATGGCATAGCCCAGACCCTCGGGGCAGCAGGTGGAGGCGAAGCCGAGATAATAGAAGTTGTTCTTCCTGTAGAACCAGGGGCCTTCCTGGTAGTTCTCGATATGGGGCAGGCGGACGACGCTGTCCTTCAGCGAGATCATGTCGTCGTTGAGGCGGGCATAGAATGTGTGGGGATTGCCCCAGTACATATAGGCCTGACCGTCGGCATCGGTATAGACGGAGGGGTCGATGTCGAACCAGTTGCTCTTGTCCCACACCAGCGGCTTGCCTAAGGGGTCGCGGAAGGGTCCGTAGGGCGAGTCGGCCACAAGGACGCCGATGCCGTGACCATGCAGCGGGGCATAGAGATAGTATTTGCCACCCCGCTCAACGGTCTGTATGGCCCATCCGCCATTGTCACGACTGCGCCAGGCAAAGTCCTTCAGCGAGGCCACAGCGCCGTGCTCCGTCCAGTTCACCATGTCAGTGGTGCTCCAGAGCAGCCAGTCATACATGAAGAATCCGGCTGAGCTGCGCTCGTTGGGGTCGACGATATCCTCAGGCGAGGCATCGTGAGAGGTGAAGAGAAACAGCGTGTCGCCGATGACGAGCGGCGAGGGGTCGGCGGTGTACTTCGTCTGGAACAGGGGCAGGTTGACCTGCTTCTTGCCCTTCACGGCATCCTGCAGCAGCAACGAGTCGCTGACATTGGGATTCTGTGCAAAAGCACTAAAGGTAAGGGTGGCAGCAAAGGCCGTCAGCAATAAGGTGGTTTTCATTTTTGTGTAAAGGTTTTATTTGTAGTCGCGGATACGTACCTCGATGTCGGTGTCGGCTGCCAGCAGGATGCGTGCCTGCTGGATGGGCGTCTCAGAGAAATGGTAGGGGAAGAGCACATGCGGCATGATGGTCTTCGCAGCCTTCACCAGCTGGTCGATGGTCATCGTGTAGGGCTGGTTGCAGGGCAGGAAAGCAATGTCGATGTTTTCCAGCTGCTCCATCTCAGGGATGTACTCCGTGTCGCCGGCGATGTAGATGCGCAGGCCACCCAGCTCAAGGATATAGCCGTTGTCGCGGCCCTTGGGATGATACTGCTGGTGTCCCTGCGTGGTGTTGTAGGCAGGCACCGCCCAGATTTTGATGTCGTTGGAATAGATGAGGCTGTCACCGTTGTGCAGGGCGATGCCGCGATGCACCTTGTCAATGACGATGGGGTTGGCATAGACAGCGGTGTTGGGCTGGAACAACTGCGGCAGGGCGATGGGATCGTAGTGGTCGGCATGCTCATGCGTGAGAAGGATGATGTTTGCCCTCGGCATCAGGCTGAAGTTGGTCTCTGGCAGCACGGTGTTGCCCACAGGGTCGACGTAGATGTGCTTGCCGTCGTACTCGATGTAGATGCTGGCGTGCTTGATGTGGTTGATGACTACGGTCTTGCCGTTGGGCGTGGCGAAGATGTCGCTCTTCTGTGCGGCTGTCATAGTGCCTGCAAAAAAGACTGTCAGGCTGACGAGCAATGCTTTCATGAAGTTCATTTTTTTATGCTGATATTGGTATTGTGACAATGAAGCGGGCACCGTTGTGGTAGCTGGTGTCGAGGATGACGTTGCCGCCCAGGCTCTGTGCGGTGGTGCGGCAGAGTGTGAGGCCCAGGCCGATGCCCACCTTGAACTTGTCGAGCTTGACGAAGCGGTCGAAGATATGCTCTGCCTCTTTCTCAGGAATGCCGCAGCCAGTGTCCTCGACAACGAGTTTCAGCTGGCCGTCGGCCTCTGAGGCACGCAGCAGGATCTGGCCCTCCGTGGTGTTCTTGACGGCGTTGTTCAACAGGGAGCTGACGATACGCTTGAGCATCAGCTCGTTGGTCAGCAGCTTGAAGTCGTCGCTAAACTCGCTCTTCAGCATCATGGTCGTATTGTCGGTGAGGGCGTCTTCCTCGCTGGCGATGATATCCATGAGAAGGGCGTTGAGCCTGACGGTGTCTTCCTTGCGTGCACGTCCGCTGGTCTCGTTGCTTGACAGCTCCAGCATCTCGTCGACAAGGGAGGTGATGATACGAGTGTTGCGCTGCACCATCTGAGCCATGTGCTGACGCTCAGTAGCGCCGATGTCGAGAGTCGGGTCGGCGATGACCTGCGCAAAGCCGCTGATGATGTTCAGCGGAGTGCGCACCTCATGGCTGACATTCTTGATGAAGGCCGACTTCATGTTGTCTGAGCGCAGCGCATGCTGGTAGGCTTTGTTCAGCTGTCGCATATGGCGGCGGCGTGAAAGGATGATGTAGGTCATGCCCAGCACGAGGGTGGCCAGCAGGGCGATGGCGATGACGAGCGCGATGGTGCGACTGCGAGTGGCCTGTCGCTCTGCGTCATAGATGCGCAGCTCGCTCTGGATGCCCTGCATGCTATTGGTCAGGATGACGCTATTGATAGAGTCGTTCTCCTTGTAGGCCAGCTGGAGTGCTTTGTAGGCGTCTTTCCATCGGCCGGCCTTGCTCAGGATTTTCTCCTGCGTGTCGTAGCTGTCGCTGCCAAGCTCTTCTTGAGCCAGGGCGATGGCTTCATCCACCTTTCCCTGCATGGCGAGATTGTAGACCTCCAACTGGCGTCCGTGCACAGACGTGCGACCGTCGGCCTCGCCCACCTTATAGGCGGCGTAGCCCTCGTTGAAGGCTGCCGTGTCGCCCAGCTCATAGTAGGCAGCGGTGCGGCGAGCCTCGATGTCGAACACACGCTCAGGGGAATACTGTCGGGCTATCTCGATGGCTTTCTCCAACAGGCGCATTGCCTCCTCGGGATTTTCGTTGATCTCTACATTCACAATATTCATGTAGATGGGCGGCATACTCTCGTAATAGCCAGCCTGCTCCATCCTCGAGATGACATCGCGGAAACAGCGCTTCGCACTCTCCTTGTTGCCGCAGTAGCGATAGATGTGGCCCAGCATGTTGTAGGCCATGTACATCTCCTTGTCCAGTTTCTTTTCGCGCAGCTCCTGCGACATCTCACGGGCCCGTTTGTAGGCCTCGAAAATCTTCTGGCGGTTCATCAGGAAGATGATTTCGTTGCAGCGCTGTGTGTAGTAACCGTGCATGTCGCCCTTTTCCAGCAGATAGTCCTCCAGCTTCTGCAGGGCAGGGTAGAAGGCGGCGCTGTCGGCCTGGTTGAAGCCGCGCGTCATATCCTTGCGCAGGCGTATGTAGGTCTGGTCGTTCTGGTAGTCAATGTTCTGTGCTCCAGTGGCGATTGAGACCAGCAGGGCAAGCAGCATGAGGAGGGTATGATGAGGTCTTCTCATAGAAAAAAGGTAAAATCAAGTGCAAAAATACACAATCTTTCCGAAACGGCAAAAGTTTTTCACATTTTCTTTTGCTTTTCCGTTGTATATTCGTATCTTTGCAGTGTTAAGATGGAGATACAACCCATAGGATTCTTCCACTCGCCGCTGACGTCAAAGTTCGGCATCCCCAGGCAGAGCGGCCTTGCCGAGAGCCTGGCGGGCAGCATTGTCTTTGAGCCTGACTATCGTCGTGCAGAGGCTGTAAGAGGGCTGGAGGACTTCGACTATGTATGGCTTATCTGGCAGTTTAGCGCCCGCTCGACCTCTGGTCGCTTGCTACCATCGGGACGCAAGAATGCCTCCACCCTCCATCCGTCATCCTCAACTCCCATCCCTCTCACCGTCCGTCCGCCGCGTCTAGGAGGCAATCGCCGCGTGGGTGTCTTTGCTTCGCGCTCACCCTTCCGTCCCAATAGTCTCGGACTCTCCTGTGTGCGTTTGGACCACATTGAGCAGCATCCTCAGCTGGGCCCTGTACTGCATGTGCTGGGTGCCGACCTGATGGACGGTACACCCATCTTCGATGTCAAGCCCTACGTCACCTATGCCGACAGCCGTCCGGATGCACGCAGCGGCTTTGTCGATGAGGAGAAGTGGGAGCCGTTGCAGGTGGAGATACCGGCTGATGTGATAGCCTTCTTTACCACTGAAGAGCAGGATGCCCTGCGCAGTATTCTTGCCCAGGATCCCCGTCCGCGCTATCACGACGACGATACCCGCATTTATGGGATGCCCTTTGCCGGCCGCGACGTCCGTTTCTGTGTCAGCAAAGGTGTCCTCACCGTCGTCGGCGTGAAATGAAATGTACGCGCTCTCGCTCGCTTATTCGTACCTTTGGCTAACGCCGAAAGTACGCTCGCTCGGAAAAGAAAAGAAAAAACAAGCTTTTTCTTTTGCTTTTCTCTCGCTTATTTGTACCTTTGCAGGCCGAATAACAATCTTATCAGAAACAATGGAAAAGAAACTACGTCAAGGCTCGCTCTGCGTACATGCAGGCTACAAGGCCAAGAACGGGGAGCCCATCGAGCTGCCCATCATCCAGTCTACCACCTTCAAATATGATGACTCCGACGAGATGGCGAAGCTCTTCGACCTGGAGAAGGAGGGCTATTTCTATACCCGTCTGCAGAATCCCACCAACGATGCCGTGGCTGCGAAGATTGCCGCGCTCGAGGGAGGAGTAGGGGCCGTGCTGACCTCCAGCGGACAGGCTGCCAACTTCTACGCCATTTTCAATATATGTGAGGCTGGTGACCACTTCATCACCTCCAACGAGATCTATGGCGGCACCTACAACCTCTTCGGAGTGACGCTGAAGAAGCTGGGCATCGACTGCACGTTCATTTCGCAGGAAGCCAGCGACGAGGAGATACAGGCCGCCTTCCGTCCCAATACGAAGGCTGTGTTTGGCGAGACAATTTCGAATCCAGGCTGTGCCGTATTCGATATTGAGCGATTCGCCAGGATTGCCCATAAGAACGGGGTGCCCCTCATAGTCGACAATACCTTTGCCACACCCATCAACTGCCGTCCCTTCGAGTGGGGTGCCGACATCGTGACACACAGCACCACGAAATACATGGATGGCATGGCTACTCAGGTAGGTGGATGCGTCGTCGACAGCGGCAATTTCGACTGGCTTGCAAATGCTGAGAAGTTCCCTGGCCTCTGCACGCCCGATGAGAGCTATCACGGCCTGACCTACGTGAAGGCCTTCGGCAAGATGGGCTTCACCACGAAACTCATTGCACAGCTGATGCGTGACCTTGGCTCCATCCCTGCTCCGCAGAACTCGTTCCTGCTCAACCTTGGCCTGCAGACGCTGCATCTGCGTGTGGCACAACATTGCAAGAACGCCCAGCGTGTGGCCGAGTTCCTGCACGACTGCCCGAAGGTGGCGTGGGTGCACTACTGTGGCCTGAAGGACGATGCCAACTATGCCCTCGGCCAGAAATACCTGCCCAACGGCTCCTGCGGCGTCATCGCCTTCGGTCTGAAGGGTGACCGCGAGACGGCTATCAAGTGGATGGACTCGCTGAAGATGATCAACATCGTCACCCACGTGGCCGATGCCCGCAGCTGTGTGCTCCATCCTGCCAGCCACACCCATCGCCAGCTCTCCGACGAGCAGCTGCGCCAGGCTGGCATTGCCCCTGACCTTATCCGTCTCTCTGTGGGCATCGAAGACGTGGAGGATATCCTCGACGACATCCGTCAGGCTTTGGAGAAAATTGACAATTGAGAATAGGTAATTGACAAATGATAGTCCCGCAGGGATGGGGAAGCTCTTGATTGTGTTCGTCGCTGTCCTGCTGACGATGACTGACGCCGATGCCGCAGGCATACAGACGGCTCGGGAGGTCAGCAGCGACAGTATTGTACCCAACAAGGGCACCCAGATGCAGGACACGCTGAATGAGGTCATCGTGCGCTCGCAGGCCACGAAGCGTCGTATCAACGACTTGCAGATAGGCGTGGAGAAGGTGGACGTGGAGACGATGAGCCAGCTGCCGGCCATGCTGGGCGAGCGCGACATCATCAAGGGTCTGCAGCTCCTGCCCGGCGTGAAGATGGAGGGCGACGGCCTGGGCGGCTATCAGGTGCGAGGCGGCACATCGGCACAGAACCAGATCCTGCTCGACGGCGCCTCCGTCTACAACGTGGGCCACCTGATGGGACTCTTCTCGTCGTTCAACGATGATGCGATGGGCAATGTCGACCTCTACAAGGGGCTGGTGCCTGCCCGCTATGGTGGCGGCTCGTCGTCGGTGCTGAACATCGGCACACGCAGCGGCGACCCCGACCGGCATCATCTCTCCACCACCGTAGGCCTGCTCTCTGCGAAGGTTGAAGCCGACGGACCGATGGGCCACAACGGCTCCTCCTATCTTGCGGCAGGACGCACCTCCTACGTCAACCTCTTTATCAAGGGAATACATGACTATAGCAGCAACTCGCTGCGTTTCTACGACATGAACACCCGCTTCAACTTCCGCTTGGGCGATGCCGACCAGCTGTCGCTCTCGTTCTTCCACAGCTACGACCGCATCGATGTGGAAAAGATGATGCGGATGGCGTGGAGCAATACCTCGGCCTCCCTGGGATGGCTGCATACGAGGAGTACGCATAGCTTCGCCCACACGCAGCTGGTGGCCAGCGACTACGACAACAGCCAGGGTGTGGATATCTACAGCTTCAACGTGGACATGAAGGGCTACAACCGTCAGCTCACCCTGCGCCATCAGCAGACGTGGTCACCCAATGCCATGCATACCTTCAACGCTGGCGGCGAGACCACATTGACGGGCCTGCAGTCGGCAGCGTGGCGCATCATGTCGACCTATGAGCGTGAGAAACGCGACACATGGCTCGCTGCGCTGTGGCTCTCCGACGATATGTCCTTCCTTAACGACCGGCTGCTGCTCTCTGCAGGCTTGCGTTGCGAATGGATCTCACCGCTTGGCGGCAAGCCCTATTACAAGCTGGATGACAACGGCAACATCACGGAGACCTTCTATCCCAAGAAATGGTCGACGGTGACGACCTATACCTATCTGCAACCCAGGGTGAACCTGACATGGAAGGTCAGCCTCACATGGGCCGTCAAGGCGGGCTACAGCAGGCTGACACAGACGGTGCAGCCCATCCGCAACAGCTCGATGACGCTGCCCATCGACCGCCTGGCCTTCACCAGCAATAACATCCGACCGCAGGTGTCCGACCAGGTGGCGGCAGGATTCTCGGCGATGACGGCTGACGGCGCCTGGGACTTCTCGGCCGATGGCTATTGGAAGAAACTCGAGAACGTCTACGACTTCCGCGAGGGCAAGGTGTTCAATATGGACATCGAGATCGAGCGGCTGCTCACCGGTGGAAGCGGCAGAGCCTACGGCGCAGAGCTGTCGGCACACAAGAACAAGGGCCTTGTCACAGGCTGGGCAGCCTACACGCTGTCGTGGGTGCAGAATAAGATTGACGGCATCATGGACGGAAGGTGGTACACGGCCTCCAACGACCGTCGCCACGATTTTGTGATTGTGCTCCTCTCGCAGCCCGTGCCCCATTGGACGTTCTCCTCCACCTGGCGCTATACTACAGGACAGGCCATGACGGCGCCGGCAGGAAAATATGAGGTGAGCGGCGAGACCCACTACTACTATAGTGATAGGAATCAGAATCGTGCCCCGGCCTATCACCGTCTCGACCTCAGCGCTGCCTACAGCACCACGAGGGGCAAGGCCACACGCACCTGGACCTTCGGCATCTATAACGCCTACAACCGCTACAACCCCTTCTTCATCTCATTCGTCGAGGACGATGCCAAGCCCACAGGCACCAAGGCTGTCGTCACCACTATCTTTGGCATCGTGCCTACCGTATCGTTCACCTACAAGTACTAAGTCAATTATGTATAGGAGTCTGTTGTTCATTGCCTGCTGCCTCATGCTGCTCATCTCCTGTGAGCATGAGATAGACTTCGACTATCCCACTTCTGAGACGATGGTGGTCTTCGACGGACGTGTTACCAACGAGGGCGTCTTCGTGCGCATCAGCGAGACACGTCCGATGAGCGACTCTACCAAGCACCACGTCATCAGCGATGCCCAGGTGTGGATAGGTTCCGACGACGGCAACGAGGAGCAGCTCTACTACGACGCCCATGAGCAGCGATACCTCTCGCCGACAGGCCTCATAGGTATTCCTGGCCATACTTATACCATGCGTGCCAACATCGGTGGGCGGCAGTTTGAGGCCTCGGCGACGATGAGCCTGCCCACACCTGTCGACACCGTCTATTTCCGTTCCCTCGACGTGCTGAAACAGCGCATCTATTTCCTTTGCATCAAGGGACGCAATGCCTATCCCGACGATAGAAACTACCTGTTGCTGCAGCTGTGGCGAGGCGATGAGCTCTATAGGTGGAATCCCCACTCTGGGCGCAGCAGCGTCGATGGCATCTACGAGTATGACATCGTCTGCACTTCTGAGAAAGAGATTGAGGAGGGTGTCGACGACGAAGGCAAGGTTCCCCTGATGGACGGCGATGTCGTCAACCTTGAGGTGATGAGCATCGACCGCAAGTGCTGGGAGTATTTCCAGTCGCTGTCTTACGGGCAGAGCATGATGACCAATCCCATTACCAATATCCAGGGTGGTGCCCAGGGCGTCTTCATGGCTGCCAGCGTCACCCGTCCTGACACCCTCGTCTTCCATCGTGTCGAGCCGACTGACGAGTAGTCAGCGGCTGTCATTCTAAACTGTAAAAAGATGCGGAAAGGACTTCTTGCTATCGTCTTGGCTATGACTGCGATGCTTCCGGCAGCAGCACAGGACTCGCTATCGACCAGGGCCTCCTTGCCGCGAGCCGCTGACTCGCCGTCCGTCAAGCCCTCCTTCCCCCGTGCTGTCGGCTCCCTGTTATTTGTCAACGGCTCCATCCACCTCCTTGGACGCCTGACCAACTTCGAGTGTTCTGAAGTGACCATGCACTCCCTGCGCCGCAACTTCCGTTCAGACTTTGAATGGGACAACGACCGCTATTTCATGAACCAGCTGGGCCATCCCTATCAGGGCGGTCTCTCCTTCAATGCTGCCCGCAACAACGGCTTCAACTTCCTGCAGTCGGCGGCCTTCACCGTCGCAGGATCCTTTCTCTGGGAATATTGTGGTGAGAAAGAGCCGCCGTCCATCAACGACATCATCACCACCAGCGCCGGCGGCGTGTTGTTCGGCGAGTGCTCCCATCGTCTGGCCAATTGTGTCCTCGACAATAGCGACAGGGGTGCCCGTCGTGTGCTTCGCGAGGCTACTGCCGCCTTCCTCAATCCCCTGCAGGGATTAGAGCGGCTCCTCACGGGTAAGATGTGGAAGGTGAGGGGTAATGAAAACCAAAACGAAGACGAAAACGAAAACTGTGTCCGGCGGTTTGCCCGCCGGAATGGAAACGAAGACCAAAACGCTTGGGTCAACATCAGCCTGGCTGACCGCTATGTCGTGGCTGCCGATGGAGCTTCTCATGGCAGTCATCATCCTTTTGTGACAATCTCTGCCGAGTATGGTGAGACGGCCGACGGCAAGCGTCATACCCATCCCTACGACTTCATCGCCGTCGACGGCGCCCTCGCCTTTGGTGGCGGACAGCCCGTCATCCCCCGCCTCAATGTCACAGCCCGCATCTGCAGCACACCCCTGAAGACGAAAACGAAGACGAAAACGAAAACTGTGTCCGGCGGTTTGCCCGCCGGAACGGAAACTTTAGAGGGACTGGAGGAGGCCGAATTAGGCCTCTATCAGTTCTACAAGTACGACGACACCCGCCTGGGCGATTCCCTGCGCGGTCCGTTTCCCTTCGGCGAGACAGCATCCTTCGGCCCGGGTCTCATCATCAAGAGTCCGCAGGGAGGTCGTTTCTCCTTAGAGCAGCGTCTATTTGCCCGAGGTGTCATCCTGGGCACTGCCGAGAGCGACTACTACAACTGCTATCAGCGCCAGTACAACTTCGGCAGCGGCTATGGTGCTTCGTCGATAACGCGTCTCTCGTGGAAGACAGGCTCCTCGCCTTTGGAGGACCAGCGGGAGACCTTCAGGCTGCAGCTCAACGCCTATTACCTGCACCTCTACACTTGGCGCGGCTACGATGCTGCCACACCTCCTTGGGAGACTACGGGGACGGCCAGCAAGTATCCCAACGTCCTCGGCGACCGCAGCCATGCCCGTCAGCTGGCGCTCGACCTGCAGCTGCAGGCCCGCCTCACTCCTCACTGTGGCCTCTCCCTCGGCGCTGCCTGGTTCTCGCGCCACACCCACTACGACGATTATCCCCGCCACCATGCTGACAGTTATGAACTGCGTGCCGGTCTGCTGTGGAGTCTCTAATTTTTTTGCAATGCCATACAGGGCTTTGAGGAATGATAACGTTAGCTATTTCTGTTAAAAAAGCGTAAATAATTTAAATTTTCTGCTATTTGGGGTTGCGTGAATCATAAATAATGTGTACCTTTGCAGCCGCAAAAGTGGTAATTGCGCTGGCGTTAAGCTAACAATACACTGAAAAAGAACGGTTTAGCCTCGAAAGAGAAGACTATTCCGATTCTTCTTTAAGTGTGTGTGCGCGGTAACCGAGAGGTGAAAGCGGCGAGGATGCCACTGGCGAAAAAGAATCAAAACATCAACGTATTACACATTATTATTTAATTATTTAAAACTGAAATGCCAGGATTAATTGGAAGAAAAATCGGAATGACATCCGTGTTCAGTGCCGACGGTAAGAATGTACCGTGCACTGTTATCGAAGCTGGTCCTTGCGTTGTGACTCAGGTCAAGACCGTGGAGAAGGATGGCTACAAGGCTGTCCAGCTGGGTTTTGGCGAGGCTAAGGAGAAGAACACGACAAAGCCCATGATGGGTGTGTTCAAGAAGGCCGGCACAACACCGAAGGCCCACTTGGCCGAGTTCAAGTTTGACGAGGACTACAACCTCGGTGACACGATCACCGTAGAGCTCTTCGCTGATGCAGAGTTCGTAGACGTAGTCGGTACTTCGAAGGGTAAAGGTTTCCAGGGCGTTGTGAAGCGTCATGGTTTCGGTGGCGTTGGCCAGAGCACTCACGGTCAGGACGACCGTCTGCGCAAGCCCGGTTCCATCGGTGCCTGCTCGTACCCCGCTAAGGTGTTCAAGGGCATGCGCATGGGTGGCCAGATGGGTGGCGACCGCGTGACCACGCAGAACCTGAAAGTGTTAAAAGTGATTCCGGAGCACAACCTCCTGCTCATCAAGGGCAGCGTTGCCGGTTGCAATGGTTCAACCCTCTTAATCAAGAAGTAAGCTATGGAACTGAGCGTATTGAACATCAAAGGTCAGGAGACCGGAAAGAAGGTGACTCTGAATGACGCCATCTTCGCTATTGAGCCCAACGACCACGTCATCTATCTGGACGTGAAGCAGTACATGGCTAACCAGCGCCAGGGCAACGCCAAGTCCAAGGAGCGCAGCGAGATGAGCGGTTCTACCCGCAAGCTCGGACGCCAGAAGGGCGGCGGCGGTGCACGTCACGGCGATATCAACTCACCCCTGCTGCGCGGCGGCGGCCGTGTGTTCGGACCGAAGCCCCGCGACTACTCGTTCAAGCTGAACAAGAAGGTGAAGGAGCTGGCCCGCAAGTCGGCCCTGACCTACAAGGCACAGGAGAACGCTATCGTGGTGCTGGAGGACTTCAACTTTGAGGCTCCTAAGACGAAGGAGTTCGTGGCTATCGCCAAGAACCTGAAGGTGGACGGCAAGAAGCTGCTCCTGGTGATGCCCTCTGCTAACAAGAACGTGTATTTGTCGGCCCGCAACTTGCAGGGTGCTGAGGTGCTGGAGGCCAGCAAGGTGAACACCTACAAGGTGCTGAACGCCGACGTGCTGGTGATCACCGAGCAGTCGCTGCAGGCCATCGACAATGTCCTCGGGAAATAAATTGTAAATTGTAAATTGTCAAATTGTAATTAGACATGGCATTCATCATTAAACCCCTGGTCACTGAGAAGATGACCAAGCTGACGGAGAAGCGCCCCAATGTGTATGGCTTCATCGTACGTCCCGAGGCCAACAAGATTGAGATCCAGAAGGAAGTCGAGGCTACCTACAACGTTACCGTTGAGGACGTGAACACCGTGCGCTACGCAGGCAAGCGTAGCCAGCGCTATACGAAGGCCGGTCTCGTGAGGGGACACAAGAGCGCCTTCAAGAAGGCTATCGTCACCCTGAAGGCTGGCGAGGAAATTGATATTTACAGCAATATTGAATAACAGAAATGGCAGTACGTAAATTAAAGCCCGTAACTCCGGGCCAAAGACACAAGGTTATTGGCACGTTCGAGGATATTACTGCATCCGTGCCAGAGAAGTCTCTCGTTTACGGTAAGCGTTCTACCGGCGGTCGAAACAACACCGGTAAGATGACTGTCCGCTACATGGGCGGCGGCCACAAGAAGAAGTATCGTCTGATCGACTTCAAGCGAGAGAAAGATGGTGTTCC
>JAGAAJ010000083.1 GCA_017615355.1 Prevotella sp.
AAGCCCGTCTCATCAATATCATAATTGACGGTTCGTTTCTTCTACCCAATGACTGCCACAGAAATGGCAGACATCGCTTCTTGTACTACTTCATTCTGTCTATGTAAGTCTTTCAAAGATCTCTTCACTTTGCGCGGACAAGGTAGCAGCCCCTCGGCAAAAGGGGCGTTCCCTCGTTTAGCGGATGCAAAGGTAAGAACTTTTTCCACGCCCACCAAAACTTTTTTCTATTTTTTTCTTCTCCTTCGATATTTTTTCCAGAATATTTACAAGCCACTTATACATTATTATTATAAGACGTAAACAAGACACCACTGGAAATAAATAGGCAAAAATACACTTATGACCAGAACGGCAAAAAAGCGTGCATTTTAAAACTGCTAAAAAAAATGGCCTGAAAATTTGCCGTATTTCACAAAATTCATTAAATTTGCACGCTGATATCAATAGCTAAGCGAATATATAAACAAAAACAACTCATATGGAACACCTAATTGTCAACAGTGGAATTCAGTTCATTAGTACGGAGAAGGAATTCAACCCCTCCGAACAGCTGACATTCTCAAACGGACGCACCTTGAAGTATTCCTTCTGCGAGACGGCGGACTTCTTGTCTGGCGAGCTCATGTTCGACTTGCTCTATTACAACAGTCAGGAGGCTGTCTACATTCCTCTTGGCGAGCTGCGCGGCAGCGACAAGGTAGAGCTCCGTCCCAACGGCCACGAGGAGCTGGACGAGGCGGGCATGCTGAAGATGAAGAAGGATGAATCGACCACTACGTTCTCGGCCTACAAGGATGGCGATGAGGAGATATTCAACATCAACTCCCTGGCCGGCTACCGTGTGAAGTCGCACTTCGACGGCAGTGTGCAGCCCGCCTTTGAGATGCTCCTTGGCAAATGGCTGCCGATGCCGATGTTCGAGCTCGACATCGACGGGACAACGACCAACGACCCGTTCACATGGTGTCGCGTGAAGATTGAACGCGTGGGTAAGGGCAGCAAGAAGGACACTGACAGATTCCGTTTCCTGTGGGCTTTCGATACGATGCTCGGCGACAACGATCCTCTGGCCGAACACAATAATATGATTACGTTTGGCGACGATGCTGACGCCATCACTCACTATAAGCGCCCCTATTTCTACGATGACGAGGGCGAGACGAAGGAGTATCGCATCAGCAACCGCGCCGACCAGTTGCTCGACTTCATGTCGACAAGCCAGTATTTTTCGGCTTTCTCCGACTACATCTCCTCGCTGCTGGGACAGCTGGACCGCAACGAGTCGCATAAGTACATCGGCTACTATATCTATCTGGTGAATTTCATCCGCGTGATTGGCGCTGCCCCCGAGGTGATGCTGCACAACAACCAGCGCAAGCAGATCGACGTCGACCTGGTGATGGACATCGGCAACTCGCGCACCTGCGGCGTGCTCTTCGAAGAGGGTGACTTCACGAAGGCCATGATGCTGGAGATACGCGACATGAGCGACCCGTCGAAGACGTATGAGAAGTCCTTCGACATGCGCCTGGCATTCCGCAAGGCCGACTTCGGCAATGACATCGTGCTGGACGACGATGTCTTTGAGTGGCATTCGCTGGTGCGTGTCGGCGACGAGGCCAAGCGTCTTGTGTACCGTTCGCTGGAGGAGGATGGTCTGAGCGAGCGCACCACCAACTACAGCAGCCCGAAACGCTATTTGTGGGATTTGAAGCCCTATGACGGACAATGGGAGTTCCTGAACACCGTTGACGACCCCTATAATATCCGCCTGTCTGACAATATTTATGTGCCGGGCTTGTCCGACCTCTTCGACAGTACTGGCAACTATGTGGGTCCTGACAATGTCAACGAGGGTGGCAGCAATAGCTACTCGCGCTCCTCGCTGATGACGTTTGTCCTTATCGAGATTCTGCAGCAGGCACAGTCGCAGATCAACAGCATCAAGTTCCGCACGAAGCACGGCAACATGGACTGCCGCCGCCAGCTGCGCAACATCATCCTGACCTGTCCAACGGCTATGCCCGTACAGGAGCAGATCAAGCTGCGCCAGTGTGCAGAGGACGCCATTAACGCGCTGAAGCAGGGGAATCCCTCCTTCGGTGAGCCTACGGTGATTCCCACGTCGCAGTCGCTGAAAGTCAAGGATGACGATGACAATGAGGGCAAGCGCATGTGGAGCTTCGACGAGGCTTCCTGCTGCCAGCTGGTCTACCTCTATGCCGAGATTGCCCAGCGCTACAGCGGCGAGATACACAAATTCTTTGAGCTGAAGGGCCATGTGCGTCCTGAAGAAAAGGAAGAAGGCTACGAGGGCAACTCGCTGACTATCGGCTCTATCGACATCGGTGCCGGTACTACCGACGTGATGATATGCTCTTACCAGTGTAAGGGTCAGGGCCGCAGCCTGCTCACCCCTATCCCACTCTTCTGGGACAGCTTCTATCTGGCAGGCGACGAGATCCTGCACAACATCATCCAGAACCTGGTCATCGAAGGCAAGGATGTGGGTCTGCCCGACCAGGGTAATATCTTCAGCGCCCTCTATGCCCGTCTGAAGGATATGACCAACGAGGAGCTGCAGAAGCTGCCTTGCCTTAAAGATAATAATGTATATCAGGGCAAGATGTACGACATCGTGAACGAGATCAACGATGAGCGCCGCGAAGCACTTGTCAAGGCCTTCGCCTCGAACCTGCTGCGCGACTTCTTCGGCTTTGACAGCGCCATGATGGGCTATAGGGACCGTCGCTGCCGTGTGGACTTCAACACGCAGATCTCTGTGCCCATCGCCCAGATGTTTATGGAGCTGCTGCGTCTGAAGCGCCCGTCACGCATCTACACCTATGATGAGATCTTCACCACCCTTGAGCCTGCCGACTACCTGCTCGACTACTTCGAGCACCACTTCGGCTTCAGCTTCAAGGAGCTGTCTTGGCGTTTTGACCCGCAGGAGGTTGCCGCCATTGTGAAGAATACGATGGAGCCGTTGATGCGCCAGCTGTCGGTGGTGCTTTACGCCTACCACTGCGACGTCATTGTTCTGGCAGGTCGTCCCTCGTCGCTCGACCCCATCACCGAGCTGTTCATCAAGTACATCCCCATCTCACCCGACAGGCTTATCCGCCTGAACGAGTATCGTGTGGGCACATGGTTCCCCTTCGCCGACGGTCAGGGCTACTTCTACGACCAGAAGTCGGTGGTGGCTGTTGGCGGCATGGTGGGTCATCTGGCCTCCAGCCTTGGCTTCAACGGCCTCAGCATTGATTTCAGCCGTATGATTAAGACGATGAAGTCGACAGCCTGCTATATTGGCGATTACAACTCACGTCGTCAACAGGTGCCTACCAGCTATCTGACACCGGGTCAGAGCTCTGCCACCGTGCAGTTCGTAGTATTCCCGTCGTTCATCGGCTGCAAGCAGCTCGACTCCCCACTCTATCAGGCACGACCGCTCTATGCCATCTACAACAACACCAACCATCATGCACTTCGCATCACGCTGACGCGCAACTACCACGAAAGCCGCGAAGACCTGGAGGTGGAAGAGGTGATGGACGAGCAGGGCAACACGCTGCCGAAGTCGTCGGTCGACCTGGTACTGCAGTCCATTACCGACGACGGCAAGTACTGGCTTGACAAGGGCGAGTTTGAACTCTCAGTGAAATAGTCCCGTATGACAGAGCAACATTCTTAAACCAGAAGAAAACCATATTCCCATGATACAGAAGATAATCAAACAGATAGAGGTCATCAATGACTCACTGGCGTGGATCAAGCAACACAAGCCTGAGCACTACGAACAGCGCTTCATGCAGTTAGTGGAAGAACGCCGCAAGCTTCGCAAAATAGTCGAAGCAGAGAAAGACAATCCCGCCATGGCCGCCTATGGCAAGAGCCAGGTGGGAAAGTCCTACCTGATGAGCAACATGCTCCAGCGCCAGGAGGTCCTGGCTGACGGAGGCAAGGTGGTGAAGGCCTTCGAGGTGGAGGACGAAGAGAGGAAGTACAATTTCATCAACGAGATGAACCCCATCACCCACGACACTGAGGCCACCGGCGTCGTCACCCGTTTTTCTTCCTTCGTGCGCAATCCCAAGCGTCACGAGCGTAAGTACCCCATACTGATGAAGACGCTCTCCGTGATGGACCTCACACTCTTGCTGTGCGAAGGATACTTCAATGACCTGAAGGATTCTGACACGCCCGACCGTAACACCATCAACTCGATTGCCGAAGATATCTATGAGAAATACAAGTCATTCCAGCCCGCGACGGCAAATCCCATCACTGCCGACGACATGCTGGAGATGAAAGAGTATTTCAAGCACCACATCATGAAAGCGCAGGAGTTCCGTGCCAGCAATTTCTTTGACAAGCTGGCCCTCGTCATCGAACGCATTCCTGTATCCGACTATCCGACCATTTTCTCCATTTTCTGGCGCAAGACGGATGACAACAACGACTACCTCACCCCACTCTACCGCCGGTTGCTCGCCACGATGGGCAAGTTGCAATTCCATAGCGATGTCTATTTCGGAGTTGATGCCGTATTGCACCATGAAGAGAATGAGAACACCATCATGAGCGTACAATGCCTTGACGGGCTTGGAACAGGCGATACCAGTCATGTGTGTGATGCTCACCTCAAACAAACTGACGGAAGCTTCATCACCGTGCCTGCCATGCTTAAGTGCGAACTGTCGGCCATCTGCGCCGAGATTGTGGTGCTCATTGGTTCTGACTTCCTCGAGAGCACAGCCAGCTACTGTTTCGATGACATATCCGACAGTTCCGTGCGCTCAAAACTCACACAGGGCTCCATCAAACTAGACCTGCTGAAGCATACTGACCTGCTCGACTTCCCCGGGGCACGTTCCAGAATGGGCGGAGAGTTCAACTCACTCAGCGAAGGCAAGGTTCTCACGCGAATGCTTTTGCGTGGAAAGGTAGCCTACCTGTTCAACAAATACTCCGAGTCGCGAGTGGTCAATATCTTGATGTTCTGTCAGGACAACACACAGTGCGACGTAAACACCATACCCAGCACGCTCAACGATTGGGTGTCGCAATATGTAGGAGCAACGCCCGAAGAGCGTGCACGCACGCTACAACTTACAGGAGGTATCTCGCCACTATTCTTCGTGGCCACCAAGTTCAACATCACCATGCAAGAAGACCAGAATCCATCTGCAAACGGACGAACGAGCATCGATGGACGATGGGGCGAGCGTTTCTCAAAGGTGCTCTACAAGGAGTGCTTCGACGTGGACAGCACCAAGTGGGCCAACAACTGGACCAGACCGGGAGAGTTCTTCAAGAACAGCTACCTGCTGCGTGACTTCAAATACTCGGGCATGAAAGGCTCCAAGATTTATGACGGGTTCCGTGAACGCGGCAAGGAAGACAAACTGCTCGTAGACAGAGAGTACCTCAACCTGCTGCGCTCCACATTCTGCGAGAGCAAGCACACGGAAATGTTCTTCCAAAACCGCGAGATGGTATGGGATGCCACTGCCTCAATGAACAACGACGGTGCACTATACATTATTGAGCAACTGGCCAAAGTGGCTGCCGCTATGGACAAAACCCGTGATTCCCAGTTTGCAGACTACTGCCGAGTGGCAATGGGCAAAGTGCGCGAAATCATGAAGTCCTACCATGTCAGCGACGATATTGGCGAACGTCTGACGGAGATGATCAACAATGCCAACGCCATCATCCGTGAGATGGATTTCACCTGCAATGAGGACAACTACTTCTTCGGCCATCTGCTGCAAGCCCTGCAGATTACGGAGACACGCTGCCTGCAGGTGGTGCACTACATGATTCAAAGCGGTGAGCTAGGTCAGACGAACAACAACTTCAAGGACTATGAAATCATCTTGAAACGATGCGATAGTTTCCGCGGCTGCAAGCATTTCGACGAGTGCTGGGAGCGACTCATGAAAGTCTACGCCTTCAGGAACAAAGAAGAAGCGGAGAAATTCCTGGAGAATCGTAGTATAGACTATCGTCTGCTCTTCTCCGGCACATTCAAGAAGAAGCTGAACTCATGCGTCATTGCCGACCGCGTCTTCGACATCTGGCAAAAGAACATCAAGTCAGTGGAATTCATGAACCAGATCCTGGCTAACCAGCTTTTCGACAGCGTAGTAATGTCGACCCTGCTCGATGATATCATCCAGACCAGCAACTATATGAAGCTGAACGATCTGATGGCTGAGGCTATTGCCGAATACGTGAATGTCATCAATATCTACACCATCAATGAGAGCCTTGTGGCCGACATCCTGTCGAGCAAAATCAATCACTTCATCATTGACTTAGGCTATGAACTGCTGACGGCCGACGACCGCGCCAATGCCCGAAAGGTGGCCACACAGTATCATCTGCCCATATTCGACTACATCGAGAAGGAGCACAAATCTCACTTCGAGGAGGAGGAGCTCACTGCACTCTTCGACGAGCTCACCGACAATCCGAAGGCAATGACAACCTCCTTCGAGAACAACTACTACTCTTGGCTGGAATATATGTACGTATCGTTCATCGCCCATCTCGACGTGCCCGACTACGACAAGGAGGCCAATCACCAATTATCAGAAATTATCAACAACATTGAACAATAAGCAATGAAGAAAATTTATTTTGGCTCGAGTGAAGCCCCCACAGACGGCAAAGCGCCGTTCTGGAAGCCGTGGGGCTTAGGAGGCTGGCTGCTGCGTCTCCTGGGATTCCTCATCCTCTTGTTTGTCCTTGGTGTCCTGCTGAGTCTCTTCAAGAGCTCAAGAAGCAACCAGACGGCAAACGCGGATATTCCCGACCAGATCATCAATCCTGTCACACCTGATCCGGGCAGAGTGCCCCTTCCTGGTGACGAAAATTTTCCGCATGACATTCAGAACCCGGGCGAGAACCTTCCGCAGCCCGGTGACAACAACATCCCGCCCTACGACGATGATGACATCACCAGCGACGATGGGCGGCAGATCGTCGGCGACCGTCTGAATGTCATCCTTGATGCAGCCGACGACCAAACCTTCAACCAATGGGCCGATGAATTCAAGGCACTCTACCCTGGCGACGACTACAAAGTGGTGTATTACGACAGAATGACCCAGTTGCTACAGGTGCAGATTCCACAGGACGAACGCGACCAAATCATGCAGGCCCTGCCCACGCAGATTACTGACATCTCATTCTACGTGTTCCCCGAAGGACTGATGGGCAGTCTGGGCTACAAGCCCAACGACCTCGTCTTCGACTATCCTGAGACGTCATGGTATTTCGAGCCCATCCAAGCCTACGATGCATGGGAGATTACCAAAGGCAGCCCCGATGTCATCATAGCCATCTGCGACAGCTACTTCGACCTGAACCATGACGACCTGAACAGCGACCGCATCGTAAAGCCCTACAGCGTAGTACGACGCACAAGTGACGTCAAACCCGCCAGCGGCTGTGACGAGACCTCGTTCCTGCACGGTTCAATGGTGGCTTCACAGGCCTTGGGCAACATGGACAACCAGCGCGGTACGGCAGGTATCGCTCCGGGCTGTAAGTTCATGCCGGTCAGCATGGGACACCAGATGACATCTATGACGGTGTTGCAAGGATTGCTCTATGCCATCTATCAGGGTGCCAGCGTGGTCAACCTCTCTGTGGGCGATGTCTATGATGACGCCATCTCGCGACTCA
Source organism: Prevotella sp. (assembly GCA_017615355.1). Taxonomy (GTDB): domain Bacteria; phylum Bacteroidota; class Bacteroidia; order Bacteroidales; family Bacteroidaceae; genus Prevotella. The sequence continues at coordinate 7,705 of JAGAAJ010000083.1, forward strand.
GCGTTGAGGAGCAGATTCAACTGAGCCAGACGATGAGCCTGGCCGAGCAGGCTGTTTGGGACTATGTAGCTGAGATGGCCCGCGAACGTAACGTGACTATCGTATGGGCAGCAGGCAACGAGAATGTATTCACAGCCCTCGACGCCGGCAAGCGCGGCAATGCTACCATCAAAGTATCAGCTGTAGATACGCAGCTGCACAAGGCAGAGTTCAGCAACTTCGGAAACTTTGAGGAATACGGACTTGTGGAGTCTACCATCTCCGCCCCGGGTGTTGACATCCTTGGCGCTAAACCCTACAACACCTACGACATTGGCCCAGGCACCAGCTTTGCTGCTCCTATCGTAACAGGAGCCGTGGCCCTGATGAAGAGTATCGACCCCACGCTTTCCACGGCTGAGATTATTGAGATACTGCAGGCCACCGGAAAGCCTATCGAGGGCGACGCTACCATCGGCAAACTCCTTCAGATCAAGGATGCCCTGTTGATGGTGAAGAACAACTTTGCCAACTTCGATGACATCATGTCTGACCACGAGAAGTTCGTCGGCCTGTGGCGCAGTACTACGTTGCAAGAGATCACTACCAACGGTCAGCCTACAGGCAAGAAGTGCCGCTGCTATTACGACATCACCAGTACGCAAGGCGGCAGTGCCTTTATCTATGCCACTGATACGCAGAAGGACTACAGCACGACACTGAACATTGAGTGGAAGCCCAACGAGATTGTGCTGAAAGAGATGGGGAACAAGACAAACCCAACCGACAACACCTACAGCTTCGTTCCTCTCACTGGTGTGTGCACGGCCGACTCAGCCAACATCCTGAAATGCAAACTTACCGACGCTAACGGCACCTCCACCACCATCCATCTGCGCAAGGTGACCCACAGGCAGGATTGATACGCTACAAAAAGCTTACACATTATTATATTATAGGAGATATGGCAAGCAACAACGACTCAAACGGCAAGATTACCATTGCCAATATCATAGCTGTGTTCGGCATCGTGCTGCTCATGGCCCTGTTCTTTTTAGGCTTCCTCTATACGGGCGACACCTTGGGCATCAGCATCCTGAAAGGCGTAGGCTTAGGCTGTGCCTTCGCACTCCTACTATGGATTATGATCAAGGCCAAGTCAAAGACCAACCTTGAGGACAAAGGCAAGTGGCTCATCACAGAATATACAGCACTTGCACTGTATGTTGGTTTGGCAGTGGTGAGTTGCAACTGGATGACACAGTTTGTCAACGTCTATGCAGCGAAGAACGACATCAAGACGTCTATCAACAAGGATCTTGAGGCCATCAATACTGTGATTGGCGATTTCAAAAGCAATGAGCGCACAAGAATATCGGAACTATCCACCAACCTTAGCACTGCAGTGACTGAGGCACGCATGGACAGATCGGTAGAAACGCTGCTATGCGAGTTACTCGGTGTGCGCAACCTTGAAGATGTCAGTGCCTCCAGCATTGACAACAACATCTACCAGCCATATGCCGACTCCATTGCAGATATCAGCGAAGCTAACGGATGGGATACAGAGATCAGTATATGTGAGAAGGAAATAAGCAAGTGGAACATCCTGCGTCTACCACAGTTAATTGAGAGAATCAACGACCTGGGCTCAGACGTCACTGAGAAACTGAATGAATATGCTGAACACATCCCCCATTATGCCGTTCACGACAATAGCAACGAGCATGCCTATCATGCAGAGGAAGAATCTGCTGACACCTATGAGGTCGAGGTAGAAACACCAAGCATGGTGAAGAACCTTAAGACCTCGCCTTGGGGTTATGGTGCCTGTGCGCTTATCCATCTGCTCATCCTGTTCAACTATCTCGTGACCAAACGGAGTAATAAGATTCGCAACCGCAAGACAAATGAAACCGCTATGCAAAGCGGCCGCATGTTAAATATCGATAACAACTAAGATATGCTCTTAACTCAGAAACAAATCGACGACCTCAACAAAGTCGCTAATAAGCTGCCCATGCAGCGCCTTATCAGCTACGCTAAAGACGGCACTATCACAGAAGCCGTCCTTAACCAGCTCACTACAATGAACTCTGAGCGCCGCTCACAGTTGCTGGCTATTATCAACGAGCCTAAGCCCAATCCTGCCGAGCAACAAGAGTGGGCCGCCATTGCACCACGCCTCGCACAGAAGGACGAGTCACTACTACCTACCCTCAATGCATATATCAGTCATTGGGAAGGCACCATGCCACTGGGTAATCACATTGATGAGGCACGTGTGGTGATTACTGAAATTAATAGTCTCTTGGAAATCAAGGAGTGGGAAGAACTTGACAAAAACAGTGCCGAGGCATTGGCCAACTACCTTCGCAAGCATCCTGGCACCAGCCACCTGCCCGATATTGACAATTATCTTTGGGCTACAGTTGAACAAAAGAGTGACGAGCAGCAGAAAAAGACAGCCGCACGCCTTTATCTTCAGATGCTTCCTCAGGGCATGTACCAACAGGAAGCCAAGGACATTATCGTGCCACCTACATCTAACCCTACACCGTCACCAAATCCAACACCCGGCCCTACACCCAGTCCAATACCTAATCCGACACCTTCACCCAAGCCTATAATACCGCCATCCATCAGCTCACTCGACATCGTGGAAACGTGGGACTGGATGGCCGCCAATCCCTACGATGCAAACTACGACGTAGCCTACCAGCACTTCATCGAACTGAAGGAAAAAGAGTTTCTCACCATGCGTGAGGAGCTATCGGCCTACTCACCCGACCGTGTATTCTCCCTTTTAGAGAAAGGCATTATCAGCGAGGACGAACTGCTAAACTCCGGACTGGCTACGCCTGAGTCGCTGAAAATCCTTCGCGAGCGCGATGAAATTATCGAATCGCTGCCTGACATCAATGTCGAGATAGCCAAATGCCGCAAGGAGTGTGCCGAAGACCACACCGATGTATTCCTCTTCGGTATTCCTTCCACAGGCAAGACATGTATCCTGATGGGACTTATCGGCTCACCCAACATCAACATCAACACGGTACGCGCCGGCGGTCCCTACGCCTGCGTGTTGGAGCAGTTCCTCGATGCCGGCCTTACCATCGGCCAGACGCCCAAAGACTTCGTTGCCACTATCGAGGCTTCCATTCAGGACGGCAAGAACAGACACCTGCTCAACCTGGTGGAAATGGCTGGTGAGGATTTCGCTTTCAAGATCGCCGACAACGAGGAAGGTGTCGTGTCCTTTGAGGACATCGGCGCTGGAGCTACCCAGCTATTGTGCAACAACAACAAGAAGTCGTTCTTCATCATTGTCGACCCAACTGCCAAGCGTGTAGCCTTCAACCATCTTGTGAATGAGACCGATGCCGAGGGTAATGTCCGTACTTATCTGGTACGCAAGAACGTCAATCAGAAAATCATACTCAAACGTCTGGTCGACCTGCTGGCACAGCCCGAGAACAAGAAGATACTGAAGAACGTAGACTCAATCAGCATCGTCATTTCAAAAGCAGATCTTCTTGGCAATGAACAAGAGCGCGAAGATGAGGCTTATCGCCGTTTCATGGACCAGCATAAGAACATCATCAGCCCGCTCGTCGAGCTTTGCCGGGAGAATGGCATTAATGCCTCCACCAACGGTCAGCCCATGCTCTATACCTTCAGCCTTGGTCGCTTCTACGTGGGCGGTGTCTACCAATATGACTCCACCGATGCCAACAAGCTCATAGAGGTGCTGAAAGGCAATACCGAGATTACCAAGAAAGGCAGTTTCGGCGGCAAGTTCAAAGACATCTTCAATTAAGACACTGACAGCAAGCCCACGCCATCCGCGGGCAACTGACAAATGGAAAATAACAAAATATCCTTAGCCATCTTTGGCAACCAAAACAGCAACAGCGGTTTCCAGCCCCTTTACTGGATCAACAACCCGCCGCAGCAATTGGAGAACATCGTGCCACCAGGCATGGATGAGAATCCTTATTTCTTCACACTGCAAGTGTTGCCTGCACACACACAGTACACGCTGATTCACAACCGTGTGAGCAGCTATATGTCGGTAAGACCAGGTGTGCTGAAGATGGCTATCGCCATTCCTAAAGGCTACACTATACGTGACGGCGTCAGTCCGCTGGAGGTGCTCCTCGATGTTCGTCAACAGTTTATCGAGACCTGCATGACTTTGCGCGATACGCAGACAGATGCCTACAACTATAAGGAGAAACTGGCTGATCCTGACATCTTTGTCAAGATTGTGGACAGCTATCAACTGGTGCCCGACAGACGACCGCACTTTCCGATGAAAGGCACAGAGGATGCCGTGATGCTACTCGATGACATGGCCATCTCAGAGCTTTTTGTGGCTCCGCAACATCCTGAGTTTCAACAATTCAAAAGCATCGTCATTGCAAACAAGGGCAATGTATCCGTCTACAAAACCCAGTTCAATGGAATCATGGCTTCCGCAATTCCGGCAAAGGCTGAAACACCGACGGAAAAAACAATCTCATCTAGAGAGTCAACCGCTCCTACCACCAAGGCAAGCGTTTCCAAGGACAAATCTGCACAGCAGAAGAAATTCCTGATAATACTACTGTGCATCCTACTCATCATTGGCGGTGCAGTTTTCCTTTTGAGGCCAAAATCTGACAAGAAAGCAAAGAAGGAAGATGTGATAGAAATAGCAGAGAATAACCAAAAGGACGATGTGGATGATGATATAGAGGCGAATAAAGAGGAAGCTGATCAAGAAATCAGCGACATTGAGGATTTGTCTGACATGGAAATAGACAAAAAGGAAATGGAAGACTCTAAGCAGCCCGTCAACGCCACTAACGCCATCCCAGCAGGAGACGAGCCCGCGGCTGTATCTGAGTCACACAGGCATGTTGACAAGCCACGCCAAGAGGAGAAAAGAGAACGCATTACCGTTGTAGATAACAAGGACGGCAAACCTACAGCAGAAGATGACCGCTAAAATCTATTAAAAATTGAGCAAAGACGTATGAAAGCATTGAAACTCATTATTATAGCCATCATCATGGCAGGAGCATTAGGCGGACTGATGTTCCTTAGTCTTGGTGGCGATAGCGAAGAGAAATCCACGCCGGAGCAGGAGGCTCTATACAGCAAGCTCAAGACAAAGATTGAAGACCACTGGGACGACGGAGGCTGGAGCCTGTCAAAATTCAACGATGACTACATCATGCTCAACAAGCAAAAAGACGAACTAGGCAGACAGTACTTCACTTCGCTCAGCGACCAGCTCAATACCGTAGGTAACAGAGCCCTCTATCAGGACTTAAAGGCCGCCTATGCAAGCCCAACCTGTAAGCGGACTGACATCGAACCTTTCATGTCAGACATGGACCGTTTCCTACAGAAAGCACCCGGATTCGACAAGGACAAACTGATAAAGGAGATGCAGGCCACCTACACCCTCTATAACCAAGTATTGGCACTCGCAACAACCAACTTCACTCGCACACCATCCTTCAACATGGCCAGCAACAGTTTCTCACCTTCATTCCATACCTTCAAGAATGCGCAACTGAAGCTGGCACGTGACATTCAAGGCTCCGAATACTTCGACAACATCGAAAAGATCAACGAGGTGAAAGAGGCACTCAACAGTGTGCCGTCGCGTCTTGATGATGCTGAGAATGTCTTCATGAACAAATTGGCCAATCTTATTGTGAACGCCTACGAGACAGACACACTCAGCGACCGCCGCAGTCGCTTTGTCAGTATCCGCAAAAAATACAATGACGAGTTCAACCCGAAGAGCAACTCACGCATAGAGCTCTACCTGCGCTCGCTGCCTCTCTCGGATTGATGAACCAGATAGTTTAGAAGTTATGAGAATAAAGTTAATCATACTGCCACTGCTTTTTTTCAGCGTAAGCCTTTGTGCTTCTGCTCAAGACGACTCTGCGGATAATAGCCAGCAAAAGCCGAAGAAGGAAAACGCCAAAAAGGCTTTAAAGGAGCTGCAGAAGCAATACGAGCAACTCCAGAAAGAGCACTTGTTGCTTGAGGAAGCCTACAAGACGCTGCAGGCAGAGGATAGTACGATACAAGCAGATATACGAGCACAAGAAGAGGCACGTCGGCAACAGGAAAGCTATTACCAGCAATGCCGTCAGAACCTGTATCAGGAATATACCGAATACCTTGATGTGCCCTTCTCGACCATCTCGTTGCAGAAGATTAGCAACATCAAGGACTTCGCAGAACGCTATGCAGAGATGGACAGCAATGCTCCTACCCTACTGGCACGCGCCAACGCCTGTCTGAAACATAAACAGGACTACGATGACATGATTACCTTGTTGTCAAAACCCTATAATGCTACCGACATTAAGAAAAACCGCGACAAGCTGCTTATCTTACGCATCATGGTCGATGAGAACAGATGGGACGAGCTGGCTATGAGTAAGAGTCAGTGGCAGGAAACAGACAGCATCGACGTTTTCTACGCCCGCTATCAGCCAGGCCTCAAATGGCTGCAGGGCGTGATGAAAAAATGCGAGGAACAATACAGAAGCGACGGTCTAAGCGCCAGCAACCGTACCGACGTGGTGCTGAGCAAAGACATCCGTCAAGACATCGTAAACGATGCGGACAAACGACAGATTGAGAGCGTTAGCCGACACATCAGTCCGCAAGGCAACATTGCCGACTACATCCTACTCATCCCGTGGTTGCGTGAGCGCTACAATATCTTCATCAGCGAGTCCAACCCGCTGAAACCCTCGGAAAAGACGCGCAAAGCCATGAAGGAAGTGTTAGATATCAATACCGGATCACATTAAATACTGAACACTATATGGAAATAAAAAATGTCAGAGTCAATGAGATTCACTGGTCTATCGGCTGGAATGCATCTCAAGAAGCCAACAAGCGCCTTAAGGACAAGATTGGCGAGACAAGCAAGTATTTCGCCCAGCTAAAGGTAGGCAATGCTACCTACAACTGGATGGTTGACACCGTGGGAAAGTGGCGTCCCATGGGTATGGCACCCGACAGCGACAAGGCCGTCATCATGGAAAAGGCAGAGGAAATCCGACAGGAGGTCTTTGACAAGTTACCCGGTGAGGACAGTCTGGCTACAAAGATCTGTCAGGTGCCCAACTATGAGGAGTACATCTTCTATAAAGACAACGGCGACAATACCCTCGACGTCATCATCACCGGCTGGGGTTTCCATAATTTCAAGAAAGCCGGTCCATTCATCGAGACCTGGCCTCCACGTCCCATCAAGCACACCACCACCATCGCCTTTGTCATCGACGGTGTGCGCCAGCCACAGCGTCCCTTCTCTATCGTCACACCGAAGATGCAGAAGCCTGATGTCACCGACGAGCAGGGCATTCGCAGCTACAAGGAATACGCTGGTTTGAACATCACCATTATCGACGATGCCACACAGCGCCAATTCAACTTCACCACTGAGGATAAGGACACAGAGCTGGAGTTCGACGTCACTACGAAGGCGACTGTCACCGTGCGCGCAACTATTGACGGCGAGCCTCTCGACGGTGAGACGGTAGGCATCGACTACGACGGACAGCACTTCGACGTGCAGCTTACCAACGGCGAAGCCACCCTCTCTGACCTCTCATATAAGAGCGGAATCAGCTGCAAGGCCACCCTTCGCGATGAGGAGCGCAGCGAGCCGCTCAGTGGCAACACCGCCACCGTTATCACCTTCGATTTCAAAACGCCGCCTGTCATCGAAGAACCGGTTGTCGAAGAAGAGCCGGTTGTTGAAGAAGAGCCAGAGAAGGAACCCGTCATAGCCACCATCACAGTGCTTGACGCACAGGGCCAGCCCATGAAGAACGCGCAGTTCCGTCTGCAGCAAGGCGAAAAGCTTCTCGAAGGACAGCTCGACGAGCAGGGTGCTGCACAGTTCATGGTGGAGACCTTTGCCATCGACCAGCCTTTGCAGGCACATATCACCACTGAGGATCAGCATCAGATAGAGCCCATCGAGTTCACGCTCGAGGCCGATGAGAAAGAATACGTATTGCAGGAGAATGCTCCCAAGAGCAGCGGCAGCATCCTCGGCTTCCTCGTATTCCTGCTTATCCTAGCAGCCCTTGCCGCTTTGGTTATCTTTGCACTGAAGCCCGGCACGGAAGAATTAACAAAAATCATCAACAAAAACTTTTTCTAAGCTATGGATCACCAAACCATCAAGTTCATCTCAGAGAACATGCTATACTTGCTGGCCACGCCATGCATCCTTACTTTCCTGCTCTTTGCCTGGGACAAGCACCTGGCACACTACCAGCGTAGCCGCGTACCCGAAGCCGTGCTGTTTTTCTTCTGCTTCCTCTACGGAGCCTTCGGTGGTCTTTGCGGCATGATCTTCTTCCGTCACAAGACAAAACACATGTCGTTTAAGATTATCGTACCTTTGCTGGCTATTATCCAAATTGCCGCCATCGTCTATTTCAAAGTTCAAATCGAAAAATAGCATCATACCATGAAAGTATTAAGTTTTATTCTATTTTCCATCTTCGCCGGACTGATTATTGCCCTTCTACTTCTTCAGCCGAAAAAGCCGGCAGAGCCGGAAGAGATGGATGCCAAGATTGTGGTGGTTGATGAAGACACCGAGGAGCCTATTGAAGGTGTCAAGATAAAGATCACGACCTCCGATGACTCAGAGGTTTCACTCATCACCGACGAGAACGGCGAATGTGCCTTCACCTACACCGACAGCGATGCACAGATTACCATCCTCAGAGCCACCAAATCAGGCTATGAGCGTGTAGAGATAGAAGACTATGACCTGTCAAAGTTTGAGGACGATGACCTCGTCATTCCCATGAAGAAACAGAACATGACGAACCGCGGACAACAGATTGGAGCCAGCGGTGCGCTGAAGATTACTTTGATGTGGGACGATCCAAGCGTTGACCTCGACCTACATGTCATTGAACCCAACGGTTTCGAGATTTGTTATCTAGGTGGACACGATGGACAGATGCACGACCCCGACACTGGCGGCAAACTCGACGTTGACTGGCAGCCGAACAACAACAGTCCAGAGAACATAGGCGAAAATGCCGTATGGCAGACATCCCCGCGAGGCACTTATAAGGCTAGTGTCGTCTTCTACGGTCCTGAGGGCGTCGGTCCCGTCGACTGCACTGTTGTCGTTTACCAGGAGAACCAGCCTGAGCAGACGTACACACTAACCCTCAACGGACAAGGCGACACAAAGGAAATTCCTGATATAGTGGTACCATAAAAAGTTAAAAACATTAACCCATTTTATAAATACAAATTCAGTAGTTTTATGAACGACAACAAAGTGATGAATCGTGCAGCCGACAATATCCGAATCCTGGCTGCAGCAATGGTTGAAAAAGCAAAAAGCGGACACCCTGGCGGAGCTATGGGCGGTGCTGATTTTATTAACACTCTCTATAGCGAGTTCCTCGTCTATGATCCTGAGAACCCCGCATGGGAGGGTCGCGACCGTTTCTTCCTCGACCCAGGTCACATGGCTCCGATGCTCTATAGCCAGCTCTGCCTCATCGGCAAGTACGAGCTGGAAGACCTGAAGAACCTGCGCCAGTGGGGCTCAGTCACACCTGGTCATCCTGAGCGCGAGATTGAGCGCGGTATCGAGAACACTTCCGGTCCCCTCGGACAGGGCCATACCTTTGCCGTGGGTGCTGCCATCGCTGCCAAGTTCCTTAAGGCCCGCCTTGGCAACGTGATGAACCAGACCATCTACGCCTACATCTCCGATGGTGGCGTGCAGGAAGAGATTTCGCAGGGTGCAGGCCGTATCGCTGGTAATCTCGGTCTCGACAACCTCATCATGTTCTACGATGCCAACGACATCCAGCTCTCCACACGCACCGAGGTGGTGACCTGCGAGGACACCGCCAAGAAATATGAGGCTTGGGGCTGGTACGTGCAGAAGATTGACGGCAACGACGTTGACCAGATCCGGGAGGCCATCAAGAAGGCCCAGGCTGAGAAGGAGCGTCCTTCACTGATCATTGGCCACTGCATCATGGGCAAGGGTGCCCGCAAGGCCGACGGCTCGTCCTACGAGAGCAACTGCGCTACTCACGGTGCTCCCCTCGGAGGCGACAACTTCGTGCAGACCATGAAGAACCTGGGTGCTGATCCTGAGAATCCCTTCGTTATATTCCCCGAGGTGCAGGAGCTTTATGCCAAGCGTCGTGAGGAACTGAAGAAGATTTGCGCTGAGCGCTACGCCGAGAAGGCTGAGTGGGCCAAGGGTCATCCCGTACAGGCTAAGCAGCTTGAGGAGTGGTTCAGCGGCAAGGCTCCCGTTATCGATTGGAGCAAGGTGGAGCAGAAGGCTGGCAGCGCTACCCGCAGCGCATCGGCCGCCGTCCTCGGACAGCTTGCTGAGCAGGTGCCCAACATGATCTGTGCTTCTGCCGACCTGTCGAACTCTGACAACACCAACGGCTTCCTGAAGAAGACCAAGGACCTCGTGAAGGGTGACTTCTCGGGTGCCTTCTTCGAGGCTGGTGTAGCCGAGCTCACAATGGCTTGCTGCTGCATCGGTATGGCCCTGCACGGTGGTGTCATCCCCGCCTGCGGTACCTTCTTCGTATTCTCCGACTACATGAAGCCCGCCGTCCGCATGGCTGCCCTCATGGAGCTGCCCGTGAAGTTCATCTGGACCCACGACGCCTTCCGCGTTGGTGAGGACGGTCCTACCCATGAGCCCGTTGAGCAGGAGGCACAGATCCGCCTGATGGAGAAGCTGAAGAACCACCACGGCAAGAACAGCGTCCTCGTTGTCCGTCCCGCCGATGCTGAGGAGACCACCGTCTGCTGGCGTATGGCTATGGAGAACGTCGATACACCTACCGCTCTCATCTTCTCTCGTCAGAACATCGAGATGCTGCCCGAGGGCAACGACTACAACCAGGCTACCAAGGGCGCTTATGTTGTAGCAGGCTCAGACGAGAACTACGACGTCATTCTGCTGGCTTCTGGTTCTGAGGTTTCTACCCTTGAGGCTGGTGCCAAGCTGCTTGCAGCCGACGGCATCAAGACACGCGTCGTCAGCGTTCCTTCTGAGGGATTGTTCCGCAGCCAGTCAAAGGAGTATCAGCAGAGCGTGCTGCCCGCTGGCAAGAAGAAGTTCGGCCTGACCGCTGGTCTGCCCGTCAACCTCGAAGGTCTGGTAGGTGCCGACGGCACTGTATGGGGTCTTGAGAGCTTCGGCTTCAGTGCTCCCTACAAAGTGCTCGACGAGAAGCTCGGCTTCACTGGCCAGAATGTCTACGAGCAGGTGAAGAAACTTCTTGCATAGACAGATACTCACGTCCTTTTCAGACAAAAGGACATAAGCACATAAGAAAATCCCCCGCAGTCCGTTATGGATTGCGGGGGTTTTCTTTTTCAGATTATCTGTTGTTAAACAAGTTCGAAGATGCCGGTGGGCACAGTGCGTTTAAGCACGTCAAGCTGAATATCCTTGCCAGCGATGATACCATAGCTGCGAAGGGTAGCCTCCACCGTTTTGCGCGCCAGCTCAGGATGGTTGTTCTCCTCCGAGAGGTGACAAAGCCATACATGGCGCAAATCCTCGCTCATGTGCTGGGCAATAGCCTCACCACAGGCGTTGTTGCTGAGATGCCCCGTTCCACTGCTGATACGTTCCTTGAGATGAGCAGGATAAGGACCTGCCATCAACATTTCGCGGTCGTGATTGGCCTCGATGACGAGATAGTTGGCCTTTGAGATATATTGGGCCATCTCTTCAGTGATACGTCCGGCATCGGTGATGATGCAGAAACTGACACCGTCGGCCTCAATCATATAGCCTACGTTGTCGCTACTGTCGTGGGGCACGGAGAATGGTGTCATTATGAAATCGCCCATTGAAATCGTCTCACCGGCAATCACGAAATGCCTGTCGATGGGGTCCACCTTTCTCGTCACGCAGTAGTTGCGGTCGATTCCTTGATGCACTTCTTCGGTTGCATAAACAGGTAGATGCAGGTCGTGGCTAATGCTGCCCACGCACTTGATATGGTCGGCGTGGTCGTGGGTGATGAGCAGGTGATGCACCTGTGTGAGGTTCAGCCCATAGTCCCTGAAATGTTTCTTCAGCGTGCGCACACCAACGCCCGCATCGATCATCAGACCGTCGCTGTCGGTATAGAGGAAATAACAATTTCCGCTGCTTCCGCTACCAAAAGAAATGAATCTCAGCATGTGCCTTGTGTTCAATTTTGCTGCAAAGGTAGAAAAAAGAAGTGAAAAGCGATAAGTGATAAGTGAAAAGTTACTCTCACTTGTTATTTTTTAACGCTTACACACACCTCTTCATTTTCCATCTTTCATCAATTAGAACGGCAGGCCGACGGCGAAATGAAAGGCGTAGTCGCGGCTGAAGCGCGGATGTAAGATGGGATAGTGCTCGTCCTCAGCTTCCTCGAAAGCAGGATTGATAGCCTTCATGCCGAGGTCGAAACGCAGGATGAAATAACCCATATTGAAGCGTACGCCCAGGCCGTAACCCACGGCCAACTGCTTGTAGAAGTCGTTGAACCGAAACTGTCCGCCAGGCTGGATGTCGTACTGGCGCAACGTCCATATATTACCTGCATCAATAAAGGCGGCACCGTCAAGTTTCCAGAAAAGGTGAGTGCGATATTCGGCATTGAGGTCAAGCTTCATATCGCCCGTCTGGTTGATGAAGTTGATGCGGCCGTCGCGCTCCTTGAACTTGCCAGGTCCCAACGAGCGCACGCTCCATCCTCTGACGCTGTTGGCACCACCGGCGAAATAGCGTTTCTCAAAGGGCAACACCGACGAGTTGCCATAGGGATAGGCGATGCCGAAGCCCAGGTGCAGCACCACCTGATTGCTCTGATCAATAGCAATGGAGCGGGTGATGTCGAAATCGGCTTTCACATACTGTGCAAAGGCGATATTAAAGAGACGATAGTGTCCGTTGGCATCCTTCTCGGCACCAAACACATTGGAGCCCAGCTGCAACAGGTTGCCCGACGTCTCAATGTTCGTTTTCAGTGCCACAGGTCCGTTAGCGTAGGAATAGCCGAAGCCCAGCTTGGTAATGAAGAGGTCTTCATAGTTGTAGCGCAGGATGGCGTTGCGTGACGTCTCACTCTCTAAGTATTCCCTCTTGAATGTATCCGAGATCCACGGCATGAATACATAGTTGATGTCGATAAGGTCGAAGAGGAAGTGGTCGTGCCGCTGTGGCAGCTCCCAGCGATAACGCCATGCAGCAGAGAGTACGCGGCGGTGGAACTCAGGGCGGTCCTGCAAGTCGTAGAGCAGCGACACCTCACTGGTTGCATTGTATGAGCGGAAGAGGGATTGTGGAAAGAGAAATGAGGGTGCAACTAAACGAGGGAACTGTAAGCGCGTCTCAAGCGAATACTCTGTGAAGTCCTGATTGCTATAGCCCTCCAGCCCTCGGATAGCCTCATAGGCACCACGCAGCTCTACGCTGAGCACCTCACTGCCCCGAAAGAGGTTACGGTTCTGATACGTCAGCGAGGCGGCAGCTCCCAAGTCACCGGCGGTGTTCGTACCCTCAGGCTGGAAGCTCAGCGTCGATGGCTTGTTCGTCTGTATCTGGATGTCGCAGTCGAGCATCCCATCAGCTTGGGGAGATAATAGCAAGGGATTAACGGGTGTCAACTGGATATTGGTGTAGCGCACGGCCTGCAAGCGTCCGAAGTGGTTGTATGTATTCTTCAATCCTGTGGCGCTATAAGGATGACCCTCAGCAAGATGCGTACACTCCTCCAACACACTTTTACGTAGTCGGATACCGCTCTCATCCCCACCTAAAGAGGAGTCGGTGGAGGCATCGCTGCTAGAATAAGTGATGTTGCGTATCGTATAGCGGGTGTGAAGTGTATCTGGACGGTTGTTCTGCCTGAACAGCGAGAGATGCAGCGTCAGGTTGACCAGGTTCGACATGCCGACGGTGTCAGCGTGATAGGTAATAAACTCCTTATGGAAACGGTAGTAGCCGCTGTCGGCCAGCAGAGCGGTGATACGCTTACGCTCAGCGTCCAATCGGCTTACATCAAAGCGCATACCCTCATGCAAAAGACGTCGCAGACTGTCATTGCCCAGCACCTCGGCCACCTGCGGGTCGTCAATCTGATAATGCAAGTTATGGATGAAGTACGGCTGTCCAGGCTGCAACCAGTAGGTGATGTCAGTTTTCTTTCCGCGCTGCCGCATCTCATAAACCACCTCGGCATTGAGAAAGCCCTCATTGCGTAGCTGCTGACGCAGATCACTTCGCGAGAGCTCCGCCTTCAACGTATCGAAGAGCACAGGCGGCTCACCAATAGCCCTCAACGTGCGGTTCACCCATTTCGTGGTGTCGGCACCCGAGAGCGAATAGGTGTGCAGAGGCAGACGAAAGATAGAGAACCAACGTGCGTTAGGCTGCTGGCGCACATAGTTGCGTAGCGTGGCGGTATTCACCTGCGGATAATCGCCCAACGTCTTCACGCTCACCGAGTTCAGTAGTGTTCTGTCGTCGGGTACATAACGTGTCGTGCTGCACGATGCCAGCACCAGCATCATACAGCCCAACAAAGCCTTTATCAGCGTCCCTTTCCGCATTTTAGAGTGCAAAAGTACGAATAAGTGAGCGAAAAGCAAAAGAAAAAGGCCATTTTCTTTCGCTTTTTTATCCTTGTATGAGCGGTATCAACACCTGCGGAAGTGCCACAGGCAATAGATAATGTAGCCCATCAACCCAAAATAGCTTACCGTCAGAGGAATAGTAAACCAGAGGGGAAGCGATAAAAAATCGTTGATGTAGTCTGCCATTGTTGTGTTCGTTTATAATTTGTTGCAAAGATAAAGAAAAAAGAGACTTACAAGTGTCGAAAAAATGAAGATGGTGTCAGTTTTTTGGCAATTATGTGTCTACAAAATGCGTTTTTCTGACATTTTCCTTTGCTTTTTATTAGAATTGTCGTACCTTCGCAGCATGATTACGATAGGCGAGATGCAGATTAGTGGCACGCTGACAATGCTGATGTTGTCGGTGATGATGATTCTATGCGTACCCCGCCATTCCAGGCACAGCGGAAGCTTTGCCAAGGCGCGGTGGATCATGGCAGCCGGCACAGGACTGATATCGCTGCAGTTCCTGCTGCAATACATCATCGGCTTCCGCCAGATGGGCATCACTCAGGGGGTGCTCTTGAACCTGCTGCTGTTCATGCCCGCCTCCATGCTCTGCTGCATGGCCATCCTCTACGTGCAACTGCAAGGACATGTTGCACGAAAAAACTGGATAGTAGGCGGAGGCATTTGCGGCTTATCTGCACTAATACTGATAAGCACAGTGCTGCTCGACGGCATACCCTTGCAGCAAGAATCGAAGGTGCTTAGAATGACCGAGTACATAGGGGCAGTGCTCTATGTGGTGATGCAGACTTACGTCTTTGTCTTACAACTGAAAGCTTACAGGACACTGAGTCAGGCAGTGGAAGAATACTATGACAGCGAGCGCCGCGACCTCTTCAACTGGATGGGACTGAGCATGAAGGCCATGACCCTGCTGGCATTCCTCGTACCTCTTATCATCTTCATGGACGGCAAGCCACTGGTACTGTTCTCATTAGCCTATTTCCTCTGCATCTCCTACATCGCCATCAGCTTCTATAGCTATGGCATCAGCGAAAATATGATGTACGTAGAGGAAGCAGAGAGCGAGAGCGTCAACGATATCCTCAACGCCAACGAAAACTGTGATATTGACGGAGGTAACAACAGCAACAACTTAACGAAGTCGGACCAGCAGCGACAGCGCGTGGAGGAGGCGTTGAAACAATGGACGGACAGTGGGGCATACAGGGAACACAACCTAACCATAGCCGTTGTGGCGCGACAGATGGGTTTGCCTCAGAAACAGCTGCAGGAGTGGCTGCGTCAGTCGGAATACAAGAAACTGGCTGGCTTGGTTACCACACTCCGCATAGAGGAAGCCAAACGTGTGCTGAAGGAGCATCCCGACTGGTCGGTGGAAAGTGTTGCCGACCACTGCGGTTTCAACGACCGCAAATATTTCCACCAGGTTTTCCTACAATACACCGGCACTACCCCTGCAAAGTTTCAGCAGGAAGAATAGCGTATGTAAGAACGTAGTCGGGAGTGAACTCATAGCTGACCGCTACGACCTCATCTCTTTTTTTGTTCTCTATCTGCATCATGCCCTCGCCAATGGAGAGAACACGCATGTCGAAGAAAGCGAGGCGGTCTTCTGAAAATAGTTTGTAGACGGCTTCCTTGGCCGACCAAAGCAAGAGCTTCTCATCGGTGGATTCAACCTGCTCGTCAGGACGGATGAAACGTGAAGCGATGCGCTCCACACGATCAGAACGATACTCGATGTCCACCCCTACCCCACTATCTTCGGAAATCAGCATAACGACATAGCCTCGGGTGTGGGAGATGGAGAGGTGTGAGGTGAGAGGTGTGAGGGGTGAGGTGAGAAAGGGTTTGCCGCTAGGCTCATGATCGATGGAATAGGAAGTGTCGCCATCCATCATTGCCGTCAACAGAAGCTGCTCAGCCAGGCGCTCACGCTGACGGGGCGTACCTTCCTGCGGCTCATCCATACGCCAAAGGCCCAAACGAGTGTGCGGAGAAAGCTGACGGATCTCAAGTAGTGGCATTTCCTACAACAACCTTGATTTTGGAGATGCGGTGACCGTCAATCTCAACAATCTCAAACTTGAACTGGTTGTACTCGATGCGCTCATGCTGCTTGGGGAAGTCGCCCTTCAGCTCGAGCAGCAGGCCAGCGAGCGTGTCGGCATCGCCCTGCACCTCGTCGAAGATGTCATCGTCGAGATTGAGATCGCGACAGAAATCAGTCAGCAGCGTCTTGCCCTCAAAGACATAGGTATTGGCATTGAGGCGTACGAAGTTCTTCTCTTCCTCATCGTATTCATCGTTGATCTCGCCGACGATTTCCTCCAAGATATCCTCCAGGGTGATGATGCCGCTGGTGCCTCCAAACTCGTCGACAACGATGGCGATGTGCACCTTGTGCTCCTGGAAATCGCGCAGCAGATCGTCGATTTTCTTCGTCTCAGGCACGAAATAGGGCGGACGGATAAGCGACTGCCACCGGAAAGAAGAAGGCTTTGAGAGGTGCGGAAGCAGGTCCTTGATATAGAGGATGCCGCGAACCTTGTCGAGGCTACCCTGACAGACGGGTATGCGGGAATAGTTGTTCTCAACGATGCAGCTGATGACGTCGGGGAAGGTGGAACGGAAATCGAGGCTGACGACATCCTGACGCGAGGTCATCACCTCCTTTGCCGTCTCGTCGCCGAAACGGACGATGCCCTCCAGCATGTTCTTCTCCTCCTTCAGGTCAGCCTCGTCGGTCAGCTCCAGAGCCTGCTCCAGGTCATCAACGCTGAGCACGTGGTTCTCTTTCTGCACCACCTTGCCAGCCAACACGCCGGAACGGATGAGGATGGCAGACAACGGACGGAACAGACGGCTGAGCACCGTAATGGCAGGTGCAAATCGACGGCAGACGCTGAGCGCGTGCTGACCACTATATACCTTGGGGATAATCTCTCCGAAGAGCAGCAACAGGAAGGTGAGCAGCACCGTGACCACAACAAACTGCAACCAGACAGCATGACCAAAATCGACCAAGTGTGCAAAGAAATAGTTGCACAGCATGATGATGGTCACGTTGACCAGATTGTTAGTGATGAGAATGGTGGCCAGCGTGCGCTCTGAATCTTTGCGCAGCCGCTGTATCTTAGCATCGACGTCGTTCTTTTCCTCGTCAAGCTCATTAATGTCGTTGGGCGACAAAGAGAAGAAAGCTATTTCAGAACCCGATGCAAAGCCGGAAACAAAAAGCAGGATGAAAGCCAGCACAATGGCAACAATAGCTCCCATCGTAGGGGTGAGCCATTGCACCTCGCTGAACAAATGTTGAAGATAGTCCATTGTTAGCTATTGGCTGTTGGCAATTAGCTGTTAGCCATTGGCTGTTGGGGCTTGGGAGTGAGCATCTCCATATTATCTGCCCAAATCTCGGTGTAATACTGCCGTTTGCCCTGCTTGTCGTCATAGGAGGCATAGTGGATGCGTCCCTCGATGTAGAGCTTGTCACCCTTGTGCACATACTGCTCCACTATCTCGGCCAGCTTGCGCCACATGATGATATTGTGCCACTCGGTACGGTCAGGCACCTGCGTACCGTTCTGCAGCGTATAGCCTCGCTCGGTAGTAGCCAGCGTCAGGCGGGCCACAGGCTGCCCCTGGTCTACATAACGCACCTCAGGCTCCTTGCCCACATTACCTATCAGCATTACCTTGTTCATACCAACAACCGTTAAGCAATAACCATTATCCTTTGGCAGCTCCCAGATAGACGTATTTGAAGTTCTTTCCCTTTGGCGAGGGGAACTGACTGCGATCATCCACGCGAGAACGCAGATGCTCGACGATACGGTTGTAGCAATCCTGGGGAGAGATTGCCTTCACCTGTGCCACGAAGAGCGTATCACGATACTGGAACTTTCCCGTACCCGGAGTCATCAGCACCCTCTTGAAATTGAGCGTACCCTCATACCATCCGGGACGTTCCTCATTCAGCTTCATCAGCGTCTGCTGCGCCGAAGAACGTTCTTTCTGCTGCATATTTTCGTCTTCATGTCCACGCAGCGCCTTCTTCTCCTTGAAGTCCTGCATGCTAGCTGCCTCGGTCTTTATAATAATAAAGTACACGCGCGAACGAACCTTATAGCGCTTGGGATAATAGACGTCGCTGGCAGCATACTCACGAATATCCTGCTCCAGTTCGGGCGTCATGCCTATTTCATCAATATTGGCAAGGAAAGAAATAGCATCGTCGACACTTTTAACAAGCGTCTCTTTATTGAAATACCTTAAGTAGAGATTCATTGTCAAAAAATTAGTTGATGTTTTTTAACATGCCTTGGCAACCAAAAAAGAGCGGAAAACGGGACTCGGACCCGCGACCCCGACCTTGGCAAGGTCGTGCTCTACCAACTGAGCTATTTCCGCAACTGCCAAAAAAAAAGTGGTAGAAATGTGAAGAGGAGGAGACTCGAACTCCCACGTCGCAATTGACACTACCCCCTCAAAGTAGCGCGTCTACCAATTCCGCCACCTCTCCAACATTTATTTTCACAAGGAAGAAAAGAGTGCCCAGAACAGGACCCGAACCTGCACGCCTCGCGGCACACGCACCTGAAACGTGCGCGTCTACCAATTCCGCCACCTGGGCATTTTATCGAACAGAGGGCCTACCCTGCTGCTCGCTCTTTAGTTCAACATGTGGAGCGGAAAACGGGACTCGGACCCGCGACCCCGACCTTGGCAAGGTCGTGCTCTACCAACTGAGCTATTTCCGCAACTTCTTCCGCAACTCGGAAGGCATCTCTCTCGATTGCGGGTGCAAAGGTAACACTTTTTTCTAAACCGACAAAACTTTTTCCCGTTTTTTTTCAAAAAAACTATCTGCAAGAGCGGCAGACTGGTGTTCAGCGGCTAAAAACTCCTGGTAAGAACTACTCAGCATCCAAGCTTGACGCCACCGACTGATAGGCCTGCGCCATCGTGGCCTGTATGTTTTCAGGGCCCTGACCGACGGGATAGATGGGCTGATGAATGGTGAGACGCAGACGATGCCAATGCACGAAATGCCCGTCGCGGGTGCGAGGCATCACGTGGAAGGAGCCGTTGATGGTGATGGGCACCACAGGCAGCTGCAGCTCGTCGGCCAGCGCGAAGGCACCTTTCTTGAAGGGGCCCATCTCGCCAGTAAAGGTGCGGGCTCCCTCAGGGAAGACGGTGACGCTGGTGCCTCCCTGCAGGGTGCGGCGGGCATCCTCGTACGTCTTTTTGATACGCGAGGCACCGCTCTTGTCTACAAAGATCTGCTTCGACTTCGCACAAGCCCAGCCCACGAAGGGAAGCTTGCGCAGCGACTGCTTCATCATCCACTTGAAGTTGCGGCCCAGATAGCCGTAGATGAGGAAAATGTCGAAGGCTCCCTGATGGTTGGCCACGAAGACATAGGACTGTTTCTTCTCAATCTGGTTGCGTCCCTCCACCTTGACAGGCAGCAACAGCAGCCAGAGGATGACGCGTCCCCAGAGATGACCTGGATAGTAACCCCAGAAATGGCCTTTGCCAATAGAGCATCCCACAGCGGTGACGATAGCGGTGATGAGTGTAGCTATCAGCCCCAACGGCAGGGCGATGAACAGTTGGTAAATGTAGTAGATATATTTCATAGACTCATGGTTTTCATTATGGTTAACGTTTCCGTTTCAGCGTGACGACCACGACCTCCCCGGTAGTACCGAAGCGGATGGGAACAACGCCGCCAACGCCCTTCGACACATAGAGACTGCGGTCACCCTCATTGAACAGACCGTAATAATCTTCGAATTTCAAGATGGCAGGCGACCACCCCAGCAAGGTTATCTGCCCAGCATGAGTATGGCCACTCAACGTGAGCTGGGCATGACTATGCGGAAGAATCCTATTTCGCCAAGAGGTAGGATCGTGTTCTAGCATGACGACAAACTCATCACGGCTGACACCTCGAAGGGTCTTGTTGATATCGCCTTTCTGCGGTGAGCGGTCGCCAGGACCGTCATTCTCCATTCCTGCGATGACGATATGGGCCGAATCGCGAACGATATTGACATGACTGTTCATCAGCACCGTCCATCCCATGTCACGCTGCGCCTCTACGGTGCGTCCCAGGCAGAGGTAGCGCTCGTACTCGTCGATGGCTGTGGTGTCGATATAGATGGGATAGTCGTGATTACCCAAGACGGAGATCACGCCGTCGCGTGCCTTGATTCCCTTCAGGATGTCCTGACAGGCAATAATCTCGGAAGCCTCCTTGTTCTGCATGTCGCCGGTAAAGACCACCAAATCGGCATGTTGGGCGTTGATGCTGTCGACGAGGGCCTGAAGAATGCAACGCCGGCTGCCTGTATAGGTGCCCACATGGGTATCGCTGAACTGTACGATACGATAGCCGTCGAAGGCCTCGGGCAAATCGCGGCTCGCAAATTCCAGATGTGTGATCTCCACTTTCCTGAATCCCACGTAGGTGCCCCAAAGGAAGATGTGCCAGCACAACAGCAGGGGAATGATCAGCGTCCAGCGCAGCCAGCGGCGATGCGTGCGCCAGCAAACCAGTCCAACGACGAGCGAAAGAAGCGCCAACGCTCCCCACCCTATATAAATATAGGTATCAGGCGAGAGGAGGATGAAAAGCAGCAGCATTTATCAACTATGAACTATGAATTATGAACTATGAATTATCTGAATTGAACGGGCTGGCCGAACATTTCGTTTTCGCTCCGACGGGCAAACCGCCGGACACCGTTTTCGTTTTCGTCTTCGTATTCGTCTTCGTTTTCGTAAACGAGATGCCCGTTGCAGAGCGTCTTTTCTACGCGCCATTGGAACTGCTGGCCCTCGAAGGGACTCCACTTGCATTTGCTCTCGATGATATCCTCAGTCACCGTCCAAGGAGCATGAGGCCTCACGATAGTGATGTCAGCCTGATAGCCAGGCCGCAAGAAACCCCTGTTGCGCACCTCGAAGATACGGGCAGGGTTGTGCGCCATCAGCTCCACCAGCCTTTCGATGGTGAGCACGCCCTCGTCGACAAGCGAGAGCATGGCAGGCAAGGCAAACTGGATGGACGGCATACCGCTGGCGGCACGTGCACAGCCTCCCTCCTTCTGCGACAGCAGATGCGGAGCGTGGTCGGTGCCTATGGTGCTGATGCGTCCGTCGGTCAAACCCTGTCGCAGCGCCTCCTGGTCGATGACGCTCTTGATGGCGGGATTCACCTTGATACGTGTGCCCAGCCGCTGATAGTCGACGGTCGAGAAGAGCAAGTGTCCTACGGTTGCCTCAGCAGTGATAGAGTGCAGGCAATTAGCGGGAATCATCTCAAGCTCTTCCTTTGTGCTGACATGGGCGATGTGCAGACGCGTCTGGTTTTTCACAGCCAGCTCGATGGCCTTCTGCGTAGATGCCATACAGGCATCCTCGCTACGGATGAGCTGGTGGGCCCACACGGGAGGATCATCCCCGAAGCGCACCTTGAAGACCTGCATGTTCTGGTTGATGATGGCGGTGTCCTCGCAATGTGCCATCAGCGGCAGCGGTGTCTCGCTGAAGATGCGCTGCAGGGCCTCGTCGCGGTCTACCAGCATGTTTCCCGTCGAGCTGCCCATGAAGAGCTTGATGCCTGGTATGCGGTGGATGTCGAGCTGAGGAAAGAGCGACGTATTATCGTTGGTGGCGCCGAAGAAGAAGCTGTAGTTCACGTGGCTCTTGCGGCTTGCCAGCTCGAATTTCTGCTCCAGCGCCTCCAGCGTAGTGGTCTGCGGATTGGTGTTGGGCATGTCGAAGAACGTCGTCACGCCTCCTGCCGCTGCTGCCCTCGACTCACTCTCAATGTCGGCCTTCTCCGTCAGACCTGGCTCGCGGAAATGCACGTGTGAGTCAATCACACCAGGCAGGACGTAGCAGCCTGTGGCATCGATTATTTTTTGAGGTGAGAGGTGGGAGGTGAGAGGTGAGAGATTACCCTCTGTAGGCTCAGTCATTTCTCTCACCTCTAATAGTCTTTCCCCATCAATAACAATAGAGCCAACAAAGGCTTTGCCTTCATTGACTATTGTTCCTCCTTGAATGATGGTTTTCATGATTTATTCGGCGCTGGGCTCTGCTGTCGCTACGGGTTCGTCCTGTATCTCTCCCCTCAGGCGTGCCATGATCTCCTTGGCTTTGGAGTAGTATTCCTTGACATAGGGGTCGTTCTTGAATTTGTCCGTAGCCTTGCCCATGATTTCCTCAATCTGTGGCGTGAGCTGTGGATAGGGATAGTTGATGGTGAGCATCTGGAAAGCGCAGGGGCCAAGGACATTGTCCATATTGCCCAGGATAAAGGCGGTTTCCAGGCTGTCCTTCCTCACCAGCAGTTCGTCTTCCTCGGCCATGAGCTTCTTCGAGATGGTCCGCTCGTCGATGCCTTCAAAAATCATCTGCGCCTCCTTATGGCCCAGCTCCATGCGAAGATTCTCCAGCTGTATGTGCTTGTCGATGTAGTCGTAGAGCTTCTCGTTCAGCGGTGTGCCGCTCACCTTGTTGCCCGTCTTGTCGATGGACACTTTGATGTCGCCCCTCTCTATGACGATGGGCATACCGCCGTCGCGGATGCTCAGCATAGCCAGGCGTATGGAGTCATACTGTCCTGTAAAGCCAAAACCGCCATGCACCACCTCGCACGAATCGATGTTCTTCAGCTCACCGCCTGCCAGCACTTTCAGGTAGAGCTTGCTACCATCCAGCACCGACACCGACGAGGTGCCTTGTATGTTGTACATTTCGGAATTTTGCTCTGCACATGCTGTAATCATCGTGACCACGACAAGGGCAGCATACAAGATTTTGTTTGTAGACATGTTCGTTTTCTTGACTTTGGCCTACAAAAATACAACGATAGTTTGAAGTACGAAAAAAATTTTGCGCAATTTAAGCAATTACGCTCCCTTTTAGCGTTTTTTTGCCTCTTTTTTCAATTCGGCGTCAATTCTGAAGACAGTATAGAGCTGAATGACAGCCGCCAGCAAGAGCAGCACCATCCAGTTGTTGTGGATGTAGTTGAGCCACGTCAGATGGTCGAGGCCGAAGGGGTTGCCCTCGTCGGCAAACATCAGGGCGGCGGTGAGAATCAGCAGCACATCGCTCATCAGCATGATGCGGCGCAGACGCTGGATGGTGAAGTTGTCGCCCTCGTAGCGCTGCTGCACCTGCATGGCCACAAACGCCAGCGCGCCGACGGCGAAGAGCCAGGGTGCCAGGCCCTTGAACATCATCCACAAGGCGGCACCTGCTACCATCAACACCGCACCGCTGATGAAGATGGCGTTCTGAAAACTATTCAACTGTTTCATTGCCGGTCAGTGTCTGTGGCGTGGGGTCATCATCGCTCAGCACGAAGACATCCTCATCGTCCATTTTCATAAAGTGCTGCTCGCGAGCCACATGCTCTACGACTTTCATGTCGGTCTGCAGCCGGTAGATCTGCTCCAGGTTGGCTTTCGTCAGCGCCTGGTGCTGCTTGATCTCGGCCTTCAGCTCGTTCATGCGGCTCTTGTTGCGCAAGTGGCCGACGACGCTGTTTTCGCCAAGGAATCCCACCAGCAGGACGCCGATGGCCACCACCACCAGATATTTGTTCACATGAAGGAGGGTCTTGCCCACCTTCTTCGCTTTCTGTATGAATTCTTTCCTAGTCATTCCTAATTCTCAATTATCAGTTTCCTAAGCCAGTATCAGGTCTAAGTCCTTGCACAGTTTCACCACCGAACGGTTCTGCTGGCCCATCACCTCGAGCTGCTGGCTTCGCGTCAGCACCTTCTCCTGCTCCTGCTTTTCTGCCACGCGCAGCAACAGGCTGATGTCGCTGTTGTGCAGATGGATCTGCAGGGTCTTGACGATGCTGCCCTTGATGGCATCCATCTCCGCCTTGATGATCTCGTTGGGCACCACCACCTCTACGACGGGAGCCACTCCCTCCGAGGGCGGCGTGTGGATGATGGGGTTCATGTTCTTCATCCTGGCGCCGATACCGCTGAGACGCTGCGGCATGCGGTTGCACATCGACATCCACTGCAACTCCAGCTCGTCCTGCGTGAAGGGCAGCTTCTCGATCACCTCACTCCCCTTTCCACTCTCGTCGAATGTTCCGGGCAGTATCTGCATCTTGCGCGACTGGCTCTGCGCACGCAGATTGCTCCACGATGTCGTTATTCCCGACAGTTTCAGTTTACCACTCTCCTCTTTCCTCTTTCCACTTTCCTCTAATCCCACAGCCGCGGCTACCTGCGGGGCCGACTTCATTTCGGGCTGTGTCGATGGCTGCTCTCTCCTCTTTTCTCTTTCCTCTCTCCTCTCTCCTCTTTCCTCTCTCCTCTGAGGCGCTGCCATCAAGTTCTTAAACAGGTTTTTCAGTCTTCTGGGCTTGCGCCCACTGCCCACGCCGTCGTCGGGCTGGGTAATCTGCGCTATCTCTATGAGCGTCAGCTCCACCAGCAGCCGTTTGTTCGACGATGCTCTGTAGCCCATGTCGCACTGGTTCATCAGCCGCAGGGCCTGATAGAGGAAACGCGTGTCGGCCTTCTTCGCCTGCTCCTGGTAGCGCACGCTCTGCTGCTCGCTCACCTCCAGCAGGGGCAGCGTCTGCGGGTCTTTCGCCATCAGCACGTTGCGCACATGCTTCGCCAGGCCCTGAATGAGCAGACCGCCGTCGAATCCCTTGCCGATGATGTCGTTGAGCAAGACCATCAGCTCCGACACATTATTATTTATAGAGAGGTCGACGATGCGGAAGTAATACTCCGAGTCGAGCACGTTCAGGTCCTCAATCACCTTCTTGTAGGTGATGTTGCCCTGACAGAACGAAGCCGCCTGGTCGAAGATGCTCAGCGCGTCGCGCATGCCGCCGTCGGCCTTCTCGGCGATGACGGCCAGCGCCTCCTCCTCATAGCCGATGCCCTCCTTCTCGGCCACCTCCTTCAGGTGGTTGATGGTGTTCTGCACCGTCATGCGCTCGAAGTCATAGATCTGGCAGCGGCTCAGTATCGTGGGCAGAATCTTGTGCTTCTCCGTGGTGGCGAGGATGAAGATGACGTGTGCGGGCGGCTCTTCCAGCGTCTTCAGGAAGGCGTTGAAGGCTGCCGTCGACAGCATGTGCACCTCGTCGATGATAAAGACCTTGTACTTGCCCACCTGCGGCGGTATGCGCGTCTGCTCCATCAGCGTCTTGATGTGCTCCACCGAGTTGTTCGAGGCAGCATCAAGCTCGAAGATATTCAGCGACCGCTGCTCGTTGAACGACTGACAGCTCTCGCACTCGCCACAGGCCTCGCCCTCTGCCGTGGGGTTCTGGCAGTTGATGGCCTTGGCGAAGATGCGTGCGCAGGTGGTCTTTCCCACGCCGCGAGGGCCGCAGAACAGGTAGGCATGTGCCAGCTTGCCGCTCTTCACCGCGTTCTTCAGCGTGGTGGTCAGCGCCGTCTGGCCCACCACTGTGTCAAACGACATAGGGCGGTATTTTCGTGCCGATACGATATATTCCATAGCTTGTTTCAGTTTCAGGCCACAAAGTTACTAAAAGTCGAGAAAAATACAAAAGAAAAATGCTTTTTTATTTTTATTTCCGAGTAACTTCGCTACAAAGTGGCATAGTTACGAAAAATGAAGAATTTGTCAGCTACTTCTCCTTTTCATATTTGATGCCTTGATAGAGTTCAGGCTTGCCCTTGCTGCTTTCCGGCAGGAAATGAAGGCGGACGCCGCGGATATGCTTGCGAGCCTTGAAGTCCTTGGGCTGGTCAACCTTTTCGCTCTCAATCTCAAGCTTCATCAGGCCCCAGTCGTTGAGCCGCACCTTGTCGCCGCGGCGCAGGTGGCGGTTGATGACGGCGGCGAGGCCCATCATCACCGTGATGACGGCATCCTTGCCAATACCGTCGCGCTCGGCCACCTCTTTGATAATCTGATTTGTATCAACGGTTTCGTCGTGAACGGCCACCGCCTTGTACTTGCCGAAAGTAGAGAGTGTCGGCTTCGTTTCTTTCTTAAGTGTATATTTCATATTGTATAGGATTTTTTTTGTTTTAGGGTGCACGGGTGACACAATGCCGATAAACACGGGCGGTGCACCCTGTTTTTTAGGGTGACACGGGTGACACAATGGTGTCACACCGTGAGTGCCACTTCGTAGCGACGCCTTTGGCGTCCTTCGCCTTTTTTAAAGCCGTTCCGATGGAGGTAACCTCCTAAGAATGTGGCATTTGACTGCGTCACCACGTTGACGTGTTTTTCATCCTTGATATATGTAAGGATCTCGGTGGGACTCATCATCTTCACTTCATCGCCTGCTTGCGGACGGTGGAAGAGGTCCTCGAACAGGCCGATGACATTGGGCATCTCGTAGTAGTCGGCATTCTGCTCTGCAATCTGCCTTTCGCGCTCGCCGGTGAATGCATATTCTTCTCCCTGCTCTATCTCGTGACATATCTGTGCATACAGCTGCGGATAGTCGATGGCCTTGTCGCCCTGCGTGTCGGTGTCAATCTTGTCGCTGACCTCCACCACCATGTATCGGCGCGAACCTGACTCGTCCTTCAGCGGCATCAGCGAGTTGGTGGTGGCGCAGAACACGGCGTAGCGTTGCTGCTGTTCGAAAACGGTGCTGTAGAGCTTGCGCTCCTTCACGTCCGTACGCTGAATGAGATGTTTGAGGAAGGCTGATTGCGACTTCGATATCTGGTCGTATTCGTCGATGTTGATCAGCAGGAAGCGATGTAGTGCCTGCAGGGCCTCCTTGCGGTTGGTGAAGTCGATACGGTCGATGTAGAACGGCGAGAGCTCCGGTGGCAGCAGCATCCTCATAAAGGTAGACTTTCTCGTGCCTTGGGCACCCACCAGCATCAGCACCATCTGAGCACCGTACATCGTGTCGGTGCCGGCCCGCCACTGGCTCACCATCGAGCGCATCCACACGCGGAAGTTCTCCGTCCATCCTGGCGTCTGCGTTTTTACACGCGAGGCCAGCTCGCCCAGACGGTCGCGACCGTCCCATTTGGGCAGCGCCGACAGCCATTCGCGCACAGGGTCGTACTGCTCTGTATGCTCAGAGACGAGGATGCGCTCCAGATCCTGTGGCCAGACTTTGATACCCTCGCGGATGGCCGCATTGTTGATGTCGTTGCGGGCAGCCTCGGTCAGCGGCTTCCACCACAGCTTATATTGGTATTTCTCCTGAAACTCCACCTCGCCCGTCACGCTGTTGCGACGGAACATATAGCGGCGTTTCAAAAACTCCTCCAGCAGCTGCTGGTGCATCATCGTCCTCTCAACAGGCTTCTTCAGGCCCAGGCGGTGTTTGCTGTAGGCATTGGTGAAGGTCGAGCGCACCAGCGTGTCCTTGTCGCGGAAGTCTATCATGTCAGTGGTCAGCTGAATGGCCAGCTCCTGGTCGATGCCCATCTTTCGACACTCGGTAGCCAGTTTCATCAGGTACAGCTCGGGCTCCTCCTGCTGCTTGAACGAAAGGTTGCGGCAAATAAAGTTGAAGTTCGTGATGTCCATCTCACGTCGAGTGTAGCCTGGCAACACCTCCGTGTCGAGCTTTACTTCCGTAGAGCCGTTTGCCAGCGGCGCCGTCATATCGGTCAGCTCTTCCGTCGGCTGCTCCATTCTGATGGGCAGGGCATCGGGGTTATAATAGGCCCGTTCATCGGAAGAAACGAAGAAAAACTCGTTTCCGTCGTGCAGCGATTCCTCTGCACGGAAGCCAGTAGAGTTCAGCACGTATTCTGCTGCACGCTTATACGCATAGTTCTGGAACAGAGCCACTTGTCTTGCGTCTTCGGGCACTCCGCCGCCTGTCAGCTCGTAGGGGATCAGCACCTTCAGCGACTGTCCGTCAGCACCGATGAATGACAGCAGCGTCTGCGGCCAGACATTGACTTGCCGACGCAGCTGCTCCAGTACATTCATCCCTTGTGTCATTTGCAGCGACAGCAGCACCAAACCTGTATAGCTCGGCATTGTCACACTTTTTTTGCTGTTTCCGCCGTTCGATGCACCCTTTGCAGGGAAGACATGCGGCAAATAGTCAGCTGCCACAGCCCCGTTGGCCATACCTATCTCCGTTGGCACAACCTCACCTCCGCGAACAGCCTCCACACGCGTCTTGTATTTTCCCTCGCGTATCCTGCTCGCTACTTCACTCAGCGTCACATATTTCTCCCGCCACTCATTGCGGTAGCGGTATTTCATCAGCACTTTCACATCATTTTTCATAGGTTGGTGATTTTCCATAGATTGACAGTTCTTTATAGATGATAGATTGTTTTTTTTCGCAGGCATTCATTCCTGCTTTTCTACAAATCCTTCCAGCAAAAATCGTGCCTCTTTAAAGTTGAATTCTCGAGAGAATTCAACCATAAACGAACGCCTTACAATCGTCAGGAGCCTCTTTATGCTCAAATTCTCTCGAGAATTCAATACTCTCCGCTTCGTTCGCCATCATGAATGGTCGAGTAAATTCGGCCAATAGGTAAGTATGCCAATGTGTCACCCTTGTGTCACCCGTGTCACCCTCAAAAATAGGCTGCACCGCCTGTATTTATCGGCATTGTGTCACCCGTGCACCCAAAATCGCAAAAAATCCCATATCAACAATTTTGGATTGAAATTTGTTTGCTTCAATTTGATGCACAATCCATCCGATCTGTGCAAAATTGCGGGGTCGAATGAAAAAAAACAGTCAATAATTTGGTTATATAAGAAAAGATGTATATATTTGCAGTCAAGTTTAACCTAAAGCGAAGTGCATATGACATAAAATCAAACATACAATAGAAATTGAAGCGTTAGCTTATATTCTAGCTCACCGATAATTGGGGAATTTGAAGGAGCACACGAGAGTAAAAGTGAACGGTTCACGCCTCTGGCGTGGGCTTTTACTCGTTGAAGTGTGCAATGGTTATCCCCAATACCTCGGTGAACGTAGACGAAGTAAACTAGTCCACGTTTTCTTTTTCTGTCTATCTGAAAACTAACAACTATGAAGATAACCAATAACAATATTAAAAATGAACAAATCAAGTTTCTGTAACAGCAACCACATTCTAGTGGGATTGGGAGGTACAGGAGGTAAGATTCTCCGTGCTTTCAAAATGAGAATGTTCGAAGAGTTCCACGACGATGAGGAAAGGAAGAAGCAGCCTGTGGCCCTTCTCTATGTGGATTCAACTGACGAGATGATGCCCCAAGACGGCAAGGCACGTCCCGATTTCCGCGTGATGGGAAAGGATGCATCCTTCACCCGTAATGAATTCCTAAACATCAAGGCTGTGGATGTAGAGCACATCCTCGACCACATCGGGAACTATCCTTCTGTGAAGGGTATTATTAATAATGTGACAGCCGTCAAGTCGGCAATAGGTTCTTTGGGTCAAGCCGCAGGACAGAAGCGTCGTGCTGGTCGTCTGCTATTTGCAGCCAATGCTGTGGGCTATGTCAACAGTCTCCGCGATGCATACGCCCGTTGTGAGAAGATTTCTGGCGATGCCAGTAAAACCAATATCCACATCTTCGCAGGACTTTGTGGTGGTACTGGCTCAGGTTCTGTTGTTGATGTGATTATTCAGACGCGCAAGACCTTCCCTGATGCCAAGATATCCGTCTATGCCATGATTCCTGAGATGAATCTGCCCAAGAGCGATATGGATCAGGGCCGCTATTATCAGAATGGCTACGCAGCTTTGAACGAGCTGAATGCCTTGCAGGCTGGCCGCTGGTTCCCACAGGATGTGACAGGAGTTGGAGAGGCTCATTATTACAACGACCGCGTAAAGGGTGTGGCCGACGGCCTGACCATCTATAGTAATGTGAATGAAAATGGTTTGACAATCAACTCACTCGAGGAATTGCCGAAGATTGTCAGCGATTATATCTTTGCACGTATTTTCTTCATCAACGAGGAAGACCAGATCAACAGCGACATCATCCGTGCCTACAACTTCGAGAATATGGACGACTTCGCTTTGGAATATGACGAAACGGCCAATCCCGGGCCAGACGGGCGTATTCCTGTGGCTCGTACTAAGAAAGTCAATTCCTTTGGCATCAAGCGTGTGATGTATCCTGAGCTCCGTGTCCTGAAGCACATCACCTATACTGTCGGCGAGAGTGTGCTTTATCAGTTTAAATACAATAACTGGCGCGAGAATCTGGGCTATATCAACGAAGAGCGCAACAAGGACTATCGCAGGGACTATCTGAACAGCGACAACCTGCAGAAATGGATGCTCGACGACCTGCATCTGACTTATGAATTGAAGGTGCTGGAGTCGGATACCGACTATCCTCGTTTCAACGACTATTGGCACGGCAAGGCGATTGGCTATGCTGAAGAGGCAAAGAAGGCCAGCAATCCGCTGAACGACCTTGACAGTATCATGAACGATTTCTATACCAACCACTTCCGAGAAGAGGGCGTTGAAACCTTCTTTAATAGCAAGGAGAAGGCCCTCCCTGAGATTGCAAAGGAAATCCGTCATACTGTCGAGAATGAACTGTATGAGAAATGGAAGGTGGGCGATGTCTCTGTCGTTGAGCTTCAGAAAGTATCCAAGCTCCTGCTTGAGAAGGTTTCAGACATACGTGCCGAACTGGAAAACAAGTCAAAAGCAGAGAAAGAGAATTTTGAGGCAGTTGATCTGGACAGGACCAGCAATGTTTCGGAATGGAGCCGTTTGAATGTGCTTCAGCGTATGGTAGGTGCAGGTGCTCGCCGTTATGCCGAGCATCAGGAAATCCTTACAGACTACTACACCTCGAAGACCATGCTTGCTGCCTGGGAGTTTGCCAAGAAACTGGCGGCCCGTGTCTATGTGGAGTTAGGCAAGATGGATGCCGACATCTCCGCTTTCGGACAGAAAATCAACGATGCCATTGATGAGACGGAGCGATTGGTGACGGCCCAGCGCAAGGTGAACAAGGGACTCGAAGACATGAAGGGCGCTATCATTGAGGTCAGCGAAGATGAGACGATGAGTGAGTTTGAGGTTGAGCTCAAGGTTGACAAGGTGGACATGCCGAATATCGCCCGCCAGATTCGTGAAAGCATCTTGCCTGAAGGCGATTTCGTCAATTTCGGCAAACTGGCTACCGACATTAATGTAGATGACATCAAGGATGCCTTCGACATCAAGCTGTCGCAGATTGTCAAGACCAAGCACGACGAGAAGGCAGAGAGTGAAAAGAAAGTGCTGGGCCTGAATATCCTCACACAGCTCCAGCAGAAACTGAAGACCGAAGATGACATCAAGGCTTTCGCCTCGAAGATTGTCAATCAGAGTGGTGTCTACCTGAAATTGAACAACGACCAGATACAGCTTCATCTCCGTAACAATGAAGGCAACCTGAGTCCTACCAACCCTGCAAGCATCAACAAGAAGACCATACTTGTTTCCATTCCTTCGCCTGACGACAACGAGGGATTGAAGAAATTTGCAGATAAGTTGGAGGATGCCTTCAAAAACTCATTCAATCAGAGCACAGCACGTACTACAATTGTCGTGAATCGCAAAAGCCCACGTAAGGACGAACTTTCAATCATCACTGTTGCCTATTGCTTCCCCATCCGTGCCATTGACTGGATGAAACCCTACAAGGAGCGTTATGAGCGTTTCTTGAATACTGGAAATCCTGCGACTGATGCAGGAAATGCCATTCTACTGCATTGTGAGGGCGACGGGAAACAGCTGCCGTCACTTTTCGCTGTTGACAATGCCGAGGAAATTGCTGCTCAGGCCGCAATTGCTGCACAGGCCGCAGCAAATCCGCAGGTTGCAGCTCCAATGCCACAGGTAGGCCCAGCCGTTCCACCGCCTATGCCTGGAGCCGCACCAGTGCCTCCACCCATAGCTCCACAGCAGGAAATCAAGCTGTTCCTTGCTGTCAATGGTCAGCAGTATGGCCCTTATGATATAAATATGTGTAAGCAGATGGTACAAGGCGGACAACTCACCGCTCAGACGATGGTATGGATGGAGGGTATGCCATCATGGAGCCCTGCCGGTCAGGTTCCTGCATTGCAGTCCCTGTTTGCCCCACCGGCCCAGCCATCAATGCCACCGCTTCCTCCAATGGGTGGTGTAACGCCTCCACCAATCATGTAGTCTCATTGGAACGCTATAAGTTGTTTAAGTTGTTCAAGTTGTTTTATTTTAATAAGTATAAGAAATATGGCAAGTTCAAGAAATACAGACCGTATTCGTTTCAGATACGGTATCTGTCTCAATGATAATTGTGAGAAATGTAAGAGTAAGGAAGTGCAGGAAATCCCAGCCCGCAAGGATTTTGTTTGCTCTGAGTGTGGCAAGCCCCTCCGTGAGTGTCCGCCTCCAAAGAAAGGGGTGAATAAGAAATTGATTGGCATCATATTAGGCGTTGTTGCCTTGGCCATCGTTGGTGCTGTACTTTTGTTGGGTGGTAGTGGTGACAAGGCAGCTCCATCCCAGCAGGAGGCGGCTGTAGCACATATTGACAGCGACAGCATCAAGGCCGCACAGCTGGCTATGGAGCAGCAACGTGTGCAGGACAGTCTGCAGGCTGTGGCCGACTCGTTGGCAGCTTTGGCAGCCAACCAGCCGAAACCACAGGTTGAGACTCCGGTTGCTGCTTCTGCCCCCAGGCAAACAGCAACCTCTGGAAGCAAGGATTTGGGCTATGCCACCTTTAAGGGCAGCTGGCCCGACGATGTGAATGGGCGTCTTGTCTTTAAGACAGACCATCAGATTGACAGCCGCGATTCCAAGGCACGTATGGCCGAGGCTGGCGATTATGTCATAGGTGAATTCTCAGAAGGCCACTTGGTGCAAGGCATCTGGTATGGTGCCGATGGCGTTGTGAAGGGAAGTATCATTATAGGTAAGTAAACGGCAATTTATGTTCAGGCGTTTCTTCATTCTATGCATGTTGATGCTGTGTTGCGACATAGCGTCTGCCCAGCTGTTTAGCCTCGAGACACGCAAGGCTGCGGGTGGGAAACGCTATGCGATGGAGTTCCTGGAACGCTATTTCGTTGACCTGCTCACCCAAAGGGATGTGGCCATAGAGCGAAAGATGAAAGACGACAAGGTGCATTTCCGCAAGGGCAGTATTAGCGACCTGAGATTGCTGAGCGACACCATTCCTTATTCTCTTGAACTATGTGGCAACTACTACGACGCGAAATGGCTGCGCAATGGCCAGCCATTCGTCAACATCGTCTTCCCTGCACAGTATGACCTCCTCCTCGGCATGGATCAGGAGGAGGCCCAGCAGAAACTGAAGGGAGCCATCCTGGCAGCTCCGGCCAGAGACACCGTAAGAACTGTCCCTGACAAGAAAGAGCTCCGTCTGCAGAGTACAGGTGTCTGGATGCTGAAGACAGACACCTTCCAGCTGGCCAGTCTTCACAACGGCACCTATTATTACAATAATGTGAAACCCGTGTTCGATGACAGGCATCTGGAATACTCTGCCGCTAATCTCTTTGCCGGCCTGCTGACCAATACAGACTACCACGTCTATGTGGAGCAGTCTGTCTATGGTCTGCAGACCGTCAATTACAGCATTATGCTCAGCCAGTGGCTCAACTACTGTGCTGAATGGGGATTGAAAACTTTCTTCGCCGTTGAGGAACAACGCGAAGACGGCCTGCTGGCCCTTATCATCGCTCGTAGTGAGGAGCTCGGATTCAACCATCTGCTGTCGGTAGTCATTCCCGACAAGTTCACTACCGACAAGAATGTGGTGCTGAAGGTACGTCTGACGCCCTATATCCCTACGCATAACCTGAAGAATCTTTATCAGCAACCATCATCTACCCACCGTAAAATCAAATGGCAATGAAACGACTACTGCTAAGTATCTCATTTTTTATTTCTTATTTCTCATTTAGCGTAGCGCAAACCCCTGCCGCCACAAAGGAAATCAACGCCATCAAGCGCGACACCACCTGTATCTATGCTGAGGCCACCATGAAAGATGTCAACGAGGCAATTATTGGAGCTAAATCCATTTTGGAGGTGAAGGTCGGCGACTGGATACGCTCGCGGCATCCTAATGAGGGCATCGAGGTGTGCATCGCCAAGGCCAAGGAGCACAGCTTTGA
Source organism: Prevotella sp. (assembly GCA_017615355.1). Taxonomy (GTDB): domain Bacteria; phylum Bacteroidota; class Bacteroidia; order Bacteroidales; family Bacteroidaceae; genus Prevotella. Next base: position 42,509 of record JAGAAJ010000083.1, read on the forward strand.
GGTGCAGACACGTCGCGGCGACTATTATCGTGCCTTCGTCTATGTCAGGAAAGGCGACATTCTGCCTGTGTCAGACAAAAGCGAGGTGGTGGTGTTCCAAGTCCAGCCAGACAGCATCAAGCCTTTGACTACTCCAGAGGAAGTCATCTCAGAGGAAACACCTGTGGAAACATCTGCTCCTGCCGTTACCCTGACCACAGAAGAAGAAAAGATGGTGGTCATTGCCAGTTTTTATGATATTGAGCCCTATATCAAGGGAATGCGAGACAAGAACAAACTGGAGGCCTACGGCAAATATGCCACTCTTCCGGCTGACTCTGCTTGCCATCTCTTTGTCTATGACCAGCAAGGGCAGGTCAAGGCTGTGCTACGGAAGACTTCAGACGCACAGATTAATTTGAAGACCCTGAAAGAAGATAATGTAAAGAATTACAGAAACTGCGGTGCCATCTGGTTCCGACTGAAAAAATGACCATTGAACAATAATCATTGAACATTATGAAACGAATACTACTAAGTTTATCATTTGTTTTTTTAGCTTTCTCATTTAGCGTAGCGCAAATCTCCGTTACCATTACCGATGGTATCGACAACCAGGCTGTGAAGGCGAAGATGGAACGTAGCATTGCCGCCATCCTGAATGAGATCAATGCGGCCCAGGCAGCTGACCGTAATCTCAACTTTGCGGCGATGGGTGTCAACACACGTGTACAGCAATCGATGGCGATGCTTTGGGAGAACACCCCTTTCATGTGTACTGATGATGAGATTGTGGAACATTGCATCACCACAGGCACGGGCTACCAGATTCGTAACATTCCCCTGATGATGAAGCCCACGGCCACCCGTGCCTTCAATGAGGAGGAATATCAGGAGGCTGTCATCAGCTTCGACCGTCAGGGCGAGGTGGAGAGCTTTTACCTCTCTATCTCGATGAACCTTTATATGAATGTGATCAAGAGCAATTTGGAATTGACAGATCTGCGCCGTCGCCAGATGATCCTCGACTACGTAGAGCAGTTCCGCACGGCCTACAACCAGAAAGACATCAAGTTCTTGGAGCAGATCTACAGCGATGATGCCCTTATCATCACAGGCAAGGTCATCATGCAGCGACATATTGAGAACGACCGTATGGTCACATCGCAGAAAATCCAGTACAACAAACAGTCGAAGCAGCAGTATCTCACAAACCTACGTCGAATCTTCCAGAACGCCCGCTATTTCAAGGTTCTCTTTGATGATATCGAGGTGATGCGCCATCCTGTCAACCCCAATTTCTATGGCGTTACCCTCTTACAAGGCTGGACCAACAACAGCTATCACGATGAGGGCTACCTCTTCCTGCTTTGGGACTTCACCAACGAGAACGCCCCCCAGATTCACGTCCGCACCTGGCAGCCCGACAGAATCGGCGGCAAGCCTCTGCCCAAGGACGAGATATTTAGTTTAAGCGATTTTGATATTTAATTGGATAATAATGGATTAAGTTATGATTACACAAGAAAGAAAACAAATGTTGAAAAAATACAGAAAACTAATTTCAGCTGATCCTTCTTTTTCAAAAGAAGAAAAGGAAATAATATTGGATGTACTTAACAAATTATCATGGGATTTTTATAAAAAGTCTTTTTCGTTAAGAATCCAATTGCGGCAAGTGAAATTGTTATTAAACAAACCTGAACATAGCCAAGCAAAAAAACACTTCGTGCATTGTGTATATCTTTTAGGAAAGCGTGAAGTAGCTATTGACGTTTTTTCTCAATTATCCAATTGGTACAATAAACATAAATAGAGATACATGAAAAGAATATATTTTATTTTATTCATTATTGTAAATGCCCAATTTGTTATCGCCCAAGACATTGAGGTGAAGAAGTTCGAATTGTTGAAGGATGACCAGACAGCAGCGACGTACAGAAATGACCAAAATGGAAATCCCTGTGCATTACTAATAGTCCAATCATTGAAAGAAGGATTGGAGTTTGAAGGCTGGGTAGTTGGTGATGTTGAACGAAAAGAGAATGACTATTGGGTATTTATTGCAAATGGGGCAAAACATATCAAGGTAATACATGCTGACTACCATACAAAAGATGTTGTGTTTGCTGATCATGGGACAAATATATTGCAAGGAGGACAGACATATACCCTACAACTTGTAGATGATACTAAAGATATTATTAACAAGGTTATTAACAAGGTGTATAGCTTAGGATGGAATCTGAACGATATTGAAGTACCAAGAAAGGCTAAAATACTTCTAAAAATGGCAGCAATGAGAGGTGATGCGAAAGCACAAATAGCAATGGCTCAACTATCTACCATTAAAAACGGAACTTCCGTCCAAAATGAATCTGCTTATTACTGGATAGAACTACTATTGGCAAAAGGTGACAGCACCTGCTTGGATGTAATGCCAGGAGAACTGATGTACGTATATGCTATTAAGCAGGAAGAAAAGGGCCGTATTACTCATGCTTGCCGATACGAGGTTAAAGCTTGTATGAAAGGATATAAAATTGCAGGAGATCGGCTATTTTGGAATATTAACAATAGGATTAATAATAATAGTTTATTTGTTGAAGATTGTGAAAATATTATTGATATCTGTCAGGATTCTGTAGATGCAGGCAATTTAGAAGCAATGAGGTGTCTTGGTGTTATTTACGAAAGAGGTCTGTGTGGAAATCAAAATCTTTTGAATGCTGCTAAATGGTATCGTAAAGCCTATGAAGCTTATGAAGCATTATCTACAAACCAATTAAGAGGAACATATTTAGGAAACAAACTAAAAACAGATTTAGTTAGAGTATATGGAAATCAGTTATATCCAATAGATCAATATTCCTTGGATTATATCAAACAACAGGCAGCTGAAGGGTTACCAGAAGCTTTTTATCAGTTAGGGTATATGTATGAAGAAGGACGCAATGTCCCACAAAACATTAATATAGCAATGGATTATTATAATAAATCACAATCAGATCATCATCCTAAGGCCGCCTACCGTTTGGCTGAAATCTATTATAACCAAAAAGATTATAAAAGGGCAGAAGAATATCTTCGTGGCATAAAAAATGATGATGATGCCCTGTATTTAAGAGCAATAAATCAATATTATCGGTTCAATGATGCTCTTAGCAGAGTAGAAGTCTTCAATACATTAAACTCTTTATCAAAAAAAGGCTACCAGAAAGCAACAGAATTTATAAAAAATAACTATTAAAGACTAAAGCTATGAAAAGAATCTTTATACTATTATTTTTATTAACAAACATATCCGTTTTCTCCCAAAAAGAGATTAAGGTTGTGAGTTTCAAGCAAAGCTCATCGGACATTTCTGCCCGAACTAATCAACGGGAAGACACTAAGGGTATAGCATGCGCACTAATAAAGGTCCAATTACCTATTCCCAATGCTATATTTGAGGGTGATATCATTGGACGAGTTGCACATAAAACCAATGAATATTTGGTATATATGCCTCAGAATAGCATAGAGTTAGGGGTAAAGATGTTAGGAAATCCTCTCCTATCAGTGAAATTTAAAGATTATGGAATTGATAAGTTGGAATCAAAAACAACTTACGAGCTATGTTTGTTGCAAAAAGAGCCTAATGTCCCTCAATTGTTTGATGAGGGAATGGAGGCGTTAGTCAAAAATGATATTTTTACAGCATTTGACAAACTAGAAAAATCCGCAGATGCAGGGTATGCTAAGGCTCATTTTGTGCTTGGAGAAAATATACTTTTACCTTATACTGCGGAAGAATATGCATGGAATGCATATGATTGGACAGCTGATGCAAATGATGCTGAATCATACCAGACAGCTTACGAACATTATAAGAAAGCTGCAGATGCAGGAATACCAGAAGCTTTATATGCCTTGGGTGTTTTTTTGAGTGATTATAATCAAGCAAAACGATTCGTAGATGAAAATGATGCAAGTGACGCATGTAAAATGGCAAACATATATAAAACGAATATTCCACAAGAATACTGCGATGATTCCTATATACAAAAGCTGTTTGAAGAAGCAGCAGATAGAGGTCTGAAGGATGCACAATGGAAGATGTGCGGTGATGATAATTGGTGCAAAAAGAATGCTGCAAAAGGTATAGCTATCGCTGAATTTGCAATGGGACTAAGGTATGATGAAGAGTTACGCCTAGAGGAGTACCTTATGTTAACAAAAGATAAAGGATCTGGAGTAGATCTTCAAATGCTTCCATTGTTAGAATACGCATTAGAGATGAATAGAACAGAAAATTTTGAAACTGCATTTAGTTGGTATCTGAAAGCAGCAAATCATGGGTTAGATGCTGCTCAGTGGAGAATAGGAGAGATGTATGCTCGTGGTTTGGGAGTTGAGCCAAACATTGAAAAGGCAATCGCATGGAGAACAAAGGCAGCCGAACAGGGTTGTCCTGTGTATCAGTTCGTGATGGGAATGATGTATATTTATGGTGGCTTTTCCGATTATTCTACGTATATCTATCCAGATTATTTCAAATATAGAATAGATGTACCTGCTGATATAGATAAAGCAGACAAGTGGATGCGGATGCTATCCAACAAAGAACTTAGCAAAAAAGAAAAGGATCTAATTGAAACGAATGGCAGATATTCAGCTTCCATTGACGAATTAGCTTCTTTATTACATAATAGAGGTGATTATAATAGAGAAATCTATTGGTATCAAAGAGGAATAGACTGGGGATATCGTGATTCTTACTGTAGTTTAGGAGAAATGTATTATAAAGGATTAGGTGTCTCTAAAGATTATGAAAAAGCACGTGAACTATTTGAGAAGGCCGATATGGACGATGACCACTTTGGCGATGGATATAGTGGTGAACTTCGTAACAGAGCAAAGGCATATATAGGTGTTATTTATCGGGATGGATTAGGCGTAGAACCAAATATAATGAAAGCAAAGACATATTTAATGGCTTCTGCAAACAAAAATGACGCCAAAGGAATGTACGAATTAGCACTCCTATTAGGAAAAGAAGGGAAATCAGAAGAAGCCAACAAACTGTTACATGAATTGAAAAACGGATGGGGGTTTGATGATATTGACGATTATTATAAGAATAAGGCGAATGAAGCTATAAATGGTAATATGGGAAAATATGGAGAATAAAGAAAATAAATAGTGGCATTTGTGTCAATTATAAAAAAGTTGGGTTGTTAAATTATTGAAGTATGAATGAGATAAGAAAGATTGTATTAAGTCTTTTGCATAACTCTTTTGAAGATATATATACACTCGATGGAGTCAATTTGAATGATGGAGTTTCTGAGTGGAATATTTGTGCACGTGTGGCCATGTATATGGAACAAAGAATGAGGGCATATGATTTCCTGCATAGGACTTCCTTATTTAAGAATTATTATGTTGATGTTGAATATAATAGAAGTTATGGGGGAAATCCGAAAATTGTGGATGGTTATCAAGTCAGGGTTGATTTGATAGTTCAAACACGTGAAGAAACAAAGCCTAATTATTTGGTGTTAGAAATGAAGAAACCAAATAATCCTGAGAAACGGGTTGAAGATGAAAGAGAATTAAACCGGATGGTAAGACCAAGGCAAGAAGGATCTCTAGATTATTACAATTGTGGTTCGTATGTTGGTGTGTTTATTGATTATAATAAAGATAACTATTTTGGAAAGATCTATTGGTTCGATGCTTCAAAGAAAGAAGTCGAAATTAGGAACTTCGAAAGAAATGACATGTTAAATATTGTTGAAGAATTGTTCGGATGAAAACAGTTTTTTTTCTGGTAACACTCTTTCTTGGCGCAGTTTCAATGTATGCCCAAGACATCGAAGTAAAGAAGTTTGAGCCATTACAGAATGACCAAACGGCAGTAACGAGTGCGAGGAAAGACCTCAACGGAAACACCTGCGGACTGGTGAAGGTGCTTCTGAAAGAGCCTGGGGCAGAGTTTGAGGGTAGCGTGCAGTTCACAGGAAAAGTGTATATGGTATCGGCCTAATAGGATAATAATGATATATGAAAGTGTTACGCCTTTTTTTATCGTTTGTGATCTCTTTGTTGTGTCTGACAAATGTAAATGCACAGACACTCAAAGTGGAGAGCTTTGCTGCCAAGCCAAACGACCTGACAGCACGGACACAGGCACGACAAGACGTTAATGGGGTTGACTGTGCGCTTGTAAAGGTGCAGTTGGCAGCATCTGGTGCTACATTTAATGGGAATGTCGTCGGTGATGTGAAATACAACACGAGTGAGTATTGGGTCTATATGGCCCAAGGAAGTAAACGCCTGTCCATAAGACTAGAAGGCTATCTTCCCTTGGAAGTCAATTTTGAAGATTATGAGGTTAAACCATTAGAATCTAAAACAGTTTATATTTTGGTTGTCTCAGGAATTACCACCTCTCAAACGATAGAGGCTCCACGCATCAAAACGGGATGGATAATTCTTGAATCTGATCCCACTGGCGCTTCCGTTTATATCAATGATGAATTTGTAGGAAATACGCCACTTACTAACTATAAACAAGCGTATGGAACCTATTCCTATCGTGTGGAAAAGCCGAACTATCACCCCTCCACAGGAGCAATAGAACTGAATTCTGCCAAACTCGAAAAGAAGATAGAGCTTAAACCGGCTTTTGGCTCTATTACCATTACCAGTAGCGTTGCAGGTGCAAACATCCTGCTTGATGGAAATGCCACAAATAAGACAACGCCATGTACATTGGAGGGAGTGCCTTCAGGACAGCACACAATAACAATACAAAAAGACAAATATTCTCCACGACAGCAAAGTGTTACTGTGGAAGATGGACAAACCGCACAATTGTCGCTCTCATTGGATGCTCGTTTCGCGCGAGTAAGTATAACCACTTTGGAAGGTGCACAGATATACTGCAATGGTGAATTAAAGGGGAAAACCAGGCATGTTGAAGACCTGATGGAGGGATACTATGATATAGAGGCCCGTTTGGCTCATCATAAAGCTATTACCAAACAAATTCAAGTGAAGGTTGGACAAGCTCAAGAGATAACAATAAATCCCACTCCTATCTACGGTTCACTGGATGTGACGAGTACTCCACACGACGCTGATGTCACAATAGATGGGAAACAATACGGCAAGACACCACTGACTGTTGAGCAGCTTCTGGAAGGTGGGCATCAAGTAGTTCTTTCGAAGGAGGGCTATTTCCCTGAAACGAAGAAATTGAACATACAAGGCAATGAAGAGGCTACTATAATTGCGGAATTGAAGGAAAGAAAGAATAATATCATATATCTAAATGAAGGTGAATCGTTGCAGTCCAAATTAGATTCAATTACTATATCAGGGACACGATTAAAAGTTATGGGACAAGCGCAATTTTCAAATTTAGATTGGGATTTGTTAAAGAGTTTTTGTGTAAGGAATCAAATTACATCTTTAGATTTAAAAGAACTAAATGGTCTTACAAAAGTGTCTCTGAGGGGGTGGTTCAATTTAACCTCAATCAGCATCCCCAATAGCGTAACAGTAATAGATGAATATGCCTTTGTTGGCTGTTCTAACTTAACCTCAATCAGCATCCCCAATAGCGTAACTGAAATATATTATCAAGCCTTTGAAGGGTGTTCTAACTTAACCTCAATTCACATCCCCAATAGTGTAATGACAATAGGAACAGGAGCTTTTAAAGGATGTTCTGGTTTAACCTCAATCAGCATCCCCAATAGTGTAACAGTAATAGGTATTAATCCTTTTTTCAATTGTATTTAGAGACCTCAAAACAACTATAAACAACGAAAAACACATAGAGGTAAATCGTTGTATTTCAACTACTTTTAGATTTTAACACTTCAGACTTGTTTTTTGGTAGTTCTCAAAAATCCGCTTACCTTTGCAACGCATTTCTACCGCGGAGAATTTTGAGGGCTTTTATTTTGCCATCTCGTGGACAGGGTTGACAAAGGTTGACAAGAGTGGACAACGGTTGACTGAAGACGGAGAGAAAAAAGCAAGGAAGTGACCTCATTTGAATAATGTGACATCGTGGAATGAGTTGACAAACATTGTCAATGATTGACGAAGGTTCACTCCGTGGCGGTTTGCATGAATGATTGTAAAACCACATAAAAAAGGAGTCAAATGAGAAAGACAAGAAAATGCGCCTTCTGCGGAAAGGAGTTTACTTGTAACAGCGGTTCGCAGAGGTATTGCTCAGAACAATGTGCCGAGGTAGCAAAGACTCAGCGCAAGAAGAAGCAGCAGGACTTTTTGAAGGCAGTCCAGCCAGTCATAGACATCGCAAGCCAGGAGTATCTTACATTCTCCAAGGCTGCCATCCTCATGGGATGCTCCCGTCAGTATGTTTACAAGTTGGTAAACGAGGGTAAACTTCCCGCATCACGAATCAGCAGCCGGATGGCATTCGTCCGCAAGGCGGATATCGAGAAGATGCTTGCAGGCAATCCATATCATAGAGTCTTGCCAACATACAAGCCTATGACTCCTTCTTCCCTTTCGTTGAAGAAAAGACAAGATTCAAGTAAGCCAGCGAGAAAAGAAGATTCAGTTCAGAACATCGAACCACTTGAATACATTTCTGGTGAGGATGTCATGGCTACCTACAAGGTTAAGAAGTCTTGGCTCTATGTATCAGCCAAGAGAAACAACATACCCATATGTAAGATTGCCGGAAAGAACTATTATAGCCGAAAGCACATGGATGCACTCTTCGGAGTTACTGCCGAGATAGAAGCTCTGACAGAATGGCTCACCACCGAGGAGGCAGAAGCACTCTATTCCACAACCAAGGAATCATTGCGTACCCAAGCCTATCGCCGCCATATCCCCACTAAGCGAGAATACGGCAAGACCTATTATTCAAAGATACATCTGGATGAAATCTTCCGTCCCGACCTGAAGGCGAGTGATGCATATTACACCACAGCAGAAGCTGCCGAGAAATACGGACTGACCAAGAGCAACATCTGTGTAATCGTCAAGACGAACAACCTCACGAAGGTGAAAGTCGGTGTCCAGAATCTCATTGTCAAAGAGGAATTAGACCGAATAATGGCAAGCAGACTGGCGCAATTCGGGGCTTACAGGCTCCAATAATGCCCAATAATAAGCATCAACTGCGTGAAAGTGCTCAGCACCCCGGGTACCAAGCATCATCACCGTTCAATTCATGTCTATCCATGTTGCATGGACCTAACAAGAGGAGTAAAAACACTGGGTATGATATTTTCTACAATTAATT
>JAGAAJ010000084.1 GCA_017615355.1 Prevotella sp.
GTCTTTTTCGGGGGTACGAGGGTACGGAGGTACGGGGGTGCGAGAATTGTTTTCGGAGGTACGAGGTTGGTTGAGGATGCGCTGTTCGTAGTTCAGGTGGCTGACGGTGAGGCGCTGCCATTGGAAGGTGATATGTGCCACACCCTGCTCGTTGCTGACGCAGGAGTGAAAACGACCGTCCTCCTTGGTGTAGAGCGAGGCATGGGCTACAGGCTGATGTGTCACGGCGTCGGCCACGACAATATTCTGGGCGCTGAGTCTGTTAAATGAAAGAATGATGAAGAGGAGAGAGGAGAGAGAAATGTCTTTCCCCAGATTTCTCGCTGCGTCTTTTTTTGTCTATAGAGGTATCCTCTCTCCTCTTTCCTCTCTCCACTCTCCTCTTTCCTCTCTCCACTTTCCTCTCTCCTCTTTTATTGTAGCAGGTTAAAGAAGAACAACACGGCGGCGTAGGAGGCTTTCACATCCTTGGCGTGTCCCACGGTGTGGTAGTCGGAGTCCTGCACGGTGCCGTCGCTCTTGATGTGCCCCACGGTGCGGTAGTTGGAGTCCTGCACGGTGCCGTCGCTCTTGAAGTGGCCGATGGTGCGGTAGTTGCTGTCCTGTATGGCGCCGTCGTCCTTGAGGTGTCCTACGGTGCGGTAGTTGCTGTCCTGTATGGTGCCGTCGCTCTTGATGTGGCCGATGGTACGGTAGTTGCTGTCTTGCACGGTGCCGTCGCTCTTCACGTAGCCGATGGTGCGGTAGTTGCTGTCGCGCATCGTCTGTGCCGGCAGGGTCAGGCAGGCAAACAGCAGGCAAAGGATAAGGAATAGTTTCTTCATGATTGCAATGGATTGGTTTCTGCTGCAAAATTACGAATAATCTTCGGAACGGCAGGTATCTGATTTCTTAAAAAACACTAAGTGCCTGATGTTAGCCGTAGCAGAGCTGTCGGTAGGGACAGTTGGTGCAGCGGTCGCGGTCTTCGGTGGGCTGCAGGGGAATGTCGGGATTAAACATCCGGCTGACGGTCTCGTCCAGCAACTCGGTGAAGCGCTGCTCGTGTTCGCGGATGTCATTGATGTACGCATGTCCCAGCTGCAGGATGGGATTGTAGTCCTCGGCACCAGCATGCTGGATGAAGAGCAGGGCAGGCGAGACGGGCGTGTCAGGATGGTCCTTCGCCACGATGACCGAGTAGAGCATGGCCTGCAGGTAGTTGTCGGAATGGTCTTTCAGGCTCTCCTGACTGAACACGGCGTCGACATCGGCCAGCGACTTGAGGCGTCCGGCACTGGTCTTGTAGTCGATGACGCGGATGTGGTCGCGTCCATCGGCATCCGTCACCATATCGATGCGGTCGACACGGCCGCCGATGGTTATAGAGGTGTGAGGTGAGAGGTGAGAGGTGAGAGGCATCTTGACATCTCCCTCCAACTCGAGGATGGTGAAGGGCGTGAGCTGGCGGTCGAGGACGAGCAGCTGGTGCAGGTAGTGGATGACGACCTGACGATTGATGAGGGCGAGGCCGCCTAAGGAGAGGTGAGAGGTGATCTCCTTTTGGAAGGCTTCGTCTACGGCATGCTCGATGATGGCGGGTGTCTTCAGCAGGTCGTCGATGTCGGCAGCCATGATGAGCGGACTCTTCGCCTTCATGCGGGCATAGAGGATGTGAGCCGCCTCGTGGAAGATGATGCCGAAGGTGCGGTTGTCGATGGTGTCGCCATCAGGGTCGTCCAGCTCGCGCAGGCCGCATACATAATAGTAATGAAACAGCAGCGGACAGCGCATGTAGCGATTGATGGCGCTGGGTGAGAGAAGGTAGGGATGAGAGGGGTGAGATGTGATACTTTTGGGGAAGTTGTTGGGCACGGGCTGCGGCTCGCGCTGCTGGTGACTCATGTATCCCTGCAAGGAGAGAGTAGGGATGGGGTGTGGATACTCGACCATGAGCTGTAGCAGGAAACGGCTCATCTCACCCTTCTGACAGTCGTTGGTGCTGTTGTTGTAGACGATGGTGACGTCCTCGGCACGCTGCAGCAGACGATGGAAATAGTAGCTGTAGATGGCCACCTTGTGCTCAGGCGTGGTGAGACCGTAGGCACGGCGCAGGCTGTAGGGGATGAACGAGGTGTCGCTGGCGCCTCGCGGCATGTTGCCCTCCTGTGCCGAGAGGATGAGCAGGTGGCGGAAGTCGAGGTTGCGCGTCTCCAGGAGTCCCATCACCTGCAAGCCCTCGACAGGCTCGCCGTGGAAGGGCACTGAGGTGGTCTGCATCAGCTGGGTGATGAGACGTCCCAGGGTGGTGATATCTGTCTGCAGATCGCCCTCCCGTGTAAGGTTCAGCAGTCGGTTGAGCAAGGTGAAGGTGCGGAAGAGGGTCTCGGCCTTGAAAGAGGTGGCGGTGGCCTCATTGGGCTCATTGGACTCATTGGCTTCATGGGCCTCATGGGCCGCTACCGCTTTCACCACATCGCAGAGCCATGTGAGCATCTCCTCGTTCTGATAGAGGGGTTGCAGCGGACGGAAGAGCATCGTGGTGAAGGGGTCGACGGCGAGCTGCTGCAGGGTGGGGTGGAAGATCTTGTCCTCTGCCAGCTGCTTCATCAGCGCAGTAGCCTGCGGCGTAGCGGCAACGATGTAGGGATGGCGCAGCAGGGCCTTGACCTGACGGAAGCGGAAGGTGTCGACGGCAGTCTTCTGGCCTTTGCCCTTTGGCTTCGAGGCGGCAGGAGAATAGCCGTCGCGGCGCAGGGCGATGAGCATGTTGATGAGCGAGGCTATCGGCGACTGCGCCAGCGGATAGCCCGTGGTGACGTTGACATCGCTGACCTCCGTCGGCAGACAATGGATGATGGTGGGCAGCAGGTTCTCGTTGCACAGCACGATGGCGGTGTCGCGTCCGTCGTCGATGCGCTGCTTGTTCTCCCTGAGCCAAGTGGCGGCATAGCGTGCCTGGATATTCTCCGTCGAGGCAGAGGCGAAGCGCAGCTGCTTCTGTCGGCAGAAGTTGTGGTAGATATGCTCATCGCGGATGTCCAGCTCGTTGGGGAAGTCTTCCAGATACTGACTGATGAAATGGCCGGCCTCGTGGGGGGGGAGAGTTGAGAGTTGAGAGTTGAGAGTTGAGTGACTCTTGTTGAGAGTTGAGTGCGGGGCCTGCGGCATGTAGTAGTCGTCGAAGTCCCAGTAGAAGCGGGCCTTGCCAGCATCTTTCAGAATCTTGAAAAGCTGCTGCTCCACACGCAGGAGGACGTTGAAGCCGATGAATATGGTTGATGGTGGATGGTGGATGGTGGATTGAGAATTGTCTGAATTTGGAGTATTCTCCATTAACACTCCACCATCAACCATCAACCTTCCACCCACCACTTCCCTATACATCGCCCCTTCGTAAGCCAGCCCCTGGGAGGCGAGGCGGTCGTTGAAGTCGTGATAGATGGCGTTCAGCTTCGACCACAGGCGGAGAAAACGCTGGCGCAGCTCGCTGTTGTGGTCTTCGGTGAAGTTGCTGAAGAAACGGTGCAGCACCTCACGCTGTTCGTCAGTAAGGAAACTGATGTCGTCCATTTCATGCAGGTCGGTGATGTTGGCCAGCACCTTGTCGGCATCTGCCAGCTGCTTGTCGATGTCGTCGAAATCGGCCAGCAGCAACTGTCCCCAGCCGTAGAAATGATCCAGCGTCTCGTCGATGCCCGTCTGCGCCGTAAACGACTTGTGCAACTCGCACACCAGCTTGATGGGGTCGGCGACACGCCGTTTGGAGAATTTGCGGAACAGGTCGCTGATGGTGGTATAGGCAGGGCTCCAGATGGGCTTGCCGGCCAGGCGCACCAAGTGCTCGTTGAGGAAGAGCGAGGCACGCTTGTTGGGAAAGACGATGGTGAGGTGCGACAGGTTGGTGCCGTATTTGCTGAGAATGTCCTCAGCCACATATTCCAGGAAGGTCTTCATACTTCAATGATTTCGTTTTTGTAGACAAGCCACAGGTATCCCTTTACGTTCTGATGGCCCATGTCGCTGAGCAGGCCCATGTAGCGCTGCACCTGCTCATGATAGTCGGTGCAGTCGTGGCCGAACTTGAAGTCTACGACGATGGTCTGCTGGCCGTCGGTCATCACGCGGTCTGGACGGCGCTTCATCACACGACCGCTCTCAGGGTCGATGCTCAGGATGGCGCACTCGTTGAAAAGCTGCCAGCGGCCCGGCTCAAACCACTCGGCCACACGGGGACTCTCCACCCTGCGGCGTATCAGCTGTGTGAGGCGCTGGCGTGTCAGCTCGCCCTCGCCGAAGAGCACACCGTCCTGCTCCATCTGCGTGAGGGCATCGTCGATGTCGTCGGTGCTGCTGATGGAGGCCAACACCCTGTGGAGCACGTTGCCCAGCTTGATGTACTCGGCCTGTCGTTCGTCCTCCACGCCGTAGTCGGTGCCGAGGAACTCGCGGCTCTGGTTGCTCTGCTTGAAGCTCGCCTTGACGGGGAATGCCTCGATGTCCACCTTGACAGGGGTGGAGGATTGGAGGAAGGGGTTGATAGGGGTGTGAGGTGAGAGGTGAGAGGTGAGAGAATTGTCTGAGGTGTGAGTGCTCTCTGAGCCGTTAGGTAATCTCTCACCCCTCACCTCACACTTCTCACCTCCATATTCAAACACCAACGGCGCCTTCTCATCCTCTTTCCCTTCAAACACAACATCGTCGAGTTGCTTCTCCACCTCTGGCAGCACCTGCTCGATGAGGGCAGAGCGGGTGTTGGCACCAGCCTTGCGCTTGCCGTAGACATAGAGCTCGCTGCCGGCACGGGTGAAGGCCACATAGAGCAGGTTGAGGTTGTCGACGATGTTCTGCTGGTGCTCCTCCTTGTAGTCGCTGTCGTAGATGGTGCCCTTCATGCCGCTTTGGCTGTAGCTGATAGGTGCCAGGGGCAGCTTGTTGAAAGGCTCCTGGGTGGGTGTGCACCACAGCACATCATCGAACATCTCCAAGCGCCAGTCGCAGAAGGGAATGAGCACACAAGGGAACTCCAGACCCTTCGACTTGTGGATGGAGATGATGCGGATGCCGTCGTTCTCAGGGCTCTGGATGGTCTTTCCGCAGATCTCCTCGTCCCAGGCGCTGAGGAAGGCATCGGTATCGGAGCCTCTGTCGGCTGCGAAACTTGTCACCTGGTCGTAGAAGGCACAGAGATAGGCGCTCTGCTGCTCCATGCGGTCAACGTTCAGAAGGGAGAACAGCGACTCGGCCTGCTCGTAGAGGGGCAGTTGCCGGAGAGTTGAGAGTTGAGAGTTGAGAGTTGAGAGACTCTTGTTTTTTGTTGAGAGTTGAGTGTTGAGTGTTGAGAGACTTTTGTCTGCCAGTGAAATGTCACTCAACTCTAAACTCTGAACTCTCAACTCTAAAAATGCCTGTGCGATGGGATCGTCAGGATGGGCCAGCAGGCGCAAGCCCTGCACGATGGTCATCACCGCCGTAGAGGCATCGAGGCGGAAGGCTTCGTCGCTCACCACCTTCACGTCAGGCAGCTGCTCCATGAAGTAGCGCGCAATGAGGGGGATATAGCTGTTGGAACGCACCAGGATGGCGATGTCCTTGGGCTTCCTGCCCTGTTCCAGCAAGTCCTTCACCTGTTGGCTCAGCAGCTGCAGCGTGGTTTGTTCGTAATCGTCGGAGGGCAGCAGGCTGATCTTTACGTGACCGCCCCTGCAGGTCTTCTCATCGATTTTCTGCTCCACATCGTCGTAGGCCGTCACCTCTGCTATCTTCGCAGCCTCCTTGAAGAAGGCGTTGTTGAAGAAGATGATGTGTGCGTCGGAGCGGTAATTGGTGTCCAGCGGCTCCACGTGCACCATCTGCTCGGCGTTGGGAAACTGATCCTTGATGCCGGCCAGCAGGCGCCAGTCGCCGTTGCGCCAGCGGTAGATGCTCTGCTTCACGTCGCCCACGATGAGGTTCTCAGCATCCTTGCGGCTCATCGTGTCCTGCAGCAGCACCTTGAAGTTCTTCCATTGCACCGTGCTGGTGTCCTGGAACTCGTCTATCATGATGTGCTCCAGCTGCGTGCCAATTTTCTCGAAGATGAAGGGCGTGTCGCTGCCGTCTATCAATTCGTGTAGGAGCTGCTGCGTGTCGCTCAGCAGGAAGCGGTTCTGCTCCTCGTTCAGCTGGCGCACCTTCTGCTCGATGCTGCCCAGGAGTCGCAACTGCGAGAGATGGGCCAGCGTGAGGTCGGCACTCTTGTAGAGCTTCCATTGGCTGGGCTGCTCGTCGATGGCGGTACTTAGCAGAGCATTGAAGGTTGTCTCGGCCAGATGGCGCACGAGCTCGCGTTTCTCATTCCCTTTCTTGTACCACGCATCGGGATTGCCGCGATAGTTGGTGACTCGCGCCGTCACTATACTCTCGTCGAAAATACCGTTCTGCAGTTTCTTGAAGAAGCTATAGATGCCAGTCTTTCCGTAGCTGAAGTCATCGACGGTGAGCCCCTCTTCTCCCACCACGCGGAAGAACTCCTCGCCGATGCCCACCATGCGCTGGAGGGCCTGCTGGCGGATATCCCGCAGCTGTCGCTGATACTGGTCGAAGAAGTCCTTGCTGCTCATCAGATCCCGCAGTTCATTGCGGTGCTTCTTGTAGAAGTCGCGGAAGATGGTGAGTCCGAACTTCTTGATCTGTCCGATGACGTTCCATGTGCGGTCGTCGCTGATGTTGTCCATGATGTACTTCATCAGCCATTGCAGCAGCAGGTCGGAGGCCGACAGCGAGTCGATGAGCTGGTCGACGGCTACTTCCTCCACCTGTTTGTCGTTCAGCTCCACACGCAGGTTGGCGGTGAGGTTCAGCTCGCGTGCCAGGTTGCGCATCACGCTTTGGAAAAACGAGTCGATGGTCTCCACGCGGAAGTAGCTGTAGTTGTGCAGCAACAGGTGCAGCGCTATCCCTGCTCGCTCGGATATCTGCGGCTGCGACAGCGTCTTGCCCAGTCCTTCATACACCTTGTTCAGATAGCTCTTCGAGTCAGGATCGTTGCGCCAGATGCCGTAGAGGTGGGTGAGGATGCGCATCTTCATCTCCTCCGTAGCCTTGTTGGTGAAGGTGACGGCAAGTATCTGCCTGTAGTTCTGCGGATTGCGCACCAATAGCTTGATGTACTCTACAGCCAGCGTGAAGGTTTTTCCGCTGCCTGCGCTGGCGCTGTATACGGTGAGGGGAAAAGGACTTAATTTATAGTTCATAGTTCTTAGTTCATAGTTCATAATTATTTTACCATCTTCTAAACAGCTCGAAGGTGAATTTTGCACCGCTCTCCTGGAACTGCGTGTTGAGGAAATTGGCGAAGAAACCCATCGAGAAATAGCGGCAGGTGAAGCCGTAGCCCAGCTCGCTGTAGAGGCGGGTATGGGCCACTGAGAGTGTGCTGAGGTAGATGCGTTCGCGCTCTACGTAGCGTCCTGCGAAGGGCACGAAGGAAACCGCCATCAAGGGCGACTCAAACGAGATGTTGCCACGCAAGTAGTATTTGCTCATGTTATAGACATGCGCCCCGAGCAGCTGGAAATTGCCCGACCAGTCGTCATCCCAACCTTCGGGCAGGTTCTCGTCGCGGAAGTTGGAGTAGTCCATGAAGAAGTTCTTGTCGCGCCTGGTGTAGAAACCAGTACCCACGCGGAGGTTCAGGGTCTGAAGACGGTGCATGCGGTGCTTCAGCGAGGCGTCGATCTCCCATCGCTCATAGTCCAGATAGTTCTTTCCTGACAAGCCGCGCTCATAGTCGAAGGTGAGGAGCGGTCCCTTGCGCCAGGGACGTGTCTTCACGGATAGCATCGGGGCGAGGCTTCGGTATTCTGTGGGCATTGCCAGCTCCCGCATACCGCTCTTGTTGACGGCCTTGCGCTGGTGGAACACGATACCGCCCTCGATAGCCAGGCGGTTGTTCAGCGGCAGGTAGTTCACGATGCGCATGTTCCAGTCGTCAAACTGATCCAGTTTCTGCTCCTGATAGACCTTATCGTCGAGAGGATTGTGGTCGTGTCGTTTCAGCTCTTCAATGACGGTGTTGTTGTAGATGCGGTTGCCGCTGCCCCAGGCCACCTCTGCATAGGCGTCGCGATCGCGGTAGGAGTAGTCGAGACGCAGGGGCAGGTTGAAGTAGAACTTCCGCTGCTTGAAGTTATATCCGAAGCGGGTGTTCATGCCCAGTGACACGTCGTTGCTGAGATTATACCTGGCACCCAGCTTGAAGCGGTAGCTGAAGCCCTTGCGGCGGCTGTAGCTGAAGTATTGCGGGTTGATGATAGGCGACAGTCGCACATATCCGTCCTCGTTGCTGGCCTTGAGGCTGCGAATCAGGCTTTCGCCTAGCTTCTCCCACGCGATGTCGCGCAGGTAGTTGTGTTTGCGTTTCACAGGCTGTTGCATCATCGTGTCGGTGTCTACTGTGTCGGCAGGAGCTCGCGAAGCCCTCAGCGAATCGCGGTAATGGTAGATGGCTGCCTCCTCCGGCGAGAGGTCATAGGGTCGCACGGAGTCGATGAGCTGCCGATTGCCGCGCACATTGACAGAGTCGGGTAGGGTGACGGGACAGTCGTAGGAGCCCTCGAAGACCGATGAGATGTGATTGCCCAGGAACTTGAAATAGACGTTGGTGCGGCAGAACTTAGGCAATAGTGTACGTGATCCCCAACTGCCCTGAACGGTCTTCGTCTGGAAATGCATCATGTCGAACTCGCCGTTCATCTCTGCTTCGATAACGCGGCCTGTGCTTCGCTCTACAATCGCCTTGCCCTTTACCAGTTGGGTGTTGTTGACGTAGCGCGGCCTGAAACTGATGCTGTCCAGTTTGCCGTCGATGCTGTCGGTGGTATAGCGGTAGAACACACGGTTGTAGTGGTTGAAGGGCGAGAGGATATGGTCGCCGTAGATGGTCTCGTCGTAGATGCGCGGCGTGATGAATTCCAGCAGCGTGGGCATCGTGCGGCGGTTGTGAGGGATGGTGGTGTAGTACACCTGCCGACGGTTGTCCAATTTGCCGTCTTCCTTGAAGGTGAGGCGGCTGTATTGCTCGCTGACGAAGGCCCTCTGTCCGCGTGCTATCGCATACATCGACGGCACGCACCACAGCGTGAAGTTGCGCTGGTGAGTCTGGTAGAGGTGCTTGATGTAGACGTTGCTCTGAAATCCCTCTATGCCCTCTGTGTAGTTCTTGGCATAGGTGAACAGCTGACGCAGCAATAGCGAGTCGGGGTGCTGCGCCGCAGCCCTACTCACTGTCACCAGCATGAAGGAAATCAGAAACAGCAGCTTCTTCACACCTACTCCTTTACATTCCCCAGCTTGTGGGTGATGGATGCTACAACGCTGGCGATGCCCTCGCCTGGGTTATAGCGGAAATAACGACCGCCACGCTGCTTGGTGCGCAGCATGACATTGGCAATATCGTCGATGTCGCCGCCTATCTTCGAGGCAGGCACGAAAGGCACCTCGTCGTTGCTGAAGCCCAGCAGACCTGTCAGTGCTGTGGCTACGAGCTGCGACATGCGGGTGAAGCGCAGCCTTTCAATCCATTCCTGAAGCTTCACGAAATCCACATGGTCGCCCTGTTGGCGCAGCAGCACGCCGAGGTCTACGACCTGCCACAGTCGCAGCCCCTCGTCCAAGGACTTGCGCACGATATTCAGCAGCGCCACCAGCATCGTCAGCGTGGCGTTGGTCGTCTCCATGCGCTGGTTGCAGATGGTGACATAGGCTGTGCCGCCCTCCAGACGTTCCTGGTCGATGATGTTCTGCAGCGTGCTGTTGGTCATGCGGTTGTTCAGCGTCAGCAGTCGGTGGCGATGCTCCACCTGCAGGCTCTGCCACTTGTAGCGCAGCAGATGGCGGTGCGAGTCGTCACAGTCGCTGCCGCTGGCCTCGGCCCATTCGTCGGCTTTCTTGCCTTGCGTGTCGTAGGGGAAGAAGATGCAGGCCGCAGCTCCTCCCGCTTCCGTGTTGACGAAGTGATGGTCGGGATAGCGGTGCAGCGGCACGGTGGCCCACGGCTCCGTCAGCACAGGACGCAGCTGCATCGTTCCCAGCAGTTCCATCAGCTGTGCCAGCTCGCGACTGCTCTGTTCATAACGCTGTGAGGCGCGTGTGGCCTCTTCGCCCCAGCGCACCTTCAAGTCGGCAGGCAACTGCAGAAAGAACTGCCCCTCGCAATCCTGAATGCCGTCGTATAGCATTGGGGCCAGTCCTGTCTGCACTGCCAACTCAAATGTCTGTCGCCATTTCCATGCCGACATCGGTTCTATCTGCTCCTCGCTCTCATAAATGCCAGCACGGAGCAGCCTGAAAAAGTTTCTTCTGATAATATCCATGCCGCAAAGGTACGAATAAGCAAGCAAAAAACAAAAGAAAATATACATATATTTTCGCTCTTATAAACGAAAGTATCATCAAGACTTGCTTGTAGATAAATAATGTGGATTATTTATGTGTCATTTACGTGTATTCGTGTAGTGTTGTAGAATATTATGTCCCTCCCGCAGCTGAATAGCGTTACTCCCGCAGTGGAGTGCTGTCAATGAAAGAACCGCTGGCTTGAAAAAGCCAACGGTTCTTTTAAAATATGTTCTGATAACGGGGATTATTCCTCGTCATACCACCAATCAGGAACGATTTCCTTCTCATGCTGCCACGGTGTGAGCGGTGTCATATCGGTAGCAACGATCATAGGAACTTTACCCTTCTTCGGGAAGGAGATGGTAAAGAAACCGTCGCTGTCGCCCTGGCTCTCTACAGAGATTGAAATGTTGTTCAGCTCGGGATTCCAATTGGTAACGTCGAATTCGGCCAGCACTTTGTTCTCCTCGATTACTGTGCCGTTCCAACCAGTGTTCAGCATGTCTTTCACATTATATCCACTCTCGCTCTTCGTCCAGGTCTTGTCACCAATAGTCAGAGTGAAGTCTCTTGTACCACCCATAGCGCGGATGATAGCCTTCTGGTGGCGAGTGCCAGGAATCTCAGATTTGTGGTCAAACTCCTTGTTGCCTTCTGCATCAATGTTCTTGTAGTAGATCTGATTCTGATATTCCTCCATCACGTCAACAACTACATCGTTGAAGTCGAAGTCATTGGTAGCGCCAAGGTCCTCAATCAGATAACGCTTACCAACGCTAACGGTTTCCACGTCAACATGGCTGATGGGAGGAGCGGGCTTGCCATACATCATGAATACGAGATCCTCGTAGTCTCTGTCGGCAGTCTTGGTGATTTCGGTATCTTCGCAACCGATGAAGGTCACATTCTCTTCTGTATATTCACTTGCAATAGCTGCAGGAATCTGAAGACCCTTCAGTCCCAGCATCTGATAGTTGAGAGAGGTCAGGACTCTTGGAGAATAGCTGATCCATTTGCCTCTATTCCATGTGCCTTGCTTACGCAATACGACGTTATTATAATAAGTGGTGTAGTTATCCCATACTTTCAAGTAGAAATACATCTTTGCGCCTGTCGGGTAGTTGGAGAAAGTATAAGTGTGAGCCTTAACCTGATAGACAGGTTTCGTGCCTGCGTCGGTCATGCCTTTGTCGCCGGGCGTTTTGTAGTTACGGTCAGTTGAATAATTCTTATACTCAATATCGCCCTTTGACCAAATCACTATGTCATTGGAAACACCAGCTACGCTCATGCAAAGCTGCCAGTAGTAGCCAGCCTGACCCTGGAAGATGGGAACGATGGTGAATGAGTTTTCAGGCACTTCCATGAAGAAGGGGCTGCCCTTCACATAGTTATTAGCACCAGCCTTCAGGTTTGTGGTCACCCAGCTAATAACCTCCTTCTCGATAATCATATCAGTAGCACCCTGAGACATAGTAGGATTACCGTTACCTCCGGCACGTGTTGCAGCCACGCTTGAACCAAGGCTGGAAATGGGGGTCATGGTTGAGAAATCCCAAGTCTCCTCAGGGTTAATTTCGCCATACTGCTTGATAAAATTGGCTTCATACTCGGCCTTAACCAGTTGGTCAGCGGCCTGACTGTTAAATACGTCTTCCTTTGAACAAGACGTAAAAGCAATGCCCATCACGGCCATGCTTCCTAACAAAAATAAGTTTTTTGTTTTCATGAAATGTTACTTAAAAATATAATGTTAATGATTTGATTTTTTTCGGATGCAAAAGTAAGATGTTTTTCAGGGATAAAGTGTTTAATATTTTACAATGATGTGTAATTTGTGTCATCATAGTGTTTGAATTTCGTAAATTTATACACATTTTACACCCTTTTTGGCGGTTTTATCGTGTTTTTTCTAAATTTTTCCGTCAGCGCGACATAAAAAAGCCTCCCCTTTTCGGAAGGCTCTGCGAGAGGCTTAGGCTACGACGACCACGGCCAACTGGATGGCAATGGCTGGCATCATGGTTATACCAATGAGGAAATGGAAGAGCTGTGGCGAGAGATTAATTAAGGCTCCAGGAAGTGCCAATCTCCGTCTTCATCTTTGCCCATAAACGTACCGTCTCCGAATGATTTCATTTCATCATATCGGCAAGGAATAACAATATGGCCTTTCTTGTCAATGATTCCCCATTCATCCCTATCGTTACATACCCGGGCCAGTCCATTCTCAAATGTACAAGCCATCGACCACTTACATGGAGTAATCTCTTTGCCTGTATTGTCGATATAACCCCAATTATCCATCATAATATCAGATACGACACAAGTTCCATCTACAAAAGGCTCTGCAAAAGACCACTCGCAAGGAATAACAAGTTCGCCACGTTTATCAATGAATCCCACTTTTTCATCTTCGTTTGTAACTCCAGCCAGCCCTTCTCTGAAAGGATATGCTTCCAACCACTGACATGGAATTACTAACTCACCCGTTTCATCAATATATCCATATTTGTCGTTCTCATCTACTACAGCTGCCAAACCTTCAGAAAAGTAATTTACAAGATTCCATTTAAATGGGAGCATAACTTCACCTTTCCTATTGATGTACCCCCATTTGTCATTGCCGTCGCATACAGGGATTAGTTCGTCTCCATAGTAACCATATAAATCCTTCCATTGGCACGGAATAACTATGTTGCCTGCTTTATCAATTGCTCCCCATTTATTGTTTTCATCTACCACCCATGCTATACCTTCATAGAAATCATCTGCACCATACCATTGACAAGGAATAACGAGATTGCCAGTCTTGTTAACATATCCGTATCTTTCGTAATCATCTTGCACACAAGCCAGACCTTCGCAAAAATCATTAGCATGCATCCACTGGCAATCTATAACCACTTCACCTTTTTCATTGATGAAACCGTAGCAACCATCGTCATCACGAACCACAGCCAGTCCTTCGCTAAAGGAATGTGCATATTCCCACTGGCATGGAATAACTTCTTCACCAGTCTTATCAATATATCCATACTTGTCGTCCTCATCTTGAATAAGAAGTAGCGGACCAGACTGAATGTCGTCAGAAGTCTTGCTGCCATGCTGGCAGCCATGCACCACAATTAACAATGTTACAGCTAATAAAAATTGACAAATACTTCTCATAATGACCATGTTTTAAGTTATTTGATGCAAAGATAGGGTTTTCTTTAGACATTACAAAACTTTTGATGTTTTTTTTCAAGAAGTGAAAGGTATATGCCAAGGTTGAGCGCGAGTAATTCGTGTTCAAAAAGAAAATGCTATAGAAAACATGAGAGCATCCCTCAGTCGCTGATCACGAGCTGAAGGATGCTCCCTTTAGAACTGTAACACACTGACAGTGCGCTGTTCGTATAGATGTTAGGCCTAATTAATCGTTGTTCGACAAAATCAAGTCGGTCAAA
>JAGAAJ010000085.1 GCA_017615355.1 Prevotella sp.
CGTAATCAATAAGTAGTTTTGCTAAGGGTGTCGCGAATCGCGACACCCCTTTAGCGTTCTTTTATTCAATAATGTATGATTTTTCGTGCAAAAGTGTTTGGGGCGGTAACATTTTTATTGTTGCCGAAATAAAATTGAGGTAAAAACCCATTAGTTGGTGACGTTGGTGACGGTGACGCGAGTGACGTTAAGGCCTCAAATTAGCAGTAAAAACCTGAATATAGCAGATGTAACTTTATCTTATCGTGTCAAAGTCACGTCACATAACTGCGTCAGCGCAAATTTGCGCCCACGTCCGCTTGGAGGCAGAGTCGCGATTCGCGACGGTGCTTTTGGAGCATACCGGTGCCCCGAATCAGGGCAGTGGTTTTAGTTTAGACCAGTCCCCCGAAACAGGGTAGTGATTTTGACCGCCTGCGTTCCTCTAAGAGGCCACCAAGGGGGAGCCATTTCGTCCACCCCTTAGTCCATGACTCCCTGAATCAGGGCATCATCTTTTTCAACATTTTATCGATTGAATATTTGGACGTTTGCGGAATTGTTTGTATCTTTGCGCCATGAATTAAGGGACGTCAAGGGTCTTGGTACCTTTGCAGACGATTATTAACCACTGCAAATACAAACATGAAGGTTATAAAAGTATTTTCCGTCATAGCCATCATCGTTATTGCGCTGATAAGCTGTGAGAATTTGCAAGCCGTCTCAGAGGGCTATCAGGGCAGATTTGACTATCAAGGCACTCTGGAGAAGAAGTATGCTTACAACGGGCAGTATCAGGTGGAACTCTTCACGCAGGAGGATAGCGACGAGCGAATCAAGCTTCTGCAGGTGTATTACCCCACCGATTTGAAAACCTCACAGAAGAAATGGCCCCTAGTTCTCATGGCCAACGGTACAGGCATTCGAGCTTCCAAGTACGAGGCTATCTTCCGTCATCTGGCCTCATGGGGCTTCATCGTCGTAGGCAACGAGGACGAATGGACATGGGACGGCAAGTCCGTCAGCAAGTCGCTTGACATGATGCTAAAGGCGAATACCGACCCATCAAGCCTGTTTTATCAGAAAGTAGATACGGCAAACATCGGTCTGACAGGTCATTCGCAGGGTGGCATGTGCGTCTATACTGCTGCTTCGCTCTTTGAAAACAGCCGGCTCTACAAGGCACTCTGCACCCAAAGCGGCACGGCAACAATGCTTGTCGACAGCCTTGGCGCCGACTTCCTGAAGGACATCAAGGCACCCATGCTGCTGATGGGTGGCTGTGGCGACTTCGATGCCAAGGCGCTCTGCAAGCTGGACGAATTGCAGAAAAGCTACGAGGGAATTAGCTCCGAACAGCGTATTATGGGACGTATCAAAGGTACTGACCATGGCGACATGCTTCCACGCGGCGATGCCTATATGACCGCCTGGATGCGCTACTGGCTCTGCGGCGACAGTGAGGCCAGGAAATGTTTCGTCGGCAGAAAAGCAGAAATTCTCAGCAACAATAACTGGCAGGACTTGGAGCGGAAGGGCTTTTAGAAAGGACATGCAGGTGGCATGGCTCTAACGTGACAAACGTGACGTGACGTCCGTGACGATAAGCCCCCAATTCCCGTTCGGTCGGATTTGCAAATCCGACCGCAGTGAATATAAGCGTTTGCAATGCGAAGAGAACTAAAAAAAAGGAACTATGGCAGCAATTGCACTGACCAGAGGACTATTTGTATCGTTCAGCTCGCAACTATGCAGGAATGGAAGGGCTGCTTAACGTTATAGTGGTACAATGAATATTTCGGATTACAAATCCTTATACTCACAGCGGCTGGATTGCAAATCCAGCCGAACAGCGCAAATCCTGCCGAATGTGGACTGATACCTGTCATAAGAAAGGGGATAAAAAAGATGGAGTCGCGAATTGCGACACCATAAAAAAAGGATGAGTCCGCAAAACGCGGACTCATAAATCAAGTGGTATCAGAGGAGGTCTTTTGCTTCGTCGGTGAGCAGACGCTCGACCTTGTCCCAGGGGATGACGCCCTCGAGTGCTGACCAATGCACTTCGTACATGTGATAGTAGAAGGCAAGGCCGTCCTTGGTGATGTAGAAGGGTGCCTGCGGCAGCTCTTCGATGCCGTCGAGCTCTTCCTCGCCCAGGAAGGCATATTCGCCCTCGCAATACTTCTTTTTCAGCTCGTTGACGACGAGCGACAGCAGCTTCTCGGACGAGGGATTCTTGAAGAGGAAGTCGTTGGTGACGCGGCTGCAGTCGTCCTTGAGGAAGGTGGCGCCCACGCGGTTCATATAGCCGTCGCCGCCGTAGTAGTTGTCATATTCGTAGAGGTAGGTGACGTACTTGTCGTTGTTGTCGACGATGCTGTACTTGATGTTCTCATTGAGCACGTCTTCCATCGTCTCGTCGCCCTGGGTGTAGTTCTCCCAGCCTTCCTCCAGGTCGGAGGAGATCTTCTTGCCGAAGAGGTCGACGAAGCCCTGACCGTCGTTGCGATATTCGTCGAGGTCGTCCTCATAGGCCTGCTGCTCCTTCATGGTCTCCACGATGAAGTTGTAGATGCTGTCGCCCAGCTCCTCGTCGCCTCCCACGGGGAACTCGATGCTGATGGAGGCCTCGGCGTGGGACGTGTTCTTCTCATACTCGAAGACCTTGGTCTTCAGCTCTCTCGTCTCCTCCTCATCATCGCTCTTCGACGACGAGGACTTCGTGTTGCAGCCCAGCACCACCAGTGCCGACATGCATATCCAAAGCAGATTCTTCTTCATGATTATTGTTTAACGGGGTTATTGGCAGCAAAGATGGCCATGCGCTCGTCGAGCTGTGCATACTGATGGTCCTCGATGAACGAGGTACAGACGCGCAGGCCCTCCTGATGAGAGCCGGTGGTGATGAGGCAGATGGCCGATACGCCGTAGTACATCAGCTCGCGGGCCAGCTGGCCGCTGGTCATGCCGGGATAGCCGATGGTGAAGTAGAAACCGTCGGCCACGGGCTGGTCGAGGTCTTTGTCGTAGACAATATAGAAACCGTGACGGCAGAAGATCTCCTTCAGCTTGTGGGCACGGTCGCCGTAGACCTTCACCTCCGAGCGGAAATCGTACTCGCCATCGCAGGCGGCACGCAGCATGGCGGCCATCGCATACTGTGCCGAGTGGCTGGTGCCCGACGAGAGGGCATAGAGCATGCGCGTGGAGAAGACGAGGCCGAAGGGCAGGCCCTCGTAGCGTGCGGCCAGATCGGGGAAATGACGATGGAAGAGCTTGTTGCTGATGCAGGTGACGCCGATACGCTCGCCGGCATAGCTGAAGGCCTTCGAGCCCGAGATGAGCAGCATGTAGTTGTGGGTGTAGCGGGCAACGGTGGGCTGATAGGGCGGCTGGAAGGGCACGCTGAGATCCTGTCGGAAGTCCATGGCGAAGTAGGCGAGGTCTTCCATCACGATGGCGTCGTACTTGGTGGCCAGCTGGCCTATCTGCTGCAGTTCCTGCTCGGTGAGGCACACCCACGAGGGGTTGTTGGGATTCGAGTAGACGATGGCACAGACGTTGCCCACCTTCAGATAGCTCTCGATCTTCGGGCCGAGCTTCTCGCCGCGGAAATCGTAGACGTCGAAGGTCTCGTACTTCACGCCCTGCACCTGCAGTTGCATTTTCTGCACGGGGAATCCCGGGTCGATGAAGAGCACGGTGTCCTTGCCCTTCGTGGCCTGCGAACAGGTGAGGAACGAGGCAAACGTTCCCTGCATGGAGCCGCAGACGGGCACGCAGCCTTCAGGGGCGATGTCGACGCCGATGAAGGCCTTGACAAAGCGCGAGGCCTGCCGCTTCAGCTCAGGATAGCCCTGGATGTCGGGGTAGGAGTGGGCGATGCCGTCCTGCAGGGCCTTGACCTGTGCATCGACGCCCACCTGTGCGGCAGGCAGTCCGGGGATGCCCATCTCCATCTTGATATACTCTACGCCGCTCTCTTTCTCGGCCATAGCGGCCACTTGCTTCACCTCGCGGATGGTGGCTTTTGCGAAGTCCTGTATGCCTAATCCGGCAATCAGTCTGTCGACAATTTCTTTCTTAATAGGGGTCATATTCTAGTTCTCATAATCGATTTCGTGGTCGAGCTTCTCAAGGAAGTCGTCGTAGACCTCCTGATCCACGTCGCCCATCTGGAACTCCTTCTCGGCATCCTTGCGAATCTCGGCAATCCAGGCACGGCGGGCACGCACATAGTCCTCGCGGATGCGCTCGCAGGCCTTTTCGTCAAGCTCGGTCAGGTGATAATAGTCGAGGATGAGCTGGTAGGACCATGCCCAGCGGTAGTCGCTGTAGTGGTTGTTGACGTCCTCGAAGCGGTCAAGCACCTGCTGGATGTTCTCTATGCTGCCGTTTTTGATGTCGTCGACAAGGCGCTGCTCCTCGCTCTCAGGAATCAGCAGACCGCTGAGGTCTGCCCAGGGACCCTTGCCAACCTCAGACTTCGGCATACCGAAGAATCCCTCCTTCTGGGCTCTCTTCAGCACGGCACCCATGTAGATGCGCAGGGCGATGTCGTAGTATTTCAGGCCCTTGCGAAGGCTGGAGGCATTGATGACATATTCGTGGAAGTTGTAGGTGGTGACGTTGTCGCCTGAGGCTGAGCGCAGAGCCTCCAGAATCTTGATGCCCTGCATGATCTCGCCTACGGTGAAGGGCGAGAGCCAGTCGAAGTTGATGATGGACTTCTTCGACTGCTTCGAGCGTTTGTCGCGCTTCGGCCATTTCTTGATGTCGCGGTAGAGGCCCACGGTGGTGATGTTGCGGCCTGGCGACAGGTACATCGTCTCGCCATAGGCGATGAGATACGAGAACGGCAGACAGCGGGTGTCGGGATGGTGCATCAGCTTGCCGAAGCAGACGCTGAAGGCGCCGATGGTGGCGGGCATCAGCACGTAGGAACCGGAGGCCGTCTTCGTGCCACGTTCCAGGGTGCCATAGTGTAGGGGCCCCATCTTGTAGGCGTGGTTCGAGAAGTTGGTGTTCGAGCCGGCGTTGTAGAACGAGAACTGTCCGCCGATCAAGAGGCTCGACTTGTGGTGAGAGGCCGAGAACGGGCCGCAGAAGGCGGCGCAGGCCTCGCCGTTGGCCATATACGAGTTGGCGAAGAAAAGGCTGGCTTCGGCCGTGAAGCCGTTGGTGATCTGACAGGCCTCGCCCACGAAGCAGTCCTGCATCTTCACCGAGTTGTTGATGGAGCATCCGTCGCAGATGATGGAGTTCTCGCAGATGACACCCGTGCCGATGAACACACTGGCGTCCTCAGAGCTGAGGATGGTACACTCGTTCAGACGGGCACAGCCGCTAATCTCGCAGTCTCCCTTGATGACGGTGTTGGTGATGTCCTTCGTGTTGATGATTTTCACACGGTTGCCGATGATGCCGCGCTCAGGCGTCGACAGGCGCACCTCGTCGTCGATGAGCTGCTTCAGCTGGTTCATCAGGGCCTTGTCGGTGTGGTGTTTCACCATAAAGGCGGCCAGCTGTGAGTTCAGCTCGCGGAAGAGTGTCACATTGCCGTCGCCCATCTCGTTGAGCACGCTGATGGTCGAGCCGGCGCCGTAGCTGGCTCCCTCAAGTGTCTCAAGGGTAGAGATGTTTGAGATGTAGCAGTCGTCGCCGATGGTATAGTTGTTGATGAAGTTGCCCACTTTCTCGATGAGGCAGTCGTTGCCCACGGTAACGTTGCGCAGCGTGGCATCGTTGATGCCTGAGTGCTTGAAGAAGCCCTTGGCCACTTCTATCTTCTTCTCGAATCGGCCCAGGCGGATGTCGCCGTAGAACATCACGCGGTGGAAGTTGTAGGGACGGAATTCAGGGTGTACCATCACCTTCGTCCAGTCTTCTGCCCAGCATACGTTCTGCTCCAGCACCTGGATCTCTTCTTGTGTCAGTTGTCTGTAATCTCTCATAAGTGTATGTGTTTGGTTCAATTTTCAATTCTTACTCTTCGATTTGATAGAGGAAATCGTTGTACGGATATTTCTGCACGTGCAGCTCGCGTACCTTATTATAAAGTAACGTGCGGAGCTCGTCGATATTGTTTTTCTCACGGGCAGAAATGAAGATGCAGTCGCTGGTCGACTTGAAGTCGGGTGACTGTATCTTCGCCATCCATGTGCGTTTCAATTCTTCGAGGGAAATGTTCTCCTTTGTGGGCTCCGTCAGGTCATCCTCGTCCTGCGGCGTCCAGCGATAGGCGTCAATCTTATTGAAGACAATCATCGAGGGCGTCTCGGCACAGCCAAGGTCGCTGAGCGTTTTCTCCACCACCTTGATCTGCTCCTCGAAGTCGGGATGCGAGATGTCGACAACGTGTACCAGTAGGTCGGCCTCACGCACCTCGTCGAGGGTGCTCTTGAACGACTCCACTAGGTCTGACGGCAGCTTGCGGATGAAGCCCACGGTGTCGGCCAGCAGGAAGGGCAGGTTCTCGATGGTCACCTTACGCACCGTGGTGTCGAGCGTGGCGAATAGTTTGTTCTCGGCGAAGACGTCGCTCTTCGAAAGGAGATTCATCAGCGTCGATTTGCCCACGTTGGTATAGCCCACGAGGGCCACACGGATGAGGCGGCCGCGATTCTTCCTTTGCGTCGTCTTCTGCTGGTCGATCTCAGCTAAACGCTGCTTCAGCAGGGTGATGCGATGAAGGATGATACGGCGGTCCATCTCCAACTGCGTCTCACCAGGGCCGCGAAGTCCTACGGTGCCTTTGCCGCCACCGGCGCCACCGCCACCTCCCTGACGTTCCAGGTGAGTCCACAAGCGTTGCAGGCGCGGCAGCATATATCGGTGCTGCGCCAATTCCACCTGGGCCTTGGCCTCGGCCGTCTGGGCACGCATGGCAAAGATGTCGAGGATGAGGCTGGTGCGGTCGAGAATCTTCACGCCCAGCTCCTTCTCGATGTTGCGCATCTGCTTGGCGCTCAGCTCATCGTCGAAGATGACCATGCCTATCTCGAGAGGTTCTTCACCTTCACCATCCCAATGGTCGTGTCGGTCCTCGCACTCCTTGATATATGCTCTGATTTCCTGCAGCTTGCCGCTGCCAACGTAGGTCACCTGACTGGGACCATTGGCACGCTGGGTGAAACGTCGTACGGTGCGAGCGCCGGCTGTCTCGGCCAGGAACTCCAGCTCGTCCAGATATTCTTTCGTTTTCGCCTCGTCCTGCTGCGGCGTGATGAGTGCCACGAGCACGGCGGTCTCTGTTTTTGCTTCTGAGATGACAAATTCTTTCATATTCGACTGCAAAGGTAATAATAAGCAAACAAAGAACAAAAGAAAAGTGTGTTTTATTTTCTTTAACAAAAAATTATGAGTACCTTTGCACCCAAAATAAAAAAGGAACACTATGGAAAAGATTGAACTGAACAATAAGACCATCCTGGTTACGGGTGCTGCCGGATTCATTGGCAGCAACTTGGTGAAACGCCTGTTTAAGGATTTGAAAGGTGCCACAATCGTCGGTATTGACAATATGAATGACTACTATGATGTGTCCCTGAAGGAATACCGCCTCAAGGAACTTGAGAAACTGAATCAGGCTGATCCTGACAATGAGTGGTCGTTTGTGAAAGGAGACATTGCCGACAAGGCTGCCATCGATGGCTTGTTTGGGAACTATCACTTTGATGTGGTCGTGAACCTTGCCGCCCAGGCAGGTGTGCGCTACAGCATCGAGAATCCTGATGCATATATCCAGAGCAACCTCATCGGTTTCTACAATATCTTGGAAGCCTGTCGCCACAATCCCGTTGAGCATTTGGTCTATGCCAGCAGCAGCTCGGTATACGGCGGCAACAAGAAGGTTCCCTTCAGCACCGATGACCGTGTGGACAATCCTGTTTCCCTCTACGCCGCCACCAAGAAGAGTAATGAGCTGATGGCCCATTGCTACAGCAAACTCTACAACATTCCCAGCACGGGTTTGCGTTTCTTCACCGTCTATGGTCCTGCCGGTCGTCCTGATATGGCCTACTTCGGCTTCACCAATAAACTGTTGAAAGGTCAGACCATTCAGATTTACAACTTCGGCAACTGCCGTCGCGACTTCACCTATGTGGATGACATCGTTGAGGGTATTGTGCGTGTGATGGCTGGAGCTCCTGAGCGTCGTACCGGCGAAGACGGTCTGCCCATTCCTCCTTATGCTGTCTATAACATCGGCGGCGGTCAGCCCGAGAACCTGCTTGACTTCGTGAATATCCTTCAGGATGAGCTCCTTCGTGCCGGTGTCCTGCCTCAGGATTACGACTTCGAGGCTCATAAGCAGCTTGTACCGATGCAGCCGGGCGATGTGCCCACCACCTATGCTGATGCTACGGCATTGGAGCGTGACTTTGGCTTTACTCCGAAGATTACCCTTCGCGAAGGCCTTCGTCACTTCGCCGAATGGTATAAGGAATATTACGGCTGATTTCTTAGCAAAACTGGCTGCGCAGCACTTCCATATAGGGAGTGAGCACTTTGGCATGCCAGGCTCCCCAGCGACTGATGGCGTTGTGGCAGTAGGTGACGATGAGGCGGCGACGGGCTCTTGAAAGGGCAACGTAGAATTTGCGGGCCTCCTCGCCGCCAATGGCCTCTTGGCTGGCGAAGACGCTGGGGTATTTTCCTTCTACGGCGTCGTAGACGATGACGCTGTCGAATTCCAATCCTTTCGCTTTATGGACGGTGGAGACGAAGACACGCTCCTTCATACTGCGTGAGCCGCAGAGGTCGGCCTCTTTCAGCGTGCACAGCTCGGCATAGTGGCGCTGCAGCAGCTGGGCGAGTGGGAGTTTCGTGTCTCCCGAACGCCCTGTAGTATCCACCATTTCAGTATCAATGTAATTGACGGCGTAGTCAAGCTTGGGCAACGGAGGAATCACATTCAGCTGAAGCATATAATGGTAGGCATGGAGCAGTTCGTCGCTGAGGGCGCTGTGCTTCTCATCTTCGGCAGCATCGTTAGGAATACTGTAGAGTCGCTGGCGGGCTTCTTCATAGAGAGGGCCGTAGAGCAGGCGCAGACGTCGGATTTTATCACGGTGATGGCTGAGAAACTCCATCTGTCTGCCCATGATGCTGCGGCTGCGCTCGTAACACTCTATGGCAAGGCTCAGGGTGGCCATGATGTCATCATCGGCTAAGTGTGAATTCTGACCTTCCAGATGAAGCTGCACAAGCAGGTCGCGCAGCTTATAGCTTGGCTGGCGTGGATGTAGCAGATGTGCCAGTTTCAGGGTGTCAAGATAGGAAGGCCAGCGTGCAGCCATCGACAGCTGGGGGGCATAGCGTCGCATTTTATGCTCCATGATTTGGTAGTCGTAGGTGGCATTGTGGCCCAGGATGGCGGCATCTTTTGCGAAGTCGCAGAATTGTTGCAAGGCCTCGGCAGGCGGCAAGTGCGGGTGACGTCCGTATTCTTCAAGGAGCGGATTGACCACATCGCCCAGCATCGGCGGGATGGGCTTCTCCGTCTCGATGAAAAGGTTGAGTGAATCCACTACTTTCCCCTGCCTGACGCGGATGGCAGCAATCTGCACCACATCGTCGTTGACCACGTCGAGGCCTGTTGTCTCTGTGTCGAAGATCACAATGTCCTGTTGCTCGTAGGTCCTGACATATTCCGCTACATAGGTCGTTTTGTCATACTGTAGCAGGTCGGCAGGAGTGATGGCCAATTGCATCATTTTCCTTACAGCCTGACGGGCTGCGCTGCACGAGGCATAGACCTGCAGACCAAAGAGCAGATGAGACCATGCGATGAAGTCGTGCTCTATATGGATGACTCCTAAGTGAGCCATCAGCAGGCGCATGGGTAACGTAGAGAAGAAATCGGTGCCTGAGATTTTGAAGTGGGGCAGCTTTCCGAGTGCGCTGCTCACCTCGTCGGCATCGCTGTTGAAGGCCACCACTACAGCGACGGTCTGCTCTGGATAATCGTCGTAGAGCTTTTTTACCAGACGTGCCACCATGTTGGCCTCGTCCACGTTGGTGGGTGCTTCCATCAGCATGACGTCGCCGCTTTGTCGTGGCGATTCGTTGGTGGTGGTGGGTAGCAGCGACGGGTCGATGCCGAGCTGGCATTGGGCGTAGCGGTTGAAGATGTTGAGGAGATACTGCGGTGATCGGTAGTTTTGATAGAAGTTGTAGAAATGTTCGCCGCATCGCTGGCGCAACATGGTCAGCGTGTCGGTCTTCGCACCCATGAAAGAGAAGATGGCCTGTTGGGCATCGCCCAGATAGACAACCGTAGCATCGGGTGTAGTGAAGCTGTCGACAAGGGCCATCTGCAAGGGGTTGAGATCCTGCACCTCGTCAATCTGTAGCCAGCGGTATTTCGGGAGCTCTAAAGCACTTTTCGGAGATGTCTCCGCTCCTTCGTACCTCCGGGATTCCCGAAGTGCATCATACGTGACGAGCAGCAGGTCTTCGAAGTCGAGCAAGTCATTTTGCTTCTTGTACAGCTCATATTGGCGGGCAGCGTAGAGCATCTCCATCAGTTGGCGAGCCTCTTGGCTGATGCCTGTCGCCTCATCACGATAGTCGTCTGACTGCAAGTAGAGCTGGATGGTGGAAGCTTGTGTATAGGGTAGGGCGAATCGGACACAGAGTTCCTTCAGCAGCGTGGGCTTCAGGGCATCGCGATGCACCATCAGCTGGCTGGGATATTCGTGGCAGCATTGATACATGAGGTGCTGCAGGTTGATAATCTGGGAATAGCGCTGGCGGCTGCGGTTGTCGTCGAGCACCCGCAACTCGTCCTCACCCATATAGTCGCTGATGATGCTGATGCTGGTATCGGTGTCTACGACAGCGGTGTGCTCCGCTACAATCTTGTTGTCGAAGAGGAAATGGAGGCAGAAACGATGCACATTGCCCACGAAGAGCCCACCGTCAAGGGAGGCCTCGGGCAGACGCTGCTCAATGCGCTCTTTCATGCTGCGAGCAGCACGGTTGGTGAAGGTGAGGCAGGCCATCTCATGAAAGGGCACACCATGCTGATATGCCCATACGATACGCTCAGCCAGCACAGCCGTCTTGCCACAGCCCGGCGGCGCCAACACAAGGTGATGACCGCCTGTAGCTTCGATGACGCGCTGCTGCTCGGCGTTGAATTGCATAGAGATGCGCTGTTACTTGATCTGTTTCAGGGCCAGTTTCACCACTTGTTCAACAGGTAGGGTGGGCTGTTCCTGCAGGATAGCGACAACCACCTTTTGCGTGGGAGCCGGCGAGAAACCAAGCATCGTGAGTGCGGCAACAGCCTCGTCGCGTACAGCATTGTTCACAGGAGCAGTAATCGTGCCGCCAGCAGGAATCTCGTCGGTAAGACCCAGCGCCACAATCTTGTCGCGCAGGTCGACGATAATACGCTGTGCCGACATCTTGCCGATGCCCTTGATGCTTTGGATAAGGCGGGCATTGCCTGTGCTGATGGCGTTGCACAGCTCAGGAACACTCATTGACGACAACATCATACGGGCGGTATTCGTACCGATACCCGAGACGGTGATGAGGAGCTCGAACATCTCGCGCTCACGTTTTGATGCAAAGCCGTAGAGTACATAGGCATCCTCACGGATGGCCTCGTAGACATACAGCTTGCATTCTTTCTTTCCCTGTATGGAGGTGTAGGTGTTCAGCGATATATTCAGCCCATAGCCCACACCGGCAGCCTCGATGGTGGCTATGGCTGGTGTGAGGTCGGTGAGCTCGCCGCGAATGTATTCTATCAAGGTTAGAGGTTAATGGTTAAAGGTGGAGGGTTGAAGGATAAAGGTATTATTTTCCGAAGAGCTCGTCGAGGAACTCATAGAAGGCGGGGTCTTCGCCGACGATGGTCTTGACGATATTGCCGTCGGGGCCAACTACTATCTTTGTGGGGAAACCCTCGATGGCGTAGTCGGTCAGCACTGACGACTCACGCGTCCAATAGACGTGGAGCCAAGGCAACTCATATTTCTTTACGGCCTCTTTCCACTTCTCCTCGCTGTCGTTGCAGTCAATGCCCAGGATTTCAAACTTGCCGGCATACTTGGCATAGTATTCCTTCATAGCAGGAATGCCTCTGATGCACCATCCGCACCATGAGCCCCAGAAGTCGAGGATCACATATTTTCCCCGCAAGGAAGAGAGACTGAGCGGATTGCCGTTGATATCATTGAGCGTGAAGTCGGGTGCCTGACCTGTCAGACCCTCGCTCTCAGCCTCAGTGGTAGCGTCTTGCTCGTTACTGTTGACCTGTGTAGCCTCGGTGGTTGCGTCTTGCTTGGTGTTGATGACCTGTGTAGCCTCGGTGTTGGCGTCGGTTTTCTCTACTTTTTTCTCTTTGTTGCCACAGGCGGCAAATCCGCATAGGGCGACAACGGCGAGCATCATGCTCAGGATTGTTCTCTTCATCATAATGGTGGAAGGTTAATGGTGGAGGGTTAATGATCAATTATCTATTATCTGTTCCTTCTACTGCTCCAAGCGGGCATTGTCTCGCCAGCGTGGCTGAAGTCTATGAGCTGCAACTCGAAGATGATGACGCTATAGCCGGGAATGGTGCCGGTGCTGCTGCCTTCCTCGCCATAGCCCAGCGTGCTGGGGATGTAGACACGCCAATGGTCGCCGCGATGCATGTGCTGCAAAGCCGTACTGAAGCCGTCGACGGTGCCCGACACCAGCAGCTTGGTTGTGGAGCTGGTAGCGGTAGAGAACTTCCCATAGACGGTGCCGTCAAATACGTAGCCCTCTGTGAAGGTAGCGCTGGGAATGAGCCGACCCTGATAGATGACACGCACGGAGTCGGTGTAGGCAGGGCTCTCGCCGCCCTCGCCGTTTTCCAGCTTCTTCACATAGATGTATTTGTCGATGTCGTGGCTAGTGGCGGCACTCTGCGAAAAGCTCAGGATGCGCTGCCATTGGTTGGGATTGGTGCTGAGCGAATCGGCCAACGAGGCAAAATATGCTTCATTGCGTTGCTGCCAGTTGTCCCATTCGCCTGCCTCAGTCTCTTCCTTGGTGCAGGATGTAAAAAGACAACTTATACAACTCAGACAACCTATGATGAAAAGTTGTCCTTGTTGTTTAAGTTGTCTTAAAGATATAAACTTCATTGTTTTTCTGCCTGTATTACAGTTTCTTAAGCAATGACGTGATGCTTACCTTGTCTTCGATGATGCTGTTCAGGTCGCTGATCTTCACACGCTCCTGCTCCATCGTGTCACGGAAACGGAGGGTGACGCATCCGTCATTCAAGGTGTCGTGGTCGACGGTGACGCAGTAGGGAGTGCCGATAGCGTCCTGGCGACGATAGCGCTTGCCGATGCTGTCCTTCTCGTCATACTGGCAGGTGAAGTGATACTTCAGGTCGTCGACAATCTCGCGAGCCTTCTCGGGCAGACCGTCCTTCTTCACCAGCGGCAACACAGCCAGCTTCACAGGAGCCAGGGCTGCGGGCAGCTTCAGGACTACGCGTGTCTCGCCATTCTCCAGCTTCTCCTCGTCGAAGGCGTGGCACATGATGCTGAGGAACATTCGGTCGACACCGATAGAGGTCTCGATAACAAACGGCGTAAAGCTCTCGTTGGTCTGAGGATCGAAGTATTTGATCTGCTTGCCCGAGTATTTCTCATGCTGCGACAGGTCGAAGTTGGTGCGGCTGTGGATGCCTTCCACCTCCTTGAAGCCGAAGGGCATGTGGAACTCGATGTCGGTGGCAGCGTTGGCATAGTGTGCCAGCTTGTCGTGGTCGTGGAAACGGTAGTTCTCAGCGCCGAAGCCCAGATTCTGGTGCCACTTCATGCGTGTCTCCTTCCACTTGGCAAACCACTCCAGCTCGGTGCCGGGCTTCACGAAGAACTGCATCTCCATCTGCTCAAACTCCCTCATACGGAAGATGAACTGACGAGCCACAATCTCATTG
Source organism: Prevotella sp. (assembly GCA_017615355.1). Taxonomy (GTDB): domain Bacteria; phylum Bacteroidota; class Bacteroidia; order Bacteroidales; family Bacteroidaceae; genus Prevotella. Next base: position 13,925 of record JAGAAJ010000085.1, read on the forward strand.
CGGAAAGCCTTACCAATTTGTGCGATGCCGAAGGGAATCTTCATACGGCCCGTCTTCTGCACGTTCAGGTAGTTGACGAAGATACCCTGTGCCGTCTCAGGACGTAGGTAGATCTTCATCGAGCCGTCAGCCGTAGAGCCCATCTCGGTAGAGAACATCAGGTTGAACTGGCGCACGTCGGTCCAGTTCTTCGTGCCGCTGATGGGGCAGACGATTTCCTCATCCAGGATAATCTGGCGCAGCTCCTCCAAGTCGGGGCCTTGCATGGCGGCAGCATAGCGGGTGTGCAGGGCGTCGCGCTTGGCCTTTGTCTCCTTCACGCGCTCGCTGGTCTCTAAGTATTTCGCCTCGTCGAAGCTCTCGCCAAAACGCTTGCGAGCCTTCTCCACTTCCTTCTGAATCTTATCGTCGTACTTGGCTATCTGATCCTCGATGAGCACATCGGCGCGATAGCGTTTCTTCGAGTCACGGTTGTCGATAAGGGGATCGTTGAATGCATCCACGTGGCCCGAGGCCTTCCAGATAGTGGGATGCATGAAGATGGCGCTATCGATGCCCACGATATTCTCGTGCAGCATGGTCATAGCCTTCCACCAGTATTGCTTGATGTTGTTTTTCAGTTCCACACCCATCTGGCCGTAGTCGTACACTGCGCCCAGACCGTCATAGATTTCACTGCTGGGAAACACAAAACCATATTCCTTGCAGTGTGATACAATCTTCTTGAAAACGTCTTCTTGTTGTGCCATAATATAGGTTACACGTACATTATAAATTAGTTGTTCTTGTTCGTTCTCCCCTCTCTTCGGAGGGGGCGGTGGAGACCCTTACTTGTTTACGACCTTGCGGGTTTCTGTCCCCACCTTGATGATGTAGACGCCACGCTGCAGATTCGACAGGTCATAGCTGCCGCTCTCGTTGGCGCTGAACACCTTCTCGCCCTTCATGTTGTAGACGGCGATGGTCTCGCCGGCAGCCACCGTAGCACGGAGCACACCGTCGCTGAACTGCATCTTCGACTGCGTGGTGCTTATCGTAGCGATGCCTGAAGGCGACGTGGCGAAGAACATCTTCTCCAGTCCTGCCAGCGGCAGACGCTGCTCGGTGCCGTCAGTCATCACGAGCACCATGTTGGAAGCTTCAAAAGTAATCTTCTGAATCTTGCTCACGCTGAAACTGTTCTCACTGCCCGAGCCACTAATGGTCAGGTACTGATAGTCGTCGGCCAAAGCCGTGATACTGCCTGTTGCGAGGAGCAGCGCAGCGATAAGGGTGCGAAACGTCTTCATCATGCTTAAAAATTTGGTGCAAAGGTAGGCATTATTTTAGAAAAACGCGCTTCTTTCGTGTTTTTTTTCCTTAAAATGTTGCAAGTGACGAAGAAAATACCTAATTTTGTCAGCGGAAAAACCTATTACCATTATGATAGACGTTAAAGAAACATTGAAGAAAAGCGAGGAGCGCATGGAGATGGCAGCCATGTTCCTGGAGGACGAGCTGAACCGCATCCGTGCCGGCCGCGCCAATGTGGCCATCCTCGACGGAGTGAGAGTAGTGAGCTACGGCTCGAAAGTGCCCCTGAACCAGGTCGCCACCGTCAACTGCCCTGACGCACGCACCATCGCCATCAAGCCCTGGGATCGCAAGCAGATCAAGGACATTGAGAAGGCTATCATGGACAGCGATGTAGGCATCACCCCTGAGAACAACGGCGAGATGATTCGCCTCACCATTCCTCAGCCTACTGAGGAGCGTCGCCGTGACTTGGTGAAGCAATGCAACAAGATTGCCGAGAAGGCCAAGGTGGAGGTGCGCAATGTTCGTGCCGACATCAAGGACAAGCTGAAGAAAGCCATCAAGGACGGTCTCTCAGAGGACAACGAGAAGGATGCCGAGGACGAGCTGCAGAAGCTGCACGACAAGTGGATCAAGAAGCTCGACGCCCTTATCGAGGCCAAGAACAAGGAGATCATGACGGTCTAAATGAAGGGACTCGTCATTAAGAACACAGGCAGCTGGTACACCGTCCGTACGGACGATGGCCAGCTGCTTGATTGTAGGATAAAGGGCAACTTCCGTATCAAGGGCATCCGCAGCACCAATCCTGTGGCTGTGGGTGACAGGGTAGAGGTGCGCATGCCGCAAGCGGATACCGAGGATGGCCTGATCACAGGGATTGAGGATAGGAAAAACTACATCATCCGCAAGAGCATCAACTTGTCGAAACAGAGTCACATCATCGCAGCCAATGTCGACCAGGCCCTGCTCATCGTCACCGTGGCCAACCCTGAGACCAGCACCACCTTCATCGACCGTTTCCTCGCCTCTGCCGAAGCCTACCGTGTGCCTGTCATCCTCGTGTTCAACAAGACCGACTTGCTCGACGACGACCAGCGCCACTATCAGCAGATGATGGTGCAGCTCTATGAGACCATCGGCTACCAATGCCTGCAGGTGTCAGCCGCTACCGGTCAGGGCTTCGACCAGCTGAATCCTCTTTTGGAAGGCAAAATCACCCTGCTCAGCGGCAATAGTGGGGTGGGGAAGTCCACCCTCATCAACCGCCTCGTGCCAGGTGCCAATCTGCGTACTGCCGATCTCAGCGATGCCCACAACATGGGGATGCACACCACCACGTTCTCGGAAATGATCAGCCTGGGGACCTCATATCTCATCGACACCCCGGGCATCAAGGGCTTCGGCTCCTTCGATATGGAGCCCGAGGAGATTTCAGGCTATTTCAAGGAAATCTTCCGTTTCTCCAAGGATTGTCGTTTCAATAATTGCACCCACACCCACGAGCCGGGCTGTGCCGTGCTGCAGGCTTTGGAAAACCACTACATCGCACAGAGCCGCTACCAGTCCTATCTCTCGATGCTGCAGGACAAGGACGAAGGCAAGTATCGGGCCGCCTACTAAGCATTTTCTCTTCCCTTCCCTCATCCATGCAATAATTCGGCAACTCATGCGTTATTGATAATGTATGCGCTGCTGTAGAATCATATTGATCACCATAGCGGTGTTGGCTCTGGCTGCTTGCGGGGCCGACACCGCCATGAAGAAAGGTGACAAGTTTTTCGCGCTGGGCGAATACTATGATGCCGCCAGCTGTTACAAGAAAGCCTACTCGCAGACAAAAGCCAAGGAAAAGCCCCTGCGTGGACAACGTGCCCTGAAGATGGCCGACTGCTATCGTCGCATCAACTTCACCCAGAAAGCCATCGCCGCCTACAATAATGCCGTGCGCTACAAGCAGGCCGACACCACCGCCCTCTTCAACCTTGCTCAGTTGCAGCTGAAGAATGGCAGCTATAAGGAGGCGGAGAAGACTTTCCTGCTGCTCATTGACAGTTTAGGGACGACGGAAAGAAAACTCACCTCTCTTGTCAATTCTCACACCTCCCACCTCTCACCACTCACCTCTCAAACCATCATCGGCCTGCAGTCGGCCCGTATGGCACCGCAATGGAAGGCCGAGGCCGACTATTCCGGCTATACGGTGAAGAGGCAGGACATCTTCAACTCGCGCCGTGCAGAATATTCGCCGGCCTTGGCTGGCGACGACAGCGACCAGCTCTATTTCTCTTCGACACGCAATCAGGCCAAGGGCGACGAGGTGAGCGGCATCACAGGCATGAAAAATGCCGACATCTTCTTCTCTCAGAAGGATGACAAGGGAAAATGGAGCAAGCCGGAGCCCATCGAGAGCGACCTGAACAGCGAGTTTGACGAGGGCGCCTGCACCTTCTCGGCCGATTTCAAGACGATGTACCTCACCGTCTGCAAGACCGACCCCAGCTATCCACGCTATGCCCAGATAGCTACGGCGCAGCGCAGCGATGCCTCGTGGGGAAAGGCTACCGTGCTTGACATCAGTCGTGATACGCTTTCCACCTTTGCCCATCCTGCTCCCTCGCCCGATGGCCGCTGGCTCTATTTTGTCAGCGACATGCCCGGCGGCTTGGGTGGCTATGATATCTGGCGGGCCGAGCTTGCTGGCAACAGCATTGTCAGCGTCGAGAATGTCGGCGCTCCCATCAACACTCCGGGCGACGAGATGTTTCCCACCTTCCGTCCCAACGGCGACCTCTATTTCAGCAGCAACGGACATCCCGGCTTTGGCGGGTTGGATATCTATTGTATAGAAGACTCGTCTCTTGTCCACCCCGGCTTCCCTCTCAACTCTGCCGGCGATGACTTCGGCATGACCTTCGAGGGCCTGCACAACCGCGGCTATTTCTCTAGCAATCGTGGCGATGCCCGTGGCTGGGACCACATCTATTCCTTTGAGAAGAGCGAGGTGATACAGACCGTGAAGGGCTGGGTCTACGAGCAGGACGGCTACGAGCTGCCGCAGGGACTGGTTTACATGGTGGGCAATGACGGCACCAACAAGAAGATCAGCGTGCATGGCGATGGCTCCTTCGAGGAGGAGATCAAGCCCAACGTCAGCTATGTCTTCCTCGGCACCTGCAAGGGATTCCTCAACCATAAGGAGGAGCTGCGTGTGGAGCCCGTGCTGGAGAGCGAGGAATACGTGCTGCAGTTTCCGCTGGCCTCCATCACAGCGCCTGTGCTCATCGACAACATCTTCTTCGACTTCGACAAGGCTACGCTCAGGCCTGAGTCGACGGATGCTCTCGACAAGCTCGTGGAGTTGCTGAACGAGAACGCCAACGTCACCATCGAGCTCAGCTCGCATACCGACAACCGTGGCTCCGACCAGTACAACGAGCGGCTCAGCCAGCGGCGTGCAGAGAGCGTAGTCAACTACCTCATCGAGCATGGCATCGCTGCCGACCGACTGTCGCCTGTGGGTTATGGCGAGCAGAAGCCGAAGGTCATCAAGAGAAAGCTGACCGAGAAATACGACTGGCTGAAGGAGGGCGACGTGCTCACGCCAGAGTTCATCGAGGCTCTGGGCGACGAGGAGAAACAGGAGATATGCCATCAGCTCAACCGCCGCACCGAGTTCATCGTCCTGCGCACCACCTACGGCATGTATGATGCCGAGGGCAACATAAAGCAGCAGCCTGCCAAGCAGCAGAAAATAGAGGAACCGCAAGAACAGGAGGACCTATGGTAGCACTTCCCGAGGAGTTTGTCAGGACGACACGCCAGCTGATGGGCGAGGAGCGCTTCAACCGCTATCTCTCCGCCTTCGACCAGCAGCCGCCTGTCAGCATCCGCCTCAATCCCATGAAGGTGGAAGGTGGAAAGTGACGAGCCCGTGCCCTGGTGTCGCCATGCCTACTATCTCTCCGAGCGCCCCAACTTCACCTTCGACCCATTGCTTCACGCCGGCTGCTACTATGTGCAGGAGGCCGCCTCGATGTTTCTCGACACCGTCCTGCGCCATCAACCCTCCACCATCAACCATCAGCCCTTGACCTCTGCGCAGCCCCTGGTGGCAAGTCCACGCTGTTGAGGAGCGCCCTGCCTGAGGGCAGCGTGCTCTACAGCAACGAGCCCGTGCCCAAGCGTGCCAGCATCCTGTTGGAGAACATCACAAAGTGGGGCTATCCCGACTGCTACGTCACCAACAACTACCCCCGCGACTATGTGCGCTCAGGCATGAAGTTCGACCTTATCCTCTGCGACGTGCCCTGCTCAGGCGAGGGCATGTTCCGCAAAGACCCGCAGACCATCGGCGAGTGGAGCCCGCAGAACGTGGAGAAATGCTGGCGGCTGCAGCGCGACATCGTCAGCGACGCATGGGCCTGCCTCAACGACGGCGGCCTGCTCATCTACAGCACGTGCACATTCAATACAAAAGAAAACGAGGAAAACGTCCGCTGGATTCTGGAAACCTTCGACGCCCAGCTGCTGCCCATAGACACAGAGGCCGCATGGGGCATCACCGGCTCCTTGCTGCCAGGCTTCCACGGGCCCGTCTATCGCTTCATCCCAGGCATCACCCGCAGCGAGGGTCTCTTCATGGCGGTCCTGAGAAAAGGGGGCAAGACCCACCCCCAGCCCCTCCCTGTAAAGGAGGGGAGAAAATTCCACAAAGGCGAGAGTGGTATCCATAAACTTCGGGTACTTACTCCCCTCCTTTACAGGGAGGGGACGGGGGTGGGTCGCGTATCCCTTTCCTACCAGCAGGCCATCAGCTATCTGCAGCGTCAGGCTCTCCGGCTTCCTCCCGACACGCCGCTTGGTCTTGTTCAGGTGTGCTATCAGGGTCATCCGCTGGGCATGGTGAAGAATCTCGGCACCCGTGCCAACAATCTCTACCCCAAGGAGTGGGCCATCAAGTCCACCCATGTCCCCTTGGAGGCACCCGAATTGAAATGATGTCAGCCCTTGATTCGTTTTAATAAGTCACTCATATTCAATTGTTTAAAGGTTTTCCAATTTAGACATTTAGACATTAGACATTTGGACGTTTTGCCTCGGATTTGAGGCCAAAAATAAATATTATATTATATATAATATATTATTTTTGAAGTTTTCATCATTTCAAAATGGCGGAAAACGTCTAAACGTCTAATGTCTAAATGTCTAAAACTCATTCTCACTTCACCTCATCCTTGACAGCCAATATAAAGCCCAGAATCAGGTCTTTGTCGAGGTATTCAGCAGTTTCGCCACATTCCA
>JAGAAJ010000007.1 GCA_017615355.1 Prevotella sp.
ATTTATTTTTGAGGTCGTTTCCTTTCCTTAACGTCACCTGTCACCACGTCACCACGTCACCAAGCGAAATTTGTTAATTTCCTGATAATGAACGAAATGGCAAAATAATCAAAGGACAATAGACCACCAACAGAATTATACGGCTTACATGCTCTTGGCCATTTTTTATCATATTACATGGTACTGCCTTGAACTAATACCACCGCCCTGAATCAGGGCCCAGGTTTTGAACTAAAAGCACTGCACCGATTCGGTGCACTGGTTTGAAGTAAAGGGGTGAACGAAATGGGCACCCCTTGGTGAAGGGTAAAGGCACCGTCGCGAATCGCGACTCTGCCTCGGGCGTATGTGGGCACATAATTGTGCTTACATCGGTAGGTAAAAGATTCTCCAAACTGTCTTATGCTGTTTAGGCATGCAAAAATGCGGAGGCTCTTCAGCAAAATAAACAGCTCCCTCAGCAAAATAAGGAAGCTCCTCAGCAAAATAAAGAGGCTCCTCAGAAAAATAAACAGCTCACTTATTCAGAGAGGCATGCAAATGAAGTGAAAGGACGAATTTGCCACCATATTTTTGGCAGAAAAGGAAAAAATCGCTATCTTTGCACAGCAAAAGAGGTTGAAGATTGACCCGTGCGATGATTAGTTTGATGAAGCATGACATGAAGAAATTCTTGATGGCGGGCGTGATGTTGGTTTTGTCTTTTACTGGCATTTCGGCTGCTGACTACCATAGCGTCGTAAGCGTAGAGACAGTGAATGTGGAGGTGCCTGTGGGCAATGCTCCGAGGTTGCCCTATCAGCTGTGGGTGGCCTATAGCGACGGATGCGGTGAGTATCGTCAGGTGAAATGGATGAATGCATCTGAGGCTACCGAGCTGGCTGAGGCTAATCCTGCTATCAATCCCGTGGGCACCACGTACAAGGTGCGCGGATTCATCATCGGCGACAATACCACACCCAACGGCTACCCCGTGTGGGCAGAGGTGAAGGTAGTGGCGGATTGCAAATCCGCCACTACATGGAAATCAGCGACAACATGGAAAGTGCCGTCGAACATCCCCATAGCAGAGCCGCTGCCCTTAAATGACGTGAGCATTGACGGCGACAACCGCCTGACATCGAACCGCGACCTCGACATTGACCAGCTGATCAGCCTGCCCGTCAAACAACAGCTCTACAACTACCGCGACACCTACGGTCTCTCCACCGAGGGTTATCCTGAGAGCGACGGCTGGGACTCGCCGACGACCAAGCTGAAGGGACACGGCTCGGGCCACTACATGTCGGCTTTGGCCTTCGCCTTTGCCAGCTGTCAGGACAAGTCCAAGAAGGATATCCTCCGCAGCAACATCAGGATGATGGTCGACGAGCTGCGCCAATGTCAGGAGCTCACCTTCGTATGGAACGACAGCCTGGGCCGCTATTGGGAGGCACGCGACTTTGCCCCTGAGGAGGAGCTGCGCGAGATGCAGGGCACCTGGGCCGACTTCGACCGCTATAAGGGAGACTGCAAGAAATACGGCTACGGCTATCTGAATGCCATCCCTGCCCAGCATTGTGTCTTAATAGAGATGTATAGGGCCTACAACAACGAGAGCTGGGTGTGGGCTCCTTACTACTCCGTACACAAGCAGCTAGCCGGTCTCATCGATATTGCCACCTACATTGACGATAAGGCTGTGGCCGACAAGGCCCTGCTCATTGCCAAGGACATGGGACTCTGGGTGTGGAACCGCCTGCACTATCGCACCTACGTGAAGAGCGACGGTAGTCAGGAAGAGCGGCGTGCCAAGCCAGGCAACCGTTACGAGATGTGGAACATGTACATCGCCGGCGAGGTGGGCGGCATGGCCGAATCGCTGGCACGCCTGTCGGAGATGATAAAGAGGAAAGAGGAATGTGGAAAGAGGAAAGATGAGAGTGAAGAATTAAGCGTTAGCGAGAAACTGCTGGAGGCTGCCAACTATTTCGACAGCCCCGCCTTCTTCAACCCGCTGGCCAAGAACATCGACGCCATCCGCACACGTCATGCCAACCAGCACATTCCGATGGTGACGGGAGCACTACGCACGTTCCGTGGCAACAACAACCCCTATTACTACAACCTGGCTCAGAACTTCTGGACGATGATTCAGGGACGCTACCGCTATGCCATGGGCGGTGTGGGTAACGGAGAGATGTTCCGACAGCCTTACTCGCAGATTACTTCTATGTGTAACAACGTCAGCAGCTGGGGAAACCGCGAGCTACACGCTGAGCCAACCCTCAATGAGACCTGCTGTGCATATAACCTCGCCAAGCTGACGAAGGACCTGAACTGCTTCAATCCCGACGATGCGAAATACATGGACTACTATGAGCGCGTGCTCTACAACCAGATCATCGGCTCGGTCAACCCGCATCGGTATCAGACCACCTATCAGTATGCCGTAGGCCTTGACGCCTCCAAGCCCTGGGGCAACGAGACGCCGCAGGCCACCTGCTGCGGTGGCACGGGCGTGGAGAACCACGTGAAATACCAAGAGGCCACCTATTTCGTCTCTTTCCCCTCTATCGGGGAGGCTACCCTCTGGGTGGCTCTCTACATGCCGACTACTGCCAAGTGGGAGCAGAAGGGCGTCATCGTGAAGCAGGAATGTCAATGGCCTGCCGAGCGTTCCGTCATCCGCTTTCAGAAATCTCTCACCTCTCACCTCTCACCTCACACCTCCAAATTCTCCCTGAAACTCCGCGTGCCCTACTGGGCCACCGAGGGTTTTGATGTAAAACTCAATGGCAAGAGCATTGCCAAGTCCTACCAGCCGTCGAGCTATGTGGAGATTCCTGCCCGTAAGTGGAGCGAGAAAGACGTGGTCGAGGTGGTGATGCCCTTCAACAAGCATATCGACTTCGGTCCCGACAAGATGGACGGACAATGGGTAGGAGCATTTATGCGCGGGCCGCTTGTGATGGCTGCTACTGGCATCAAGACTTGGGAAGAGGCCACCGTAGACGTCAATCACGATTTAAGCACCTTCATCCCCGACTATGACGGCGACGAGCACCTGACCCACTATTTCCGCATCAACCTCCCTGCTGCCTCCGGGCAAACTGTCGGCTACACTAGTGGCAGTACCGTCGACAAGTCCGAGCTCCGCGAGCTGCTGCTCATCGTCAAGAGCCGCATCGACGAGCAGCAGGCATGGAATGCCCTCGCCGTCAAGGTGCCGGAATATGCCCCCTGGGCCGCCCACGGCTTTGCCCGTATGGAGGAGCAATATGCGAAGGCACAGTCCTACATGGATGCCCCTGCCGACCGCTATAGCCAGGAGGAAATAGACAACGTGGCCTCGGCCCTGAACGCCGTCATCAACACCATGCGTCCTGGCAACCTGCCCGAACTGGAAGACCTGAACGAGCTGCAGCGGTTGCTTGAACAGGCCAAGCAGCTGCCCGACGACGATGAGAAGGCCAACCGTGCCATCAGCTACGCAGGCATGGTCATCCGCTACGTCAGCGATGGCAGCGGTACGAAAGACATGATCCAGCGTGCCACCAACCAACTGAAGGAAGTACTCGATAATAGAAAATAGACATTTTGACAATACTGCTATGAAGAAGATTCTCTTGAGTTTATCATTTATCATTTCTCCTTTGTCATTAAGCCAAGTCGTGGCACAGAAGGGCTACCCCATCACCCCCGTGCCCTTCACACAGGTGAAAGTGACACCCGGCACGTTCTGGGGACAGCGACTGCAGGCTAGCCGCGACGTCACCGTTCCCCTGGCCTTCTCGAAATGTGAGAGCGAAGGCCGCTACAAGAATTTCGACAATGCTGCCGCCCACCTGAAGGACCCCTCGAAGGTGTTCAAGGTGAACGGCGTAGGCTACTCCTTTGACGATACCGACCCTTACAAGACCCTTGAGGGTGCTGCCTATATCCTGCAGACCTACCCCGATAAGCAGCTTGAGGCCTATTGCGACTCCGTCATCGACATCATCGGAAAGGCACAGGAGCCCGACGGCTACCTCTACACCGCCCGCACCCAGAATCCTGCCGACCCACACCATTGGGCTGGCGACCGCCGTTGGGTGAAGGAGGAAGACCTCTCACACGAGCTGTATAATCTTGGCCACATGGTTGAAGGTGCCGTGGCCTACTGGCAGGCTACTGGCAAGCGCAAGTTCCTCGATATTGCCTGCCGCTATGCCGATGTGGCCTGCAAGGAGGTGGGGCCCAATCCTGGACAGATGTGTGTGGTGCCAGGCCATCAGATTGCCGAGATGGCGATGGCACGTCTTTATTTGGCTACTGGCCAGCAGCGTTATCTCGACTTTGCCAAGTTTCTGCTCGACTATCGCGGCAAGACGCAGATCAAGAATGACTACAGCCAGAGTCACCTGCCCGTCGTTGACCAGGACGAGGCCGTCGGACATGCTGTCCGCGCCGCCTATATGTATGCCGGCATGGCCGACGTGGCTGCGCTGACCGGCGACGAGGGCTATATCCGAGCCATCGACAACATCTGGGACAACATCGTCCAGAAGAAGCTCTACATCACCGGCGGCATTGGTGCCACAGCAAGCGGCGAGGCCTTCGGCAAGAACTATGAGTTGCCCAATATGAGCGCCTATTGCGAGACCTGTGCTGCCATCGGCAATGTCTACGTCAACTACCGTCTTTTCCTGCTCCATGGCGACTCGAAATACTACGATGTCTTGGAGCGCACACTCTACAACGGACTCATCAGCGGCGTCTCGCTCGAAGGCAATGGGTTCTTCTATCCCAATCCCCTTGAGTCGATGGGTCAGCACCAGCGCCAGGCTTGGTTTGGCTGTGCCTGCTGCCCCAGCAACATCTGCCGGTTTATTCCCTCGTTGCCGGGCTATGTGTATGCCGTTAGAGAGGAAAGAGGAATCCCTGCCGTTTACGTCAACTTGTTCCTCTCCAACAGCTCTACGCTAAACGTCGGCGGAAAGAAAGTGGCCCTGAGTCAAAAGACCAACTATCCTTGGGACGGCGACATTGAGATCAGCATTGACAAGACCGCCCTTAGCAAGGAGATGACGCTCCAGATACGTATCCCCGGATGGGTGCGCAGTCAGGTAGTACCCAGCGACCTTTACACCTATTCCGACAACAAACGCCTCGGTTATACTATTTCCGTGAATGGCAACCCTGTTCATGCCATCGACCTCGAGCGCGGCTATTTCTCCATCACACGCAAATGGAAGAAGGGCGACAAGGTGCAGATACACTTCGACATGGAGCCGCGCACCGTCCGTGCCAACAACAAAGTGGCTGCCGACCGCGGCATGGTGAGCATCGAGCGAGGTCCGCTGGTCTACTGCGCCGAACATCCCGACAACAACTTCGACATCATGGGTGCCCTCATCAATCAGGAGCCGCAGTTCACCCTTGGCAAGGGCGAGATTGCGGGAACACCCGTGGTGACGTTGACCACAGATGCTCAAAGCCTGAACTTCAACAAACAGGGCAAGCTTGAGACCCAAGACCAGTCGCTCACGCTCATCCCCTACTATGCATGGTGTCATCGTGGCAGCGGCAAGATGCGCGTTTGGCTGCCTCAAGACCTCAACGCCACCAATCCCACGCAGCCCGCCACCCTTGCCTCTGAGAGCAAGGTCAGCAGCGGATCGAGGGTGCCATCCCTTTCCTCTATCAACGACCGCCTGGTGCCGAAGGACGAGAACGACCGTTCCGTGCCCTACACCCATTGGTGGCCGAAAAAGGACACTACGGAATGGTTGGGATATGAGTTCCAGGAAGCAGCAACGGTCAGCAGCTGTACCGTCTATTGGTTTGACGATGGCCCCTGGGGCGGATGCCGTGTGCCCAAGTCCTGGCGAATCCTCTATCTGGATGCCCAAGGCAACTGGCAGCCCGTCGCTGGTGCCGATCATTATCCTACGGACAAGGGAGTTGCCTGCACGGTCAACTTCGCCCCAGTCAGCACCATGGCCTTACGCCTGGAGGTCGTGCTGCCCACCGACAACTCGGCAGGACTCTTTGAGTGGAGTGTTAGATAACTGCTTGACTTGACACTCCTCAAAGATGTTAAAAAATGGCCAAAGCGTGTATGCTGTGGTTACGTTAAGTTATTGTAAAAAATGGGTAATTCTTGGCGGTTTGTTATCTTTTTACTACCTTTGCAGACCGAATTGTAGCTACGAATGAGGAAAAAGACATTTAGAACACTAATGGCTGTGCTGCTGTTGTGCAGCATGGTGATATGCGCAACACCCCTATGGGGACAGGAAACGACAGCTTCGAACGAAAACGAAACGCTTCGCTACGAAAACGATACGCTGGCGGGAGCGATGACGGAAACGGACTCGCTGCTGATGGCGGAGATGACGGAGGAGCTGCCGTCGCCTGAGGACCTGGTGGGCGAGGACGTGATGGCTCTGCAGCCGGGAATGGCCGAGGGTATGGGCCTGCACGACCAGCTGAAGTCGAAGTTCGTGGAGGGTACCGCTAGCTTTATGTCGCTGGTGGCCATCGTGCTGATACTGGGCCTGGCGCTGTGCATCGAGCGCATCGTCTACCTGACGCTGTCGGAGATCAACGCGAAGAAACTGCTGGCCGACGTGGAGAAGAAGGTGGAGGCCGACGACATGGAGGGCGCGAAGACGCTGTGCCGCGACACGCGCGGGCCCGTGGCGAGCATCTGCTATCAGGGGCTGCTGCATGCCGACGAGGAGATGGCATCGGTGGAGCGAAACATCGTGAACTATGGCATGGTGCAGTCGGGCAACCTTGAGAAGGGCTGCTCGTGGATCAGGCTGTTTATCGCGATGGCGCCGTCGCTGGGCTTCCTCGGCACGGTGATAGGCATGGTGATGGCCTTCGACCAGATACAGGAGCAGGGCGACATCAGCCCGACGATCGTGGCGGAGGGCATGAAGGTGGCGCTGATCACGACGATATTCGGTATCATCGTGGCACTGGTGCTGCAGGTGTTCTACAATTTCATCCTGTCAAAGATTGAACGGCTGACGAGCCAGATGGAGGAGTCGGCCATCACGCTGCTCGACATCCTGATGAAAAGGAAAATCAGACAGAAGAACATAAGGAGTGGTTTTTAGACAGAAGGACTTTATTTTAGACATAAGAACATAAGGACATATTTTTTTATGGATTCACCGCTGTTTATCGACATCGTGCTTTACACCATTTACGTGCTGCTGGCAGTCGCCGTGCTGCTGACGGTGTGGTCGGTGGTGCGTCCTTATGTGAGAGGTGAGAGGTGTGAGGTGAGAGGTGAGAATGGTGTGCCTGCCCGTCGCATTGCCTGGCTGACAGCAGGACTGCTGGTGGTGACGCTGGCGGTGACGTGGCTGACGGCCAGCACGCAGCCGCTGAACATCAACGGGAAGACATTTAGCGACGCCTTCTGGCTGCGCATGAGCGACATGCTGATCAATACTGCGCTGGTGATGATTGTCGTTTTAACGATAACCTTAACCTTAACGATAACGTTGACGTTAACGAAAACGAAAAGAAATGTTTAGAAGAAGAAGGAATAGGGAAGTGCCGCAACTCAACACGACATCAACAGCTGACATCTCGTTTATGCTGCTGATCTTCTTCCTTGTGACTTCTTCGATGGACTCCGACAAGGGCCTGACGAGTCAGCTGCCGCCGCCCGAGGACACCACGGAGCAGCAGGAGCAGGAGGTGAAGAAACGCAATGTGCTGGAGTTGCGGCTGGATGCCGACGATGTGCTGACGTGCAACGGCGAGGCCATCGGCA